>NZ_BAAGVS010000008.1:0-138874 GCF_054780755.1 Modestobacter lapidis | reverse complement strand
GCCGCCCTCGCGGCGCACTGCGCTCACCGGTGCCGCAGTGCGCCGCGAGGGCGGCGGCCGCCGACCGCGCGTCGGCGGCCAGCCGGTCGGTGGCGGCCCGGCGGGCGGCCACCCGGCGGGCCAGCTCCGCGCGCAGCTCGGGCAGCCCCTGACCGGTGCGCCCGGCGGTGGCCAGCACGGGGGTGGCGGCCAGGCCCTCGGCGTCCAGCAGCCGGCGCAGGTCGGCCAGGCAGGCCCGGGCGGCCGGCTCGTCGAGCCGGTCGACCTGGTTGAGGACGACGACGAGCACCCCGGCGTGCCCGGCCAGCGGGGCCAGGTAGCGATCGTGCACGGCGGCGTCGGCGTACTTCTGCGGATCGAGCACCCAGACGAGCACGTCGACCAGCTCGACCAGCCGGTCGACCTCCAGCCGGTGCTCCAGCCGGACGCTGTCGTGGTCGGGCAGGTCGAGCAGCACCAGCCCGTCGAGGGCCCTGCTCTCGGGGCTGTCGGGCTGCTCGACGCGGTGCCGGAGCGGCACCTGCAGCCAGTCGAGCAGCCGGTCGGCCCCCTCGGCGCCCCAGACGGTCGCGTGCGCGACGCCGGTGGTGGGCCGCCGGACGCCAGGGCTGCTCACCTCGGCACCGGACAGCGCGTTGAACAGCGTGGACTTCCCGCTGCCGGTGGCGCCGGCCAGCGCCACCACGGTCGCGTCGCCCAGCGCCTCGCGGGCGCCGGCCTTGGCCAGCATCGTGCGGGCCTGCGCGACCTCCGGTACCTCCAACCGGTCCTCGGCGATCTCCACCGCCTCGCGCAGTGCGGCCAGCCGGTCGGTGAGCGGCAGCTCGCGGCGGCTCTCGCGGAGCCTCATGCGCCGGCCCCGCGGGCGGCGGCCAGCGCCGCGACGGCGGCGCGCAGCTGCTCGGCGCTCTGCACCGTCGGCCCGGCCTCGTCGACGAGGGTGCGGAACCGTTCCTGCTCGTCGCGCAGCAGCTGGTCGGCGCGGCGGTCGAGGTCGGCGCGGGCCTCGGCGGCCAGCCGGCGGACGGCGGCGTCGCCGAACACCGCCTCCATCACCCGCTGCCCGATCGCGGTGGTGCCGCCGGCGACGGCGAGCTCCGCGCCGCTGAGCCCGGCCGTCGAGGCGAAGACGGCGACCATCACCACCGCACCGGCCCCGTTGACGCCCCAGGACAGCAGCCGGGCCTTCGACCGCTTGTCCGCCCCCTGGTCGCGGACCAGGTCGAGCACGGTGCCCTGCCAGTCGCGCACCGCGTCGGCCGCGGCGCCGGTGAACGACGGCGAGACCCCCTCCAGCTCCTCCTCGCGGCCCGCCAGCAGCGACCGCCCGCCGGGCAGCCCGCGCCAGGCGGCCACGGTGCGCTCGGCGGCCCGGTCGGCCTCCGCCCGCAGCAGGGTCTCCACGCCGGACTCCAGGGCGCCGGTCAGGTCGTCGGCCGGGGTGCTGCGGCCGGTGAGCGCGGCGGTCACCCGGTCGCGCAGCCGGCCGACCGAGGCCTGCAGGCCGCGCATCCACTCCCCGGTGCCGACGAACTCCTGCCAGCGGGCCAGCACCTCGCCGCGCAGCAGGCTGCCGTTGGCCACACCCTCGTCCACGCCGGCCCGGGCGGCGACGTAGGCGGCCTCCGCGGCCGCCTCGAGCGCACCGGCCGCGGCGTCCTGCTCCTCGACCGCCGCAACGATGCCGCGGACCCGCTGGTCCAGGCTCTCCAGCGCGCCGGCCAGCGTCTGCCGGACGACGGCCGCCCGCTGCTCCTGGTCGGCGGCCAGCCCGTGCAGCCAGCCCCGCAGCGGCGCCACCTGCTCGGCCGGCAGGAAGCCGTCGGTCAGCGGCCGTTCCTCCACCACGAACAGCCGGGCGCCGGCCAGCCCGGCCCGCTGCAGCATTCCGGCGAGATCCTCCGCGACCTCGCCGGCCGCCTCGGACGGCACCCGGTCGAGGACCACCGCCAGCGCGGTGCCCCGCTCCTGAGCGGTGCGCAGCAGGTCCCAGGGCACCGCGTCGGCGTACCGGGCGGCGGTGGTGACGAAGATCCACAGGTCGGCGGCGGCGAGCAGCTGACCGGCCAGGTCGCGGTTGGCCTCCACCACCGAGTCGACGTCGGGTGCGTCGACCAGGGCCAGGCCCGCGGGTATCGCCTCCGTGCTGACCAGCCGCAGGCTGCCCGGCCCGGCCTCGCCACCGGTGGTGCGGGACAGCCCGGGCAGCACCCGGTCGCCGGAGAACTGGGCGCGGTCGGCCGGCGCGCAGACCAGCACCGGGGCCCGGGTGGTGGGCCGCAGCACGCCGGGCGTGGTCACGGCGGCGCCGATCACGCTGTTGACGAGGGTGGACTTGCCGGCCCCGGTCGATCCACCGACGACGGCGAGCAGCGGGGCGTCGAGGTCGCGCAGCCGGGGCAGCAGGTAGTCGTCGACCTGGTCGACCACGCCCCGGGCCGCGCGCAGCGCCTCGTCCCGGCCGGGGACGGCCAGTGCCAGCGGTGCCTCGGCGACCCGGTCGCGCAGCAGCTGCAGGGCGTCCGGCAGCCCGGGAGGGTCGGTCATGCCCGGTAGGTGCCCGGCCGGAGGGCTGCTCACCCCTGCGTCGGCCCCAGCCGGGCGGCGGCTCCGACGTCGAGCCGCCCGACCGACCGGTGAGCCGGCTCCTGCCCCGGCTCGACGGTCGCCCGAGCGGCTCCACCCCGCGGCACCCTGCGGCGGACCGGAGCTCAGCCGCCCGCGGCCAGGGCGGCGACCGCCTCGGCGCACCCCCAGGACAGCGTCACCCCCGAGCCTCCGTGGCCGTAGCAGGCGATGACCGGTACGGCATGGCCGGCGACGTGCTCCAGCCGGACGGCGTCCCGGCCCGGGCGGAGCCCCACGGCGCGGGACAGCACCGGCTGCCCGACCAGGGCGGGCACCAGCTCGGTGGTGCGCCGCAGGATCGCCCGCTCGGTCTCCGGGTCCGGTTCGGTCACCGCCGACCCGACCTCGGCCACGCCGCCGCAGACGACGTCGTCCCGGCGGGGGACGACGTAGGTGAGGCCGTCGGGGTGGTCGTCGTCGATCACCCACGCGGTGAGGCCCGGGTTCGCCAGGCGCACCACCTGCCCGCGGATCGGGTACATCGTGTCGTCGCCGAGGAGCTGCCCCGACCGCAGGCCCGCGGCGACGACCACCAGGTCGGCGGCGGGCGCCAGCTCCTCGACCGAGCGCACGCTGCGGCGCTGGAACCACACCCCGGCGTCCGCGCACCGGGCCCGCAGCCAGGGCAGGTAGCGGGACATCGTGACGACCGGCAGCGTGGCCCGCACGCCCCCCAGCGCACCCGGTGGCAGCTCCGCCGCGGTCGCCCCCCGCGACGCGGGCACCCCGGCGGCCCAGGAGCGGTCGACGTCGGGCCGCCGCTCGACGACGGTGCCCTCCCGCAGGTCGACGCCGGCCGCACCGTCGGCGGCCAGCTCCGTGAAGCGCGCCAGCGACCGGGTCAGCCAGGTGGCCAGCGACGGTGACCCGCTGCGGTAGGGGAACCACACCGCGGCCGCGACCGCGGACACGGTGTCCGCGCCCTCCCGGTCGGCCACCACGGTCACCACGTCGCCACCCGCGGCCAGCTGGTGCGCGAGGCTGAGCCCCAGGACGCCGCCACCGATGACCGTGACCCGCCGCCCGGTCACCGGGCCCCCGCCGCGAGCCGGTCCAGCGCCGCGGGCACCTCGGCCGGGGTGCCGGCCACCACCGCCGCCCCGGCCGCCACCAGCTCGCCCTCCGGCGCCGGCCCCCAGCCGGCACCGATGCACGGCAGCCCGTGCACCCCGGCGCCCCGCACGTCCTGCGCGCGGTCGCCGACCAGCACGGGCTGCCGGCCGTCCGGGTGCGCGGCCAGCGCGGCGGCGACCACCTGCTCCTTGTGCCGCACGGACCCGTCCCACGTGGCGCCGTGCACGCTCGCGAACGCCGGCAGCAGGCCGACGTGCGCCAGGATCCGGACGGCGAAGTCCTCGGGCTTGCTGGTCGCCACCGCGAGGGTCGCCCCACCGGTACCCAGCCGGGCCAGCAGGTCGGCGATCCCCGGGTACACGGTGGCCTGGAACATCGCCCCGGCCGAGTAGTGCGCCCGGTAGGCGCGCACCGCCCGGACGACGTCGTCCCCGCCGATGCCGAAGGCCGCCTCGAAGCCCTCCTCCAGCGGCGGCCCGACCATCGAGCGCAGCTGCTCCGGCGTCGGCTCGGCCAGCCCCAGCTCCGCGACCGCGACCCGGATCGACGCCCAGATGCCCGCCACGGAGTCGACCAGCGTTCCGTCGAGGTCGAACAGCACCAGCCTCGTCATCGCCGGAGCACCCAGGTCACCGCGTCCTCGACGGTGGCCACCGCCGGCATCCCCGGCGGCAGCGGCGGCCGGCGCACCAGCACCACCGGCAGCCCCAGCTCCCGGGCGGCGGTCAGCTTGGCCTCGGTCATCTGCCCTCCGGAGTCCTTGGTGACGACGACGTCCACGGCGTGCGCCCGCATCAGCGCCACCTCGTCGGCGACGCTGAACGGCCCGCGGGCCAGCAGCAGCGTCGTCCCGGCCGGGAGCGGGTCGTCCGGCGGGTCGACCGCGCGGACCAGCACCCGGCCCGGCAGCGCGGCGAACGCACCGGCACCCTGCCGGCCGGTGGTGACGAAGACGCTCCGGCAGCCGGCGACGGCCTCCGCCGCCCCGGCCAACGAATCGACGAACCGCCAGCTGTCCCCCGGCCGGGGGGTCCAGCCGGGGCGCTGCAGCCGGAGCAGCGGGGTGCCGGTGGCCGCGGCCGCCCGGGCGGCCGAGCCGGTGATCCGGGCGGCGAACGGGTGGGTGGCGTCCACGACCGCCCGCGGCCGGTGCCGGGTCAGCCAGTCGGCCAGGCCCTCCGGGCCGCCGAAGCCGCCGATCCGCACCTCGCCGGCCGGGAGCACCGGGTCGGCCACCCGTCCCGCCAGCGAGGAGAGCACGTCGACGCCCGCCGCCAGCAGCTCCCCGGCCAGCCGCCGGGCCTCCCCCGTGCCGCCGAGCACCAGCACCCGGCCGGTCATCTGGACGCACCACGGAGGATGTCCCTGTGAGCAGGGACGGCAGCAGCGGGCTGCGCCACGGGTGGACGACCGGCGCCTGCGCGACCGCCGCCACCACCGCCGCCTACACCGCGCTGCTCACCGGCGAGTTCCCCGACCCGGTGCAGATCGACCTGCCGAACGACCGGCACCCCTCGTTCGCCCTCGCCCGGGAGTCGCTGGGCGCCGGCGAGGCGACCGCCGGCATCGTCAAGGACGCCGGCGACGACCCCGACGTCACCCACGGCGCCCTGGTCTCCGCGCGGGTCACCCTCGGCCCGCCCGGCAGCGGTGTGGTGTTCCGCGCGGGGAACGGCGTCGGGACGGTGACCAAGCCCGGCCTGCCGCTGCCGGTCGGGGAGCCGGCGATCAACCCGGTGCCACGCCGGCTGATGACCGGGCACGTCGCCGCGGTCGCCGCCCGGCACGGCGGCACCGGCGACGTCGTCGTCGAGGTGTCGGTGGCGAACGGCGCGGAGCTGGCCCGGAAGACGTGGAACCCGCGGCTGGGCATCCTCGGTGGCCTGTCGATCCTCGGGACGACGGGCGTCGTCGTCCCGTACTCCTGCTCGTCCTGGATCGACTCGATCCGCCGCGGCGTGGACGTCGCCCGCGCCGCCGGTCATCCCCATGTGGCCGGCTGCACCGGCTCCACCAGCGAGAAGACCGTCCAGCAGCTCTACGGGCTCCCCGACGACGCGCTGCTGGACATGGGCGACTTCGCCGGTGCGGTCCTCAAGTACCTGCGCCGCCACCCGGTGCCGCGGCTGACCATCGCCGGTGGCATCGGCAAGCTGACCAAGCTCGCCGACGGCCACCTCGACCTCCACTCGGCCCGTTCGCAGGTGTCGTTCCCGGCGCTGGCCGGGCTGGTCCGCGACGCGGGCGGGGCGCCGGGGCTGGTCGAGGGGGTGCTGGGCGCCAACACCGCACTGGACGCGCTGCAGCAGTGCGCCGCCGCCGGGCTGCCGCTGGGAGATCTGGTCGCCGCCGGCGCCCGCGAGACCGCGGCCGGGGTGCTGCGGGGCGCGCCGGTGGCGGTCGACGTGGTGGTGATCGACCGGGCCGGCACGATCGTCGGCCGCGCCCCGGCTCCGTCGTAGGGGCCCGCCGCGAGCCTGCGAGCGGTGGGGGGCGACGGGGTCCTTCATCGTTCCCGGGTGGTCGAGTAGAGGTGGCTGTCCGGGAACTGTCCGGCGCTGAGCGCCCGGCCGACCACGACCACCGCCGTCCGCCGGACCCCGGCCTCGCCCACCTGGCCGGCGATGTCGGCCAGCGTGCCGCGCAGCACCAGCTCGTCCGGCCGGCTGGCCTTCGCCACCACCGCGACCGGGCAGTCCGCGCCGTAGTGCGCGGCGAGCTCGGGGGCCAGCTCGTCGAGCCGCTGCACGGCCAGGTGCAGCACCAGCGTGGCGCCGGTGGCCGCGTACGCCGCCAGCGTCTCCCCCGGCGGCATCGGGGTCGAGCGCGCCGACGTCCGGGTGAGGACGACGGTCTGCGCGACCCCCGGCACGGTCAGCTCCCGCTTGAGCGACGCGGCTGCCGCGGCGAACGCCGGCACCCCGGGCACGACGTCGTAGGGCACCCCGGCGGCATCCAGCCGGCGCATCTGCTCGGCCATGGCGCTGTAGACCGACGGGTCGCCGGAGTGCAGCCGGGCGACGTCCAGCCCGGTCCCGTGCGCGGTGACCAGCAGGTGCGTGATCTGGTCCAGGTCGAGGTCGGCGGTGTCCACCAGCCGGGCGCCCGCCGGGGCGGTGTCCAGCAGCTCGCGCGGCACCAGCGCACCGGCGTACAGGCAGACGGGGGACGACGCGATCAGCCGGGCCGCCCGCACCGTGACCAGGTCCGCGGCCCCCGGCCCCGCCCCGATGAAGTGGACTACCACTCTGCGATCCTCTCGGATCGCACCGCGGTCAGGTGCCGTGCCCCTGAGGCGCTGAGCCGTTGCCGCCGTCGCGTCGGGGACCCTTCGGGCCCGCCGGCGCGCCGCCGAGTCGCCTCCGGCGACGGTGTCCGTAGCTTCACCTCACCACGCTCCAGATGGTCACGGGCATGGCCGGTCTCCAGCCGGTGAAGCCGCCGACGGGCTGGGCGTGCGCGACCGACAGCCGGGTCAGCGACCCGCCGCAGCGCGCGTGCCACCCGGCCAGCACGGCCTCGCTCTGCACGGTCACCGCGTTGACCACCAACCGGCCGCCGGGGGCGAGGGCCGCCCAGCAGGCGTCGAGCAGCAGCGGCGTGGTCGCGCCGCCACCGACGAAGACGGCATCCGGCTGCGGCAGCCCGGTGAGCGCGTCGGGCGCGCGCCCCGCCACCACCCGCAGGTCCGGGACGCCGAGCCGGGTGGCGTTCGCCGCGATCCGCCCGGCCCGCACCGGGTCGGACTCCACGGCGACCGCCCGGCACGAGGGGTGCACCCGCATCCATTCGATGCCGATCGAGCCCGCGCCCGCGCCGACGTCCCAGAGCAGCTGGCCGGGCAGCGGGACCAGCCGGGCCAGCGTCACCGCCCGGACGTCGCGCTTGGTCAGCTGCCCGTCGTGCGCGTAGGCGTCGTCGGGCAGCCCCGGGACGGTCGGCAGCGGCACGGTGCCCGGATCGGCGACCACCTCGACCGCGGTGATCACCAGCGCGTCGGTCTCCGCGTGCGGCCAGTGCGCCGCGGTGCCGGTGAACGAGCGCTCCGCCGGGCCGCCCAGCTGGGCCAGCGCCACGATGCGGCTCCCGCCGTACCCGCCGGATCGCAGCAGCCCGGCCACCAGCGCCGGCGTGCCGGTGTCCGAGCCGAGCACCAGCAGCCGCCGTCCCGGGGTGGCGTGCGGGGTGAGCAGCTCGATCGGCCGGCCGACGTCGGCCACCACCGTGGTGTCCTCGACGGCCCAGCCGAGCCGGGCGCAGGCGAGCGTCACCGACGACGGGTGCGGCACCACCTCGACCGCGGCCGGGCCGAACAGCCGCACCAGCGAACCCCCGATCCCGGAGAGCATCGGATCACCGCTGGCCAGCACCACCACGCGCCGGCCGGGGTGCTCGGTGGGCAGCGCCCGGAGGGCCGGCACCAGCGGCGAGGGCCACGGCACCCGCTCGGCGACCACGTCGGCCGGGAGGAGGGCCAGTTGCCGGGCGCTGCCCCGCAGCACCTCCGCCGCCACGATGGCCCGCCGGCCTCGCGGGGAGAGCCCGTCCCAGCCGTCGGCGCCGATGCCGACGACGGTCACGGTCCAGCCCTCGGGCGTCGTCACGCCGCGTCCATGGGCGCGACTCCGACCTCGATCCGCTCCTCGCTCGCTGGCGCTCGCTGCGATGCTCCCTCGGGCGTCGTCACGCCGGCAGCTCGCCCTCCGGGCCGGCCGCCTCGGCCAGCAGCCGTTCCCGCACCGGCTCGTCCAGCCGGTCCACGTAGACGATGCCCTCGAGGTGGTCGACCTCGTGCTGCAGGCAGCGGGCAGCCATCCCGGTGGCCTCGATCGACACCGGGTCGCCGTGCACGTCCACGCCGTCCACCCGGGCCCGGAAGGCACGCTCCAGCTCGGCGTACGGCCCGGGCACGGACAGGCAGCCCTCCTCGGTCAACTCCACGGCCGGCTCCCCCTCGCCCGGCTCCAGGACGGTGAGCGTGGGGTTGACCGCGTAGCCGACGACGTCCTCGCCCTCGGCGTCCGGGCAGTCGATGACGAAGACGCGGGCGTCGACGCCGATCTGGTTGGCCGCGAGCCCCACCCCGTCGGCGGCGGCCATGCTGGCGAACATGTCCAGCACCAGGTGCCGCAGCCCGCGGTCGAAGACCGTCACCGGCGCGCACGGGTGGTGCAGGACGGGGTCCGAGCCGTACGTGACGATCGGCCGGGCGACGCCGTCGTAACGGCCGGGGAGGCGCATGACCGTCGATCCTAGGGACGCGTCCCTACAGTGGCCGCCATGTCCTCCGCCGGCGCCGCGGGCCTGGCCCTCGGCGCCGCGGCCGACCTGCTGCTCGCCGACCCGCGCCGTGGCCATCCCGTCGCCGGCTTCGGCGCCGCCGCCGGCGCCCTGGAGCGGCGGGTCTGGCGGAACTCCCGGCTGGCCGGGGCCGCGTACGCCGCCGGCTGCGTCGGGGCGGCGGCGGGGCTGGGGACGGCGGCGCAGCGGCTCACCGCGGGCCGGCCGCTGGCCCGGACGGCGCTCACCGCGGCGGCCACCTGGGCGGTGCTCGGCGGCACCTCCCTCGGCCGCGCCGCGACCGGGATGGCCGCCCACCTCGAGGCCGGGAACCTGCCGGCGGCCCGCGCGCACCTGCCGACCCTGGCCGGCCGCGACCCCCGCGGCCTGGCCGAGCCCGACCTGGTCCGGGCCACCGTCGAGTCGGTCGCGGAGAACACCTCCGACGCCGCCGTGGCCCCGCTGTTCTGGGGCGCGGTCGCCGGGGTTCCGGGCCTGCTGGCGTACCGGGCGGCCAACACCCTCGACGCCATGGTGGGGTACCGGTCGGCCCGGTACGCGCGGTTCGGCTGGGCGGCGGCCCGGCTGGACGACGTCCTCAACTGGTTCCCGGCGCGGCTGACCGCGGCGCTCACCGTGCTGGTCGCGCCGCTGGCCGGCGGCTCGGCGGGCGGCGCCTGGCGCACCTGGCGGCGCGACGGCGCGGCTCACCCCAGCCCCAACGCCGGCCGCTGCGAGGCCGCGCTGGCCGGCGCCCTCGGCGTCCGGCTGGGTGGCCGGAACGTCTACGGCAGCCGGGTGGAGGAGCGCCCGGCCCTGGGGGACGGCCGGCCGCCGGTGCGCGGCGACATCCGCCGGGCCGGCCGGCTCTCCCGGTCGGTGTGGACGGCGGCCGCGGCCCTCGCCGTCGCCGCCCAGCTGGCCCGCCGGGGCTGAGCCGGGCGCCGACGCAGGGCGCCACGGGGTTCCGGCAGCACCGGGAAGCCGGCCGGATCGACCGAGGCATGGCTGGCCGGCGGATCGGCCGGGCCGAGGCCGCCCCGGCGGGTGACCCGCAGGGTTTGCGCGGCCAGGGCACCGATGGCCAGGAGAAGGAGGACCAGGACGACGGACGCACCACCAGGAGTCACACCCGAACAGTGGCACCATCAGTGCTGGTCGATACCAGGCCACTACGGCATGGTGGACTGCATGCCACCGACCATGGAGCAGTCCACTCCGGCGCACGAGCTGGCCACTCTGGTCGGGCCGGTCGCCGACCTCGGCGCCCCGCGCTACGCCACGCTGGCGCGCCGCATCCGCGACCTGGTCTCGGCCGGGCAGCTCCCGCCGGGCACCCGGCTGCCCGCCGAGCGCGACCTGGCCACCGCCCTCGCGACCAGCCGGGTGACCGTCGCCTCGGCCTACCGGGTGCTGCGCGAGGAGGGGTGGGCGCGGACCCGACACGGCTCCGGCACGGTCACCGACGCACCGCGCGAGGCCACCCCGGCCCCTTGGTTCGGTCGCCCGGGGAGCGCCGGGATCGATCTCGCCCACGCCGCCCCGGCAGCGGCGCCCCAGCTCGAGGTCGCCTACCGCGCCGCGCTGGCACAGCTGCCGGCGACGACCGGCGGGCACGGCTACTTCCACACCGGGCTGCCCGAGCTGCGCGCGGCGGTGGCCGACCGCTTCACCGCCCGCGGACTGCCGACCGACCCCGACCAGGTCGTCATCACCGCGGGGGTCGGGGACGCCGGCTCGGTGGTCGCCGAAGCGCTGCTGCAGCCCGGCGACCGCGTGCTCGTCGAGCACCCGACCTACCCGGGCGCGCTGCGCGTCGTGGAGGGCGCCGGCGGGCGACCCGTCCCGGTCGCCGTGGACGCCACCCGCCCCGACGCCCTGGTCCAGGCCGCCCACCTCGCCGCCCGGCAGAGCGCTCCCCGGCTGGCCTACCTGGTGCCCGACTTCGCCAACCCCACCGGCGCCCGGCTGTCGGCGGCCGGGCGGCGCCGGCTGGCCGCCACGCTGTGGCAGCAGGGCGTGGTCACCGTGGTCGACGAGGTGGCCGCCGAGCTGTACCTGGACGACGGGGCCCTACCGCCCTACGCCGCCGGGGTGCCCGACGCCGCCACGGTCACCGTCGGCGGGCTGAGCAAGGCGGTCTGGGGTGGGCTGCGAATCGGGTGGCTGCGCACCGATGCCGCGCTGGCCGCCCGGCTGGCCACCACGCTGTCCCGCCGCCAGCTCTCCGTCGGGGTGCTCGACCAGCTGGCCGCCACCCTGCTGGTCCGCGACCTCGACGCCGTGCTCGACGACCGCCGCCGGCAGCTGCGCACCCAGCGTGACGCGCTGCTGGCCGACGTGGCCGCGGTGCTGCCCGACTGGCGGGTCCACCCGCCGGCCGGCGGCCTGTCGCTGTGGTGCGCCCTGCCTGCCGGGCTCAGCTCCGCGGGGCTCACCGCGGCGGCGGCGCAGTCCGGCCTGCTGCTGGCCGAGGGCCGCGCGTTCGGCACCGGGCACTCCTTCGACGACCACCTGCGCCTCCCGTTCACCCGTCCCCCGGCCGAGCTGCGGTCGGCGGCGGAGCTGCTGGCGACCCTCGCGGCGCGACTGCGCGGGGACGGCCGGCCACGGCCACCGGCCGCCCCGACCGTCGTCTGACCGGCGCTCCGGCCGGACGTGCGGTTCCCGGCCCGGCGGGAGTAGGTTGCCGGGCACCGAAGTGGTCGGCTCCTCGCGAGCCGGCGGGGCGACGTCGAGACACCGGCGGCCGCCACCCGTCGAGGGCACCCCGACGCACCTGGAGAGAGCGGTCCTCCCGATGTCCAACACCTCTACCGTCCGGCGCACCGCCTCCCTCTCCCGAGGCCCTGCCCCGGGGCCCGGCCGGTCGGCCCGGCCAGCGGCGCCGCCGAGCACCGCAGCGGCGGGCCGGTACCGCTACGACGTCACCACCGGCCGGTGGTGGTGGTCGCCGGAGACCTACGCCATCCTCGGCCTGCCGCCCGCGTCGACGCCGCCCACGGCCGATCTGCTGCTCCAGGCCGTCCACCGGGACGACCGACCGCGGGTGCGACAGGCGCTGGCCGACTCGTGCACCACCGGCGCCCCGTTCGTCGTCGAGCACCGCGTGGCCCACCCCGACGGCCCGCTCCGGACGGTCGTCCTGGTCGGCGAGCCGGAGACCGCGCCCGGCGGGGGCACCACCGCGCTCTGCGGGATGCTGGTCGACGTCACCGACGGTCGGCCGGCCGAACCCGCGACCCCGGACGAGCAGGTCCGCGTCCTGGAGACGGAGGTCGAGCAGCTGCGCCAGGCGATGTCCAGCCGGGCCGCCATCGAACAGGCCAAGGGCATCCTGATGCTCCTCATGGGCTGCGGCGACCAGGTCGCCTTCGACCTGCTGGCGCACATCTCCAGCCACACGCACCGCAAGGTCCGCGACGTCGCCGGAGCGATCATCACCTCGGCGAGCGGCGGCAACCCGCTGCCCGACGACGTCCGCGCGATCCTGCACGACGCCTGCCCGCCGGGGTCGCCGCACGTCTGACCGTCCGCCCCGCCCGTCCCCGCCGGACGCCGATCGGAGAGGATTCCGGCACCGCCCGGCACCGGAGCACGACGCGACGGCGCCAGGGCCGGGTGGCGAGGAGGTCGGAGCGTGTTCTACCTGTTGGTCCGGTTCGTGCTGCGACCGCTGTTCTGGATCACCTGCCGGCCGACCGTGACCGGCCGGGAGAACGTGCCGCCGACCGGGCCGGTGATGCTGGCCAGCAACCACCTGTCCTTCATCGACAGCATCGCGATCCCGCTGGTGGCGCCGCGCCGGGTCGGCTACCTGGCCAAGGTGGAGTACTGGCAGGGCACGGGCGTGAGCGGATGGCTGCAGCGGGCGCTGTTCACCGCGCTGGGCGCGCTGCCGGTGGAGCGGGGCACGCACCGGGCCGCACAGGCCGCGCTGGACACCGCGCTGGGCGTGCTCCGCGAGGGCGGCGCCTTCGGCATCTACCCGGAGGGCACCCGCTCGAAGGACGGCCGCCTGGCCCGCGGCAAGACCGGAGTGGCCTGGCTGGCGCTGACGGCCGGCTGCCCGGTCGTGCCGGTCGCGGTCGCCGGGACCGACAGGATGCAGCCGGTGGGCGCCAGCTGGCCCCGGCCGCACCGGGTCTCCATCACCTTCGGGTCCCCGCTGACCTTTCCCGAGCACGCCGGCCAGGCCGGCAAGGGCAAGGCCCGCCGGGAGGTCACCGACCGGATCATGGAGGCGATCGCCGAGCTGTCCGGTCAGGAGAAGGACGGCTGGTGAGGCAGGCCCCGACCGGCGCACTGCTGGTCGCCGGCACCACCTCGGACGCCGGCAAGTCCGTCGTCACCGCCGGGATCTGCCGCTGGCTGGCGCGCGAGGGCGTGCGCGTGGCTCCGTTCAAGGCGCAGAACATGAGCAACAACTCGATGGTGACCGCAGACGGCGCCGAGATCGGCCGGGCCCAGGGAATGCAGGCCGCCGCCGCCCGGGTGGAGCCCGAGGCGGCGATGAACCCGGTGCTGCTGAAGCCCGGCGGCGAGAACTCCAGCCAGGTCGTCGTCCTGGGCCGGCCGGTCGCCGACGTCACCGCGCTGTCCTACCGGCCGCTGAAGGCCGCCCTGCTCGAGCAGGTGCTCGGCTGCCTGGCCGACCTGCGGTCCCGCTTCGACGTCGTCGTCTGCGAAGGCGCCGGCTCCCCCACCGAGATCAACCTGCGGGCCGACGACATCGCCAACATGGGCCTGGCCACCGCTGCCCGGCTGCCGGTCGTCGTGGTCGGTGACATCGACCGCGGCGGGGTGTTCGCCGCCCTCTACGGCACCGTCGCGCTGATGCCCCCGGCGGACCAGGCGCTGGTCGCCGGCTTCCTGGTCAACAAGTTCCGCGGCGACGTCCGGTTGCTCACCCCGGGGCTCGACCAGCTCGCCGCGCTCACCGGCCGCCCGACCCTGGGCGTGCTGCCCTGGCGCACCGGGCTCGAGCTGGACGTCGAGGACTCGCTGGGCGTCGACGCCGTGCGGGCCCCGGCCGGCCCGCCGCACGGCGAGGACGTGCTGCGGGTGTCGGTCGCCCGGCTCCCGCGGCTGTCCAACTTCACCGACCTGGACGCGCTGGCCGCCGAGCCCGGCGTGCTGCTCCGGTACGCCACCCGGCCCGAGGAGCTCGCCGACGCCGACCTGGTCGTGCTGCCCGGCACCCGCTCCACGGTCGCCGACCTGGCCTGGCTGCGCGCCACCGGGCTGGCCGACGCGGTGCTGCGGCGGGCCGCCGAGGGCCGGCCCGTGCTGGGCATCTGCGGCGGGCACCAGATGCTGGCCCGGACCCTCACCGACGACGTCGAGTCCCGGGCCGGCGTCGTCCCCGGGCTGGGCCTGCTGCCCGCCGACGTCCGCTTCCACCGGGCGAAGACGCTGGGCCGCCCGGTCGGGACCGCGCTGGGGCAGACGGTGCGGGGCTACGAGATCCACCACGGGGTGGTCGCCGTCGACGACGACGCCGAGCGGTTCCTCGACGGCGCGCGCGCCGGGTCGGTGTGGGGGACGACGTGGCACGGGGCGTTCGAGGACGACGGCTTCCGCCGCGCCTTCCTCAGCGAGGTGGCCCGGGGAGCCGGCCGGCGGTTCGTCGTCGCTCCCGACACCGACTTCGGTGCCGTCCGGGAGGCCCGGCTGGACGCCCTCGGCGACCTGATCGCCGAGCACGCCGACACCGACGCGCTCTGGCGGCTCATCGAGTCCGGGCCGCCGGCGGATCTGCCGGTGCTCGCCGCCGGCCGGGCCGCCCGGTGACCGGCGGGGGATACCGTGCGGGCGTGGACTCAGTCACTGACCCCGACGTGCTCGCGGCCTACCACGACCCTTCCCAGATGGTCGTGGACAAGGTGGTCGACCGGCTGGACCGGCACTGCCGGTCGTTCATCGAGCTGTCGCCCTTCGCCACGCTGTCCACCGCCACCGCCGACGGCTGGCCCGACGTCTCCCCCCGCGGCGGCGACCCGGGGTTCGCACGCGTGCTCGACGAGCACCGGCTGGCGCTGCCGGACCGGCCGGGCAACAACCGGGTCGACAGCCTGCGCAACCTGGCCGCCAACCCCCGCGTCGCGCTGCTGTTCTTCGTGCCGGGGATCGAGGAGACGCTGCGGGTGTTCGGCACGACCACCCTGGTCGCCCCCGAGGACCTCGACGTCGACCTCACCGAGTTCGGCCGGGCGCCCCGCTCGGTGGCCCTCGTGCAGGTCGAGCGGGCGTTCTTCCAGTGCGCGCGGGCGGTCATGCGCTCGGGGCTGTGGGATCCCGAGCGGAGGGTCGACCGCGCGGCGTTCGCGCCGATCAGCCAGGTGTTCCGCGACCACTGCAAGCTCCCCGCCCCGCTGCCGGACGACGCGGTGATGCGCGCGGAGCTGGCCGAGGGCCTCTGAGGACGGGCCCCGTCCCCGCACCGCTCGCCGGCGCGCGGCGGGCCCCGGGACGGGGCCTGATGTCGGTGCGGTGTCCTAGCGTTCCGGCATGGCACACACGTTCCAGGTCACCATCGACTCCACCGCGCCGCATCCGCTCGCCGACTGGTGGGCCGAGGCGCTCGGCTGGGAGCGCGAACCCAGCGACGAGGCGTTCATCCACTCGATGGTCGAGCAGGGGCACGCCCGCGACAGCGACACCATGCGGCACGGCGGCGAGCTGGTCTGGGTGGAGGGCGCGGCGATCCGGCATCCCACCGGGGGCGCACCCCGGCTGCTGTTCCAGCTGGTCCCCGAACCCAAGACGATCAAGAACCGGGTGCACCTCGACGTCCGGGTCGGCGCGGAACACGTCGCGGCGGAGGTGGCCCGGCTGACCGCCCGCGGTGCCACGGTGCTGCACGAGGGCCGGCAGGGCCCCTACCGCTGGGTGACCATGGCCGATCCGGAGGGCAACGAGCTCTGCCTGACCTGAGCAGGGCCGGGGAGGCGGGTCAGCCCGTCTGGCGGGCCCGCTCGGCGCGGCGGTCGGCCACCGCGCGCTGCACCAGGACCCGGCTGCGCATGCTGCCCCGCCGGCGGCGTTCCGGAGCCCGGTTGCGGGCGTCCTCGACGAGTTGCCAGGCGGCCAGGGCGCTGGCCCGCACCGCGGGCGGAACCGTCACCGGTCGAGTCGGCTGGGCTGTGGTCATGTCGAGCTCTTTCCCCCGCGGCGACTGGTGGTCGAATCGCCACGACGAGTGTGTCCCACCCCCGGCACTTCCAACCGCGGGTGTGACGGATTCGTCCCGGAAACCGTCCCTTCAGCCCCAAGAATCACACCCGTGTCAGCTTACGTCCAGCGACGCGCCGACAGCGGAGTGGAATCACGCCAGGTCAGGGCCACATCGACGCCACTCGCGGCCGCGGTGGCCTACCGTCCGGGCATGGCGACCGGTGGGTGGCGGGGCGTACTGGGTCGGCTGGCGTCGATGGCGCTGCGGGAGGGCACCCGGTCGCTGCGGCGCGCCGATCCCGCACCACGCCGGCGGGCCGCCGCCACGACTCCCCCGGGACCGCGGCGGGGCACCCCGACGATCCACCCACCCCGCCCGGAGGCGTCGCAGCCGGGCACCGCTCCCGGCGGGATCGACTTCGACTACCGGCCGCGTGACGACGGCCGGCCCGACCCCGGCGAGGTCGTCTGGGCCTGGGTGCCCTTCGAGGAGGACGACGGCCGCGGCAAGGACCGACCGGTCCTGGTCGTCGCCCGCGACGGAGCGGACCTGCTCGGGCTGATGCTCAGCAGCCAGGACCACGACCTGGATGCCGCGGACGAGGCTCGGCACGGCCGGTACTGGGTGGACGTGGGCACCGGCGCCTGGGACCGGCAGGGCCGGCCGAGCGAGGCGCGGGTGGACCGGGTGCTGCGGCTCGACCCGGCCGACGTCCGCCGGGAGGGCGCCACACTGAGCCGGGCCCGCTTCGACGAGGTGGTCGCCGCGGTCCGCCGCGTGCAGGGCTGAAAAGGACCCTGCTGCCCCCCACCGCTCGCAGGCTCACGGCGGGCCCCTGCAGCGGGGCCGTCAGTCGACCGCCGGCTCGTCCTGCACCGTCCGCACCCGGGGTCGCAGGTGGTAGACCCCGGCCCCCTCGGCCAACGGCCGCAGGTCGTAGCGGTGCACGACCTTGGGGCCCTCGTGCAGGTGCACGTGGGTGATCGTCGGCAGCGGCGCACCGTGGCGGGCCTCGCGGATCTCCACCCGCCCGTCCAGGGGGCCGCCGACGAAGAGGAGCACGGCGTCCTCAGCGCTCGTGCTCGTCGCGGCAGCTGCGTCCTCGGACAGCGTCGACTCCCTCGTTCGGCTCAGCGGACCCGCTCCAGGGTAGGCGCGCCGACGCCGCCGTGAGGCCGCTGCCGTCGGGAGCCGGCCACCCTCCAGGGCCCCGCCGCGAGCCCGGAGGCCCCGTTCAGGGGCCCGCGCTGAGCCTGCGAAGCGTGGGGGGAACGGGGTCCTTCCAGGGGGGCAGCGGGGCCGTCAACCGGTGATCCGGCGGAGCTCGGCCACGTGGGCGGCGAAGGCCGCCCGGCCCGACGCGGTGAGCGACAGGCTGGTGCGCACCCGCGACGTGATGGTGGCCTTGCGGACCTTCACGTAGCCGGCCTCCTCGAGGTGCTTGACGTGCTTGGAGAGCACCGAGTCGCTGACCCCCACGGCGTCCCGCACGATGGCGAAATCCATCGAGTCGACGGCTGCCAGCAGGCCGCAGACCTGGAGCCGGGGCGGGGCGTGGACGACCGCGTCGAAGTGCGGTTCGACCGTGGTCACAGCGTCTCCGGTTCGGCTCCGGCCTCGCTCCGCTCCTCGGTCGCCGGCGCTCCCTGCGATGCTCACTCGCCCGTCGCCTTCACAGCTCGCCGCGGAGCTCGGCGACGTAGATGCGGGTCCACCAGCGGCTGATCAGCGCGATGCCCACGCCGAGGACCGCCCCGCCGGTCACCATCGCGTACCGCACGTCCAGCAGGTACTCGGCGCCGGCGGCCGAGGCCAGGACGACGACGTACCCGACGACCCAGACCCGGATGGCGCGCTGGGTCCTCCCGGGCCGCAGCCCGTTCACCCAGAAGCCGGTGATCCGCTTGTACGCCGAGACCAGGAACCAGGTCCCGGCGGCGGCGACCGCCAGGGCCACGACCGTGACCCACGAGTCGAACGAGTACGACCCGACCAGCCCGAACACCAGCAGCCCCAGCAACGTGTCGTACCACCAGGGCTGCATCGCCCGGTCGGCCATCGCCGTCCGGGCGACCCGCAGCGCGGCGAGGTCGGCAGCCGCGGCGGCGGGGCCGGTCGTGGGCCCTTCTCTTTCCATGTCGGAAAGTGTGGGCCATCACTTTCCACTCCGTCAAGTCGCCCCGGCCCTGTTCTCCCCTGGGGTGTCGTGGTCTGATGGGCGGCGAACTGCGACGGCAGTGGAGGAAGCCCGGTGCGATTCCGGCGCGGTCCCGCCACTGTGACCGGGGAGTCCGATCCCATGCGCGGCCACTGCCCTCCGGGGCGGGAAGGTCGGGGCCGGACGTCGATCCGGGAGCCAGGAGACTCCAGCCGTCGTCCCTGCGATCTCCGGGCGTGGACACCCGGGGAGAGGACCCGTCGTGCTCGAGTTCCGCTCGTGACCTTTCCCTTCAGCGCCGTGGTCGGCATGGACGATCTCCGCCTGGCCCTGCTGCTCAATGCCGTGTCCCCCGCCGTCGGCGGGGTGCTGGTGCGCGGGGAGAAGGGGACGGCGAAGTCCACCGCGGTGCGCGCCCTGGCCGCCGTCCTACCCCCGGTGGACGCCGTCACCGGCTGCCGGTTCGGCTGCGACCCCGCCGCGCCCGACCCGGGCTGCCCGGACGGCCCGCACTCCGCCGAGGAGCCGTCGGTGCGCCGTCCGGCGCGGCTGGTGGAGCTCCCGGTGGGCGCCTCGGAGGACCGCGTCGTCGGCGCGCTGGACCTCGAGCGCGCGCTCACCGAGGGCGTGAAGGCGTTCGAGCCCGGCCTGCTGGCCGCGGCGAACCGCGGCGTCCTGTACGTCGACGAGGTCAACCTGCTGCACGACCACCTGGTCGACCTGCTGCTGGACGCCGCGGCGATGGGCACCGCCTACGTCGAGCGGGAGGGCGTTTCGGTGCGGCACGCCGCCCGGTTCCTGCTGGTCGGGACGATGAACCCCGAGGAGGGTGAGCTCCGCCCCCAACTGCTGGACCGCTTCGGGCTGACGGTGGAGGTCGCCGCCCCCCGGGACACCGCGCTGCGCGCCGAGGTGGTGCGCCGCCGGTTCGCCGCGGACGCCGACCCCGATGGCTACCGGGCGCAGTGGGCGGCGTCGGAATCGGAGCTCGCCGACCGGATCGCCGGGGCCCGGGCCCGGCTGCCGCACGTGGTGCTCTCCGACGCCGCGCTGCAGCAGGTGACCAGCGTCTGCGCGGCCTTCGACGTCGACGGCCTGCGCGCCGACCTGGTCACCGCCCGCGCCGCGATCGCGCACGCCGCCTGGGCCGGCCGTCTGGCGGTCACCGAGGACGACGTCCGGGTGGCTGCCCGCCTCGCCCTGCCGCACCGCCGTCGCCGGAATCCCTTCGACGCCCCCGGCCTGGACGACGAGACCCTGGAGCAGGCGCTCGCCGACGCCCGCCCCGACGACGACGGCCCCGACTCCCCCGACTCCCCCGACGACGGACCCCCGACCGACGGCGGCGACCCCTCGGGGGGCCAAAGTCGCGACAATGGCCCCTCCGGGGAGCCTTCCGGGGGGCCGTCTGGGGGCCAAAGTCGCGACAATGGCCCCTCGGAGGGCTCGCAGGAGGGCCGAAGTCGCGACGAAGGCCCGCCGAGCAGGGAGCCGACGACGGCGCCGCGCGGCGAGGGCGGCGGGCACACCGACGCCGCACCCGCGCCGGAGAAGGCCGCCGTCGCCCCCGACGCGCCGTTCCGCACCCGCCGGCTCGAGGTCCCCGGGATCGGCGCCGGCGCGGCCGGCCGGCGGTCCCGGGCCCGCAGCGAGCGCGGCCGGGTGGTCGGCTCCCGGCACCCGGACGGCGTCGTCACGAAGCTGCACCTGAGCGACACCGTGCTGGCCGCCGCACCGCACCAGCGGGGGCGCGGGCGCAGCGGCCCGGGGTTGCGCATTCGGCGGGAGGACCTGCGGCAGGCCACGCTCGAGGGCCGGGAGGGCAACCTCGTGCTGTTCGTCGTCGACGCCAGCGGCTCGATGGGCGCCCGGTCGCGGATGGCCGCGGTCAAGGGCGCCGTGCTGTCCCTGCTGCTGGACGCCTACCAGCGCCGGGACAAGGTCGGGCTGGTCACCTTCCGCGGCGACATGGCCGAGCTGGCACTGCCACCGACCTGGTCGGTGGAGGCAGCCGCGGCCCGGCTCACCAGCCTGCCCACCGGCGGGCGCACACCGCTGGCCGCCGGGCTGCTGCGGGCGCACGAGGTGCTCCGGGTGGAGCGGGTCCGGGACCCGCAGCGCCGGCCGCTGCTCGTGGTCGTCACCGACGGCCGGGCGACCGGATCGCGCGGCGGCGCCCACGTGGCCGACGCGCAGCGCGCCGCCGGGCTGCTGGCCGCCGCGGGTACGGCGAGCGTCGTCGTCGACTGCGAGTCCGGACCGGTGCGGCTGGGTCTGGCCGGTGCGCTGGGGGTGGTGCTCGGTGGGCAGACCCTGCGGCTCGGGGAACTGGGTGCGGAAACGTTGTCCGGCGTCGTCCGGGAGAGGCGGGCTGCGTGATGAACGAGCGTGCGAGCTCATCCATCAGCGCAGCGCCCGGCAGTCGGCCGACGAGCGCCAGCGAGGAGGACTAGTGCCGCAGGGCCAGGTGACCGCCGTCCCCGCCGACGGGCTGACCACCCGCCAGCGGCGCAACCGGCCGCTGCTCGCCGTGCACACCGGTGAGATGAAGGGCAAGTCCACCGCTGCCTTCGGCATGGCGATGCGGGCCTGGAACCAGGGCTGGTCGGTCGCGGTCTACCAGTTCGTCAAGAGCGCCAAGTGGAAGGTCGGCGAGGAGAACGCGCTGACCGCGCTGGGCCGGCTGCACGCCGAGACCGGCGAGGGCGGGCCGGTGGTCTGGCACAAGATGGGCTCGGGCTGGTCGTGGTCCCGCAAGTCCGGCGAGGAGACCGACCACGCCGCGGACGCCGCCGAGGGCTGGGCGCAGATCAAGCGCGACCTGGCCGCGCAGGCGCACCGCTTCTACGTGCTCGACGAGTTCACCTACCCGATGAAGTGGGGCTGGGTCGATGTCGCGGACGTCGTCGACACGCTGACGAGCCGGCCGGGCAGCCAGCACGTCGTCATCACCGGGCGCGACGCCCACCCGGCGCTGATCGGGGCCGCGGACCTGGTGGTCGAGATGACCAAGGTCAAGCACCCGATGGACGCCGGCCAGAAGGGCCAGCGGGGGATCGAGTGGTGACCCTCCCGACCACCCCGACCACCCCGACCACCCCGACCACCAAAATGGCCATTTTGGTGGAATGCGGGGCCAGGCGATGAGGATCCCGCGGGTCGTGCTGGCCGCGCCGTCGTCGAACGCCGGTAAGACGTCGATCGCCACCGGGCTGATCGCCGCGCTGACCGCCCGCGGCCTCACCGTGAGCCCGCACAAGGTGGGTCCCGACTACATCGACCCCGGCTACCACGGCCTGGCCGCCGGCCGCCCCGGCCGCAACCTCGACTGCTGGCTCACCGGCGACGAGCGGATCGTGCCGCTGTTCCTGCACGGCGCCCGCACCCCGACGACGGCCGACGTCGCGGTGGTCGAGGGCGTGATGGGCCTGTTCGACGGGGCTGCGCACCCCAGCGTCGAACCCGGCTACGGCTCCACCGCCCAGGTCGCTGCGCACCTCCGGGCGCCCGTCGTGCTGGTCGTGGACGCGGCGTCCCAGGCCCGCAGCGTCGCCGCGCTGGTGCACGGCTTCGCCACCTTCGACCCGTCGGTGCGGCTGGGCGGGGTGGTCCTCAACCGGGTCGGCAGCGACCGGCACGAGGCAATCCTGCGCGAGGCGCTGGGCGCGGCCGGCGTCCCGGTGCTCGGCGCGGTGCGCCGCATCGAGGCGCTGCACACCCCGTCCCGGCACCTCGGCCTGGTGCCGGCCGCCGAGCGGTCGGCCGAGGCGGTGCAGACGGTGCGCGCGCTGGCTGCCGCGGTGGAGGCCGGCGTCGACCTGGACGCCGTCCTCCGGCTGGCCCGCTCCGCCCCCGACCTGCCCGGCGACCCCTGGAACCCGGCCGCCGAGGTCGAGCGCACGCCCGGCCGCCCGGTCGTCGCCGTCGCCGGCGGGCCGGCCTTCACCTTCGGCTACGCCGAGAACACCGAGCTGCTCACCGCCGCCGGCGCGGAGGTGGTCACCGTCGACCCGCTCCGGGACGACGCCCTCCCCGAGGGCACCCGGGCGCTCGTGGTCGGCGGGGGCTTCCCCGAGGTGCACGCCGGCGCGCTGAGCGCCAACAGCGGCCTGCGGACGGCGATCGCCGCGCTGGCCGAGGCCGGAGGCCCGGTGGCCGCCGAGTGCGCCGGGTTGCTGTACCTCTCCCGCGAGCTGGACGGGAAGCCGATGTGCGGCGTGCTGGACACCGCGACCGCCATGCACCCGCGGCTCACCCTGGGCTACCGATCGGCGGTGGCCCGCACCGACAGCGTGCTGGCCCCGGCCGGCACCCGGGTGCGCGGCCACGAGTTCCACCGGACCACCGCCGCGCCCCCCGCCGGCGGCTCGCCCGCCTGGCAGTGGAACGTCGACGGGCCGGAAGGGTTCGTCTCGGGCTCCGTGCACGCCAGCTACCTGCACCTGAACTGGGCCGGGTCCCCGACGATGGCCGCCCGGTTCGTCGCCGCAGCCGCCCACGTGGAGGTACTCAGTGCACATCGCTGAAGGTTTCCTGCCACCGGTCCACGCCGTGGGCTGGACGATCGCCGCCGCACCGTTCGTGGTGCACGGGGCCCGGGCAGTGGGCAAGGAGGTCCGCGAGCGGCCGGAGTCGACGCTGCTGCTCGGCGCCGCCGGGGCGTTCACGTTCGTGCTCAGCGCGATCAAACTGCCCTCGGTGACCGGCAGCTCCAGCCATCCGACCGGCACCGGGGCGGGCGCGATCCTGTTCCGGCCGCCGGTGATGGCGCTACTGGGCACCGTCGTCCTGCTGTTCCAGGCGCTGCTGCTGGCCCACGGCGGGCTGACCACGCTGGGCGCGAACGCGTTCTCCTTCGCCGTCGTCGGGCCGTGGGCCGGGTACGCCGCCTACCGGCTGACCCGCCGCTGCGGTGGCGGGCTGCTCGGCGGGGTCTTCGCCGGGATGGCCGTCGCCGACCTCGCCACCTACATCACCACGGCGCTGCAACTGGCGCTGGCCTTCCCCGACACGGAGAGCGGCCTCGCCGGCGCGGCGGCGAAATTCCTGGGCGTCTTCGCCGTCACGCAGATACCGCTGGCGATCGGCGAGGGGCTGCTCGGCGTCCTGCTGTTCCGGGTGCTCACCGTCAACGCCCGCCCCGAGCTGGAACGCCTCGGCGTCCTCACGCCTACTCCTGTACTTGAGCCCGAAAAAGCGCGCGTACTCGAGCCCGAAAAAGCACGGGGGACGGACGACGAGGAGGGACAGCGGTGAGGCGGCGGCACCTGACGACGGCGCTGCTGGTGCTCGCCGTGGTCGCGCTGTTCGCCGTTCCGCTGCTGCTGGACGGCGGGAGCTCCGAGTACGCCGGCACCGACAGCCGGGCGACCGAGGTGGTCCAGGAGTCCGCCCCCGACTACGAGCCGTGGTTCGAGTCGGTGTTCTCCCCCGGTTCCACCGAGATCGAGTCCGGTCTGTTCGCGCTGCAGGCCGCGCTCGGCGGCGTGGCGCTCGGCTACGTGCTGGGCCGGTTGCGCGGCCGGCGGACGGCCGAGCAGACGACGGGGCGGACGACGGGGCAACCGGAGCCGGACCGGGCATGAGCGGGCTGGCGATCGACGACGCCGCCTGGGGCAGCGCCTGGCGGACGCGCTCCCCCGCCGACAAGCTGCTGCTCTCGGTGGGGCTGGTGGTCGGCGCGCTGGTGCTGCCGGTGTGGCCGGGCACCCTGCTGGTCGGCCTCGCCGCCGTTGCGCTCGCGCTGGGGCCGGCCCGGGTGCCGGCGCGCACGTTCGGCCGGGCGGTGCGGCTGCCGCTGGCGTTCATCGCGATCGGTGCGGTCACCGCGGTGGTGGAGGTGGGCGGTGGCGGGCTCGGCTGGGCGCCGGACGCCGCCGCGCGGGCCGGCGCGCTGGTCGGGCACGGGCTGGCCGGCAGCGCCGCGGTGCTGCTGCTGGCCACCACCACCCCGATGTCGGACCTGCTGCCCGAGCTGCGCCGGCTGCGGGTTCCGGCCGCGGTGGTGGAGGTCGCGTCGGTGGTCTACCGGCTGCTGTTCGTGCTGCTGACCAGCCTGACCACCATCCGGGAGGCGCAGACCGCGCGGATGGGCCACTCGACGGTCCGCCGCTCCTACCGCTCCTCGGGGGTGCTGGCCGCCGCGGTGCTCACCCGCTCCTGGGACCGCGCCCGCCGGCTGCAGGACGGGCTGGCCGGCCGGGGCATGGAGACCGGGCTGCGGGTGCTGCCCGAGGCGCTGCCGTCGTCCCGGCCCTTCGTCGCCGCGACCGTCGCCGGGCTGGCCGCGCTGGTCGCGGTCACCCTGGCCGTCGCATGAGCGAGCTCGCGAGCTCATCGATGTGCACAGCGCCGTGGCGATCACCGCCGACGAGCGCCAGCGAGGAGGCGCCATGAGCGAGCTCGCGAGCTCATCGATGCGCACAGCGCCGTGGCGATCACCGCCGACGAGCGCCAGCGAGGAGGCGCTGTGAGTCACCTGACGCTGGCCGCCGAGGGCCTCACCGTCGGCTTCGACCGCGGCGGCCCGGTGCTGGACGGCGCCTGCCTGACCGTGCCGGCCGGCCGCCGGCTGGCGCTGCTGGGCGCGAACGGCTCGGGGAAGACGACGCTGCTGCGCTGCCTGTCCGGGTCGCTGCGGCCGGGTCGCGGCCGGGTCACCCTGGACGGCGCGGAGCTGCGGCACACCCGGGCGGGCCTGCGCGCGCACCGCCAGGCGGTCCAGCTGGTGCTGCAGGACCCCGACGACCAGCTGTTCAGCGCCTCCGTCGCCCAGGATGTCTCGTTCGGTCCGGTCAACCTGGGGCTGCCCGAGGACGAGGTGCGTGCCCGGGTCGCCGAGGCCCTGGACCTGCTCGCCGTCGCGCACCTCGCCGGCCGGCCCACCCACCAGCTGTCCTACGGCGAGCGCAAGCGGGTCACCATCGCCGGCGCGGTGGCGATGCGACCGTGCGTGCTGCTGCTCGACGAGCCGACCGCCGGGCTGGACCCCTCGGCGGTCACCGAGACCCTCGCCGCGCTGGCCCGGTTGCAGGACGCCGACTCCACGGTGCTGATGAGCACCCACGACGTGGACCTGGCGCTGCGCTGGGCCGACGAGGTGGCGGTCGTCGTCGGCGGGCGGGTGGTGCAGGGCCGGCCGGACGACGTCCTGGGCGACGACGCGCTGCTCGCCCCGGCCCGGCTCGACCGCCCCTGGGCGCTCGTCGTCGGTGCCCGGCTGCGCGAGCTCGGGCTGCTGCCCACCGGCGCGCTGCCCCGGGACGCCGCCGCGCTGCTGGCCGCCCTGCCCCAGCAGCCCGGGGTGCGCGCATGATCACCGTGGGCCTCGGCGCGTCGACCGGGGTGGCCGCGGCGGAGGTCCTCGCCGCGGTCGACGCCGTGCTGCCGGCGGACGCCGCCCCGGTCGTCCTGGCCACCCTCGACGCCCGCGCCGCCGAGCCCGGGATGCGGGAGGCCGCCGAGCACCGCGGCTGGCCGCTGACCGGCCACCCTGCCGCCGCGCTGGCCGCCGTTCCGGTGCCGGCGCCCTCGGCCCGGGTGGCCGGCGCCGTCGGCACGCCGTCGGTCGCCGAGGCGGCCGCGCTGCTGGGCGGCGGCCGGCTGCTGGTGGGCAAGACCGTGCACGGCCGGGTGACGGTGGCCGTGGCCCACCGGCCCGACGAGCAGCACGACGGGGACGGCGACGTCGACCTCCGGCACCACGGCGACCGGGAGCTGGGCCCCGGCCTGGTCGATCTCGCGGTCAACGTGCGCCCGGACGCTCCGCCGCCCTGGCTGCGCGCGGTCCTGCACGCCGCGCTGGACGCCAGCACCGGCTATCCCGACCCCGCGCCGGCCCGGGCGGCGGTGGCCGCCGCGCACGGCCGGCCGGAGACCGACGTGCTGCTCGCCGCCGGCGCCGCGGAGGTGTTCACCCTGCTGGCCCGGGCCCTGCGCCCGCGGCGGGCCGTGCTGGTGCACCCCTCGTTCACCGAGCCTGAAGCGGCGCTGCGGGCGGCCGGGCACCCGGTGCAGCGGCTGCTGCTGGCCGCGGCGGGGGGCTACCGGCTCGATCCGGCCGCCGTTCCGGAGGACGCGGATCTGGTGGTGCTCGGCAACCCGACCAATCCCACCTCCGTGCTGCACCCCGCCGGGGCCGTGGCCGCGCTCGCCCGTCCCGGCCGGGTCCTCGTCGTCGACGAGGCGTTCGCCGACACCGTGCCCGGCGAGCCGGCGTCCCTGGCGGCCCGGAGCGACCTGCCCGGCCTGCTGGTGGTGCGCTCGCTGACCAAGACCTGGGGGCTGGCCGGCCTGCGGGTCGGCTACGCGCTGGGCCCGGCCGACCTCGTCGCAGCCCTGGCCGCCCAGCAGCCGCACTGGCCGGTGTCCACCCCGGCGCTGGCCGCCCTCGTCGCCTGCAGCACCGGCGACGCCCGGGCCGAGGCCGACGCGGTGGCCCGGCGGACGGCGGAGCACCGGGCCGCGCTGGTCGCCGCGCTGCCCCGCCGGGTGCAGGTGGTCGGCGATCCGGCGTCGTCCTTCGTGCTGCTCCGCGTCCCCGGCGGGCCGGCGGTGCGCGAGCGGCTGCGGCAGCGCGGTTGGGCGGTGCGCCGCGGGGACACCTTTCCCGGCCTGTCCGGCGACCACCTGCGGGTCGCCGTCCGGGATCCGGCCACCTCCCGTGCGTTCGCCGCGGCGCTGGCTGAGATCCTTGACCGGATGCCCGACCACGCCGCACCCGAGGAGGGCACGTGACCACCGACCCGAGGCCCTTCCCCGGGACCCCGCTGGGCGACACGATCGCCGCCGTCCGGCCGCGCGACGCCGCCGCCGAGCGGGCCGCGCGGGAACGGCTGGCCCGGATGACCAAGCCTCCGGGGTCGCTCGGCGTGCTCGAGGACGTCGCCGCGCAGCTGGCCGGCATCGCCGGCGAGTGCCCCGCCCCGCTGCCGACCCCCGTCGCGGTGGCCGTGTTCGCCGCCGACCACGGGGTGCACGCCCAGCGCGTCACGCCGTGGCCGCAGGAGGTGACCGCCCAGATGGTGGCCAACTTCGCCCGCGGCGGCGCCGTGGTCAACGCCTTCGCCGCCCAGCTCGGCGCCGACGTGGTGGTTGTCGACGTGGGGGTGGCGACGTCCTACGCGGTGGAGCCGACCGACCGGCTGCTGTCCCGCAAGGTCCGGTACGGCACCGCCGACCTGGCCGTCGGCCCGGCGATGACCGTCGAGGAGGCCCGGCGGGCCGTCGAGGTGGGCATCGAGGTCGCGCTGGCCCTCGCCGCCGACCACGGCTGCCTGGTCACCGGCGACATGGGCATCACCAACACCACCGCTTCTGCCGCGCTGATCTGCGCGTTCACCGGCGCGGACCCGGCTGCGGCGACCGGTCGCGGCACCGGCGTGGACGACCCCACGCTGGCCCGCAAGGTCGCGGTGGTCACCCGCGCGGTGGCCCGGGTGGGCGAACGCCCCACCACGCCGGAGCGGGCGCTGGCCGCACTCGCCGAGGTGGGCGGGCTGGAGCACGCGGCGCTGGCCGGCTTCGTGCTCGGCGCAGCCGCCGCCCGGGTGCCGGTGCTGCTGGACGGGGTGATCGCCGGCTCCGCGGCCCTGGTCGCCGCCGCCCTGTGCCCCCCCGCGATGCAGCACGCGCTGGCCGGGCACGTCTCCGCCGAACCGGGGCACGCCGTGGCGCTGCGCGCGCTGGGCCTGCGGCCGCTGCTGGGCCTGGACCTCCGGCTCGGCGAGGGCACCGGTGCCCTGCTGGCCGCACCGCTGGTGGCCGGTGCGGCGCGGGCGCTGCAGGACGTGGCCACCTTCGACTCCGCCGGTGTGACCCAGAAGTCCGGCTGAGACGGCCGTGCGCGCATCCACTCCCGACCCGTCCGCCGTCGTCTACCCCGTCGGCCTCCGGCTGGCCGGCCGCCGGGTCGTGGTGGTCGGCGGTGGCCAGGTCGCCCACCGCCGCGTCGCCGGGCTGCTGGAGGCGCGGGCCGCCGTGACCGTCGTCAGCCCCGAGCTCACCCCGGCGCTGGAGGCGCTGGTCACACCCGGCTCGGTCACCTGGTACCCCCGTCGGTACGTCGCCGGCGACCTGTCCGGCGCCTGGTACGCCGTCGCGGCCACCGACGACCCGTCGGTGAACGCCGAGGTGGCGGCCGAGGCCGAGGCGGACCGGGTGTTCTGCGCCCGGGCCGACGACCGCTCGGCGTCCAGCGTCTGGACGCCGGCCGTCGGCCGGCAGGGCGACCTCGTCGTCGGGGTGCACGGCGGCGGCGACCCGCAGCGGGCGGTCGGCGTCCGGGACGCGGTGCTCGCCGGGCTCACCGATGGGTCGATCGCCGACCGCCACTCCCGGGCGCCGGCCACGACGCCGGGCAGCGTCGTGCTGGTCGGTGGCGGCCCCGGCGACCCGGGGCTGGTCACCGTGCGCGGGCGGCAGGCGATCGCGACCGCCGACGTCGTGATCGCCGACCACCTCGCCCCGCAGGGGCTGCTGGCCTCGCTGCCCTCGGGGGTGGAGGTCATCGACGCCTCCAAGCTGCCGCGCGGGCGGTCGATGGCCCAGGAGCAGATCAACTCCCTGCTGGTCTCCCGCGCGCGGGAGGGCAAGCGGGTCGTGCGGCTCAAGGGCGGCGACCCGTTCGTCTTCGGCCGCGGTTTCGAGGAGCTCGAGGCCTGCGCCGCGGCCGGTGTGCCGGTCGAGGTCGTGCCGGGGGTGACCAGCGCGATCGGCGTCCCGGGGCTGGTCGGGGTGCCGGTGACCCACCGGGGCATGACCCACGAGTTCGTGGTCGTCTCCGGGCACGTGCCGCCGGGCCATCCGGCCTCGCTGGTCGACTGGGCGGCGCTGGGCCGGCTGCGCGGCACCGTCGTGGTGCTGATGGGCGTCGACACCGCGCCGGCCATCGCCGCCGCCCTGGTCGAGCACGGCCGGGCCGCGGACACCCCAGTGGCGGTGATCAGCGACGGCGCGATGCCGTCCCAGCGGGTGCTCCGGACGACGCTGGCGCAGCTGGCCACGGCCCTGCAGGAGGAAGGCGTGCGCCCGCCCGCGGTCTGGGTCGTCGGCGACGTCGTGTCGCTGGGCGCCTGATCCCGGACGCTCGACCCTGAGCCGCCGTGCCGACCGCTGAGCCGGGCCGCGCGCCGGCCCGACGGTCGGCCGGGTAGCTCCACCTCCGCGCATCCCGCGACGCAGATCGCACTGGTGCTGAACATGCAGCACTCCTACTATCTGGCCCATCGAGCCCGACCCACCGAGGAGTGGTGTCCCGATGGCCAGCGACCCCCTGTCCGACGCACTCGCGGTCCGGGTCCGCGGCCTGCGGATGAGCTACGGCACCCGGGCGGTGCTCGACGGCGTGGACTTCGACGTCCGGGTCGGTGAGGTGGTGTGCCTGCTGGGGCCCAACGGGGCGGGCAAGACCACCACGATCGAGGTGCTGGAGGGCTTCCGGCTCCGGTCGGCCGGGGGCGTCGAGGTGCTGGGCGTCGACCCGGCATCCGGCGACGACGCGTGGCGGGCCCGGGTCGGGGTGGTGCTGCAGTCCTGGCGCGACCACGCCCGCTGGACCCCCCGGCGGCTGCTCGAGCACCTGGGCGGGTACTTCGTGCCCTACGCCACCGCCGAGCGCCCGCGGCCCTACGCCGTCGACTGGCTGCTGGACACCGTGGGCCTCACCGACGACGCCGACCGCAAGATCGGCACCCTCTCCGGCGGCCGGCGCCGGCGGCTGGACGTCGCGGTCGGCATCATCGGGCGCCCCGAGGTGCTCTTCCTCGACGAGCCCACCGCCGGCTTCGACCCCCAGGCCCGGCGGGACTTCCACGACCTGGTGCACCGGCTGTCGGACCTGGAGGGCACCAGCATCCTGCTGACCACGCACGACCTGGGCGAGGCCGAGAAGCTGGCCGACCGGATCCTCATCCTGGCCGGCGGGCGGATCGTCGCCGACGGCAGCGCCGATGCCCTGACCCGCCAGGTCGCCGCGGCCAGCGAGGTGCGCTGGACCTGCGCCGGCGAACGATTCGTGCACGCCACCGCCGAGCCCACCCCGTTCGTCCGGCGGCTGTTCGAGCAGCACGGGGACGACGTCGCCGACCTCGAGGTGCGCCGGGCGAGCCTCGAGGACACCTACATCGCCATGGTGCAGCGGTACGAGTCCGGCTCCCCGGCCGCTGCGGAGTTCGCGGAGGTTCCCCGGTGAACGCCACCCGGCACGCCGTCGGCCAGGGCCTGCGCCGTGGCTGGACCGAGTTCGTGCTCAGCCTGCGCAGCCCCCAGGACCAGGGCTTCTACCTGTTCATGGGGCTGGCCACGCTGGCCTACCTCTGGTTCAACCGGGACACCGAGGTCGAGGGCACCTCCCTGCTGCTGCCCACCGTGGCGCTGCCCAGCATCCTGGGCGCGCTGGTCGCGTTCGGCGTCGTCATCGGGCCGGCCTACGCGCTGGCGATGGAGCGCGAGGACGGCACCCTGCTGCGCCACAAGGCCCTCCCGCACGGCATGCAGGGCTACGTCACCGGCCAGCTCCTCTTCCACTCGCTGGGCGTGGTGCCGCTGCTGCTGGTCGTGCTGCTACCGGGGTTCCTGCTCTTCGACGGGCTGATGAGCCGCGGTGCCGCCGGCTGGGCAACCCTGCTGTGGGTGCTGGTGCTGGGGCTGCTGGCCACCCTGCCGCTGGGCATCATCCTGGGCTCCGTCGTCCCGAACACCCAGAAGGTGGGCACCTGGGGGATGCTGCCGGTCGTCCTGATCACCTCCATCTCGGGCATCTTCTACCCGGTGCAGGCGCTGTGGGGCTGGGTGCAGGCGGTCGCGCAGGTGTTCCCGGTCTACTGGATCGGGCTGGGCATGCGCTCGGCGTTCCTGCCCCCCGAGGCCGCCACCGCGGAGCTCGGCGGCTCGTGGCGCACCGGGCTGGTCGCCGTCGTCCTGCTCGGCTGGGCCGTCATCGGCGTGCTCGCCGCCCCGGCGGTGCTGCGCCGGATGGCCCGCCGGCAGTCCGGCTCGCAGGTCCAGGAGGCCCGGGAGCAGGCCCTGCAGTGGGTGCGCTGACCTCCGACCGGCCCGGGGACGCCGTCCACAACCGGATCGCCCTGCTGCGCGCCGAGCAGGGCGTCACCCGCCGGGAACTCGCCGACGCCCTGGGGGTGCACTACCAGACGATCGGCTACCTGGAGCGGGGCGAGTACAACCCGAGCCTGCACCTGGCGCTGCGGATCGCCGCCTTCTTCCGGGTTCCGGTCGAGGTGGTCTTCTCGACCACGCCGTTCCCGCGGATCAGCGACGCCGCCGCGCCGTCCCGGAGCGACGACGCCGAGCCGGCGAGCCGGCCCTGACCACCGCCCACCGCCCACCGGCTCAGGGCAGCTCGCCCCGAGCGCCCTTGAGCTCGCTGAAGCCCGGCACCGCCGACACCAGCGCCAGCCCGTCGAACAGCCGCAGCGCGTCGTCGCCGGTGGGGGCCGGGGTGACGATCGGGCCGAAGAAGCCGGGTCCACCCGCGAAGGCGGTGATCGGGCTGCCCGCCTCGGCGCCGACCCGCTGCTGGCTCTCCGCGTGGCTGGCCTCGACCGCCGCCTGCTGGGCGTCGTCGTCCTCCGCGAGCTCCGCGGGCAGCCCGACCGCGGCCAGGGCCTCGCGGAACACGTCCGGGCCGAGGTCGGCGCCCTGCTCGTGCACCCGGGTGCCGACCTCGGTGTAGAACCGGCCCAGCACCTCCGGCCCCGCCGCGCTGCGCACCGCGGCGAAGACCCGGGTGGCGACCGCGCCGCGGGCGACCTCCTCGGCCGGGTGCCCGGGTACGTCCCCGCCGCCGTTGAGCACCACGAGGCTCATCACCCGCCAGTCCACCGGCATGCCGCGGGCGGCGGCCACCTCGGCCAGCCAGCGACTGGTCTGCCAGGTGAACGGGCAGGACGGGTCGAACCAGAAGGCGACGCCGTCCGGCTGGTTCTCGGGGGTGCTCACAGGGCTGACCTCCACGGTCCGGGGGGAGTTCTGCCGGGCGACCGGCACCCGGAGGTTTGCCACCCGGCCCCGGCCGCGAAACCGGGTGGCGAGGGGTTCCTGTCCCCCGGGTGTCAGAAACGGGTGGCGGCGTCCTCCAGCAGCACCTGTCGCTCGAGGGGCGGCCGTCGCGGGCAGGACGTGCACACCACCTCGTGCGGCACCCGGTAGGCCAGGCAGCAGGACACCCGGTGGGTGAACCGCGCGGCGCTGCCGTCGGGCCGGCGGACGTCGACGTACCGCGGCGCGGGCAGCGGCGCCCCCACCGCGGCGGCCAGCGGGCCGGCCAGCGCCGTCACCGCCCCGACGTCCCCGACCGCGCGGCCCAGGGCCAGCAGCCGGTTGGCCAGTGAGTCGGTGGCGATCGCCCACAGCGGCCGCGGCCGCATCCCGCCGGCCTCGGCCACCGCCTCCACCACCGCGGTCAGCGCCGCGCGCAGCTCCTCCCCCGGGTCGCCCGGCCCGGCCGCGCACGTGGTGGCCGCCACCGGCGCCCACCCGGACACGAGGTGCAGCCGGGTGTCGGCCAGCCGGGCCGAGAGTGGACGGCCGGCGACCAGCCCGGCCAGCACCGGGGTCAGCAGCACGCTGGACAGCGAGTACCACCACAGCGTGGCCAGCACCCGCCGGTCGCCGGTGCGCTGGCGCACCGCCCGGTCGGCCAGCACCTGCGCGGTCCACCCGGGATCGGCCAGCGCCGTCGCCGGGACGACGGTCGCCGCCGGCGGCGGCAGCAGCCCCAGGGCGGCCGCACCGGGCACCCGGAGGGCGACGGCGGCCTGCACCCCGTCGTCCTCCCGATCGCCGTCGCACCCTTCGCCCACCCGGACAGTCTCCGCCCGGCGGGCGCGGGACCGGCCCGCGCATCCTGGACGAGACGCGGGCGTGACCGGGGCCATAGGTTGGACCCGAGCAGCGCTGCCCGGCAGGACGGCGGCGCGCGAACTGCGGAGGTGCGCATGAGCGGGACCGAGACGACCGACGCCCAGGGGGCTCCCGGAGGCGGGGCCTTCCCGCCCCCGGAGGAGCTCGTCGCGCAGGCCAACGTGGGCGCCGACGCCTACGAGCGGGCCGCCGCCGACCGGCTCGCCTTCTGGGAGGACGCCGCCCGCCGGCTGGACTGGACCCAGCCCTGGGACCAGGCGCTGGACTGGAGCAACCCGCCGTTCGCGAAGTGGTTCGTCGGCGGCAAGCTCAACGTGGCGGTCAACTGCGTCGACCGGCACGTCGACGCCGGGCACGGCGAGCAGGTGGCCTACCACTGGGTGGGCGAGCCCGGCGACACCCGCACCGTCACCTACGCCCAGCTCAAGGACGAGGTCTGCCGGGCGGCGAACGCCCTGACCGAGCTCGGCGTCGCCGCCGGCGACCGGGTGGCGATCTACCTGCCGATGATCCCCGAGGCCGTCGTGTCGATGCTGGCCTGCGCCCGGATCGGCGCCGTCCACATGGTCGTGTTCGGCGGCTTCTCCCCCGACGCCCTGGCCAGCCGGATCACCGACGCCGACGCGAAGGTGGTGATCACCTCCGACGGCGGCTACCGCCGCGGCGCGCCGAGCGCCCTCAAGCCGAACGTCGACGAGGCGCTCACCAAGACCGAGGGCGTGCGCAGCGTCGTGGTGGTTCGGCGCACCGAGCAGGACATCGAGTGGACCGAGGGCCGCGACGTCTGGTGGCACGACGTCGTGGCCGGTCAGTCGACCGAGCACGAGGCGGAGTCCTTCGACGCCGAGCACCCGCTGTACATCATGTACACCTCGGGGACGACGGCGAAGCCCAAGGGCATCCTGCACACCACCGGCGGCTACCTGACCCAGGTCAGCTACACCCACTGGGCGAGCTTCGACATCAAGCCCGACACCGACGTCTTCTGGACCGCGGCCGACGTCGGCTGGGTCACCGGCCACAGCTACATCGTCTACGGGCCGCTGTCCAACCGGACCACGTCGGTGATGTACGAGGGCACGCCGGACACCCCGCACCAGGGTCGCTGGTGGGAGATCGTCCAGGAGTACGGCGTGACCGTCCTCTACACCGCACCGACCACGATCCGCACGTTCATGAAGTGGGGGGACGACGTCCCGGCCGGCTTCGACCTGTCCTCCCTGCGGCTGCTCGGCTCGGTCGGTGAGCCGATCAACCCGGAGGCCTGGCTCTGGTACCACAAGAACATCGGCGGGGGCCGCTGCCCGGTCGTGGACACCTGGTGGCAGACCGAGACCGGCGCGCACATGGTCAACCCGCTGCCGGGCGTGACCACGCTCAAGCCGGGGGCCGCCCAGCGCCCCTTCCCCGGCATCGGCGTCCGGGTGGTCGACGAGGAGGGCAAGCCGATCGAGGCCGGCGCGACCGGCTACCTGGTGCTCACCGAGCCGTGGCCGGCGATGCTGCGCACCATCTGGGGCGACGACGAGCGGTACAAGGACACCTACTGGAGCCGGTACGGCGAGGGCATCTACTTCGCCGGTGACGGCGCCAAGCTCGACGAGGACGGCGACATCTGGCTGCTCGGCCGGGTCGACGACGTCATGAACGTCTCCGGGCACCGCATCTCCACCACCGAGGTGGAATCGGCGCTGGTCAGCCACCCGGCGGTGGCCGAGGCGGCGGTGGTGGGCGCCACCGACCCGACCACCGGGCAGGGCATCGTGGCGTTCGTGATCCTCCGCGGGGACGCCGTCGACTCCGGCGAGGAGCTGGTGAAGACCCTGCGCCAGCACGTCCGCAAGGAGATCGGCCCGATCGCCAGCCCGCGGCAGATCATGGTCGTGCAGGAGCTGCCCAAGACCCGCTCGGGCAAGATCATGCGCCGGCTGCTGCGGGACGTGGCGGAGAACCGGGAGCTCGGCGACGTCACCACGCTCACCGACTCCTCGGTGATGGACCTGATCAGCTCCAAGCTTCCCGCCGCCTCCTCCGAGGACTGAGGAAGGACCCTGCAGGGGGGCCACGGGTGGAGGTCACGGCGCCAGGTTCGGCGCCGTGGCACTCCACCCGGAGGGCCCGGGACGCGGGCGGAGCGATCATGCGGCACGATCAGCCGAGCACCACCGTGCCGTGACGTCCATAGGCGCTGCCATCCGGCGCTGACTGAGGAGGAGCCCCCGTGGCCCACAGCGCATCGACGCCCCCGCTCGCGGGAACGCCCACCGGGCCGGCCGAGCCGTCGCTCGGCACGCTCGCCAAGAGCGCCATGACCGACGTGTCCACGCTCATCCGCAGCGAGATCGAGCTGGCCAAGGCCGAGATCGGGACGTCGGTGAAGCGCGGAGGCGTGAGCGCCGCCGCCTTCGCCGCCGCCGGCGTACTGGCCGCCTTCGCGGCGATCTTCTTCTTCGTCATGCTCGCCGAGCTCATCACCTGGCTCGGCCTGGCGCGCTGGATCTCCTACCTGATCGTCTTCGGCCTGCTGCTGCTCCTGGCCGCGGCCGCCGGCCTCATCGGGTACCGGATGGTCAAGAAGATCGAGAAGCCGGAGCGGACCATCGAGACGCTGCAGGAGCTGCCCGACGTGATGCGCCGCGAGGCCCCCGGCCAGCGGCAGCGCGACCTGCCCACCGTGACCGAGGGCCGGGTCGCCCGGCGGGACCCGCACGCCCGGCTGAGCTGAGCGGCGGCGAGCTGACCAACCCGCCGCCCCCGAACGACGCGCAGCCGGACGCCACCAGCGTCCTGCTGCCCGGTCCGTGGGCGCACCGCGACGTCTCGGCCAACGGGGTGCGGCTGCACGCCGCGGAGGCCGGTGAGGGGCCGCTGGTACTCCTGCTGCACGGCTTCCCGGAGTTCTGGTGGGCCTGGCGGGCCCAGCTCGTCGGCCTCGCCGCCGCCGGCTTCCGGGTGGTCGCCCCCGACCTGCGGGGCTACGGCGCCAGCGACAAGCCACCGCGCGGCTACGACCTGCCCACCGCGGCCGACGACGCCGCCGCCGTCGTCCGGGCGCTCGGCGAGCGCGAGGCCGTCGTCGTCGGCTCGGACTGGGGTGGCCTGGTCGGCTGGACGATGGCCGCGTTGCACCCGCGCACGGTGCGCAAGCTGGTGGTCGTCTCCATGGCCCACCCCCGCCGGTTGCGGGCCGGGATGTCCGACCGGCGGCAGCGGCAGGCCGCCCGGTACGCGCTGCGGTTCCAGCTGCCCCGGCTCCCCGAGCGCCGGCTGACCCGTGCCGACGACGATCCGGTCGCCGAGCTGATGCGCCGCTGGTCAGGGCCGTCCTGGGTGCACACCGCCGACTTCGCCGAGGCCGTGGGCCGCTACCGGTCGGCCTCCCGGATTCCGCAGGCCGCCTACGGCGCGATGGAGTACTTCCGCTGGGCCGGCCGCTCCCAGCTGCGTCCCGACGGGCTGCGGTTCGCCCGCCGGATGGCCGCCCCGGTCACCGCCCCGACCCTGCAGCTGCACGGCGGCCTCGACCCCTGCGTACTGCCGCACACCGCCCGCGGCTCCGGCCGCTACGTGGCCGGCGCCTACGAGTGGCGTGAGCTGCCCGGGGTCGGCCACTTCCCGCACGAGGAGGCGCCCGCGGCGGTCACCGCGGCCATCGCCGGTTGGGCCCGCTGAGATCCGACGGCCCCGCTGCAGGGGTCCGCCGCGAGCCCGCGAGCGGGTGGGGGCAGCGGGGTCCTGCTACTCGCACGGGCCGGTGTCGGCGGCCGTGGTCGAGGAGATGCCGGTCACGGCGGCGCCGGCCACCTCCTGAGCGGTCAGGGCGTAGCCGGTGTCAGGGTCGTCGATGGCCGAGGCGAAGACTACTCCGAGCACGCGCCCGTCGGTGGCGAGCAGCGGCCCGCCGGAGTTGCCCGACCGCACCTGCCCGTAGAGGGCGTAGACGTCGCGGGTGACGGTCTGCGTGCCCCGGAAGTCCGGGCCGTTGATCTCCCCGCGGTCACGCACCCTCGCCGGCCCGACGTAGAGCCCACCTCCGCCCGGGTAACCCATCACGATGGCCGAGGCGCCGGTGTCCACGGCTGCATCGGCCCAGGTCAACGGCACCTGCGGGAGTCCGGGGACGGCGAGCACGGCCACGTCGGCCGCCTCGTCGACGTACACCGGCGTCGCGTCGTAGGTCTCGCCCTCGGCGGTGACCACCGGGCTGGTGACCCCGGCCAGCACGTGCGCGTTGGTCATCACCCGCTCGTCGGCGTAGACGAATCCGGAGCCGTCGATCTGCCGGGAGCAGGCGGCGGCGATACCGCGGATCTGCACCACCGAGCCCTTGACGTTGTCGACGACCGGGCTGGCCAGCAGGGCCTGGTCGGGTGCCGGTACGTCGCGCACCTGGGTGGGGGTGAGCGGATCGAGGACGTCGGGCAGCCCGCGCCGGTCGATCGCCTCGCGCAGCGAGTCGTACAGGGACCGGACCTCGTCGGGCACGCCGCGGTCGACTGCCTGCACCAGCGAGGACTGCCGCACCTGCCCGGCGACCGTGGGGAACGGCGAGCTGGCCAGCGGCGTGGCCACCATCCAGGCGACCAGCAGCACCGCCAGCGCCGACACGACGGCGCCGGCCACCGCGTCACCGAGCTTGGCCGGTTCCCAGGTGACCCGCGTGCGGATCGCCCGGCCGATCACCCCGGCCAGCAACTGACCCAGCAGCGCGCCGGCGAGCACCACGACCAGCGCCACGAACACCCGGCTCATCGCCGAGTCGGCCATCTCCTCGGCGATCGGGCCGGACAGTTGCGCACCGACGACGGCACCGCCGAAGAAGCCCACGAACGAGGCGGCCGAGACGATGAGCCCCTGCCGGAAACCGGAGAGGGCGAACAACAGCGCCAGTGCGATCAGCACCAGGTCCACCAGGGACACCTCCTAGCTCCTCGGTTCGATTCCGGAGCCGGTCCGCCCCCGCGATGCTCCCGCCGGCACGCTCACGGGCTGCCCGTCACCGTCATCGTCCCGACCTGCCCCAGCGCGGTGTGGAAGCTGCACTCGAAGGGGTAGTCGCCGGGGGCCTCGACGGTGAACTCGATGGTCTCGCTGTCGCCCGGGCCGAGGTACGGGATGCCCGCGGAGATCGTCGCCGGGCCGGTGCCGGGGGTGAAGACGAAGTTGTGGGTCAGCTGTGCCGCGGTGTTGCGCACGGTGACGCGCACCGTGCCGGGCGCGACGGTGAAGGTCGCCGGGGTGAAGACGTAGTCGTCCCCGGTCTCCAGCACGACTTCCTGGACGCCGTCCTCCGCCGTGGTCACGGTGCCGACCTCCCCGCCGGCGGTGCGGGTGGCCTCCGGCAGCGTGGGCTCACCGCCGCAGCCGGCCAGCAGGGCACCGACGAGCAGCAGCCCCCCCAGCACCGCTCGCGCCCGCGCCCGCGGACCCCGTCGGGGCTGTTCGGAGGCGCCGGGAAGGGCGCTGCTCATCGACCCACCTCCGGCGCCGGGAGCGGAACGGCAGGGCCGTGCTGTCAGGCGCCTCATCGCCCGACGACCGTACGCGGCGCGCGACCGGAGCCGGTGTCCTCGGCCACCGTCGGCGCGGCGCGGTCGGCGACGTCGGCGTCCAGCGGCTCCTCGTCCTCGAGCGCCGGGTCGGTCGCCGCCGGCGGGACGGCGAGCGGGCGGACGTCGCGGTCGTCCCAGGGTCGGTTCAACCCGGCTGCCTCGAGCACCGCGTCCAGCAGGCCCGCGGTGAAGCCCCACACCACCATGTCCGCCACACCGAACGCCGGACCGACGTAGCCCGAGGGGTGGCGCACCCGGAAGCGGTTGGCCGGGTCGACCAGTTCCACCAGCGGAACCCGGGCCACCCGGGCCACCTCCCGGGGATCGCCGGTGGTCACCTCGCGCGGGTCGTCCCACCAGCCGACCACCGGAACGACGAGGTTGTCCGAGGGCCCCAGGAACAGCTCGGGCAGCGTGGCGAGCACCCGCACCCCGTCCGGCTCGACACCGGCCTCCTCGTGCGCCTCGCGCAGCGCGGTGCCCACCGGGTAGTCCTCCCCCGGGTCGGCGCCGCCGCCGGGAAAGGCCGGCTGACCGGCGTGGCTGCGCAGCTGGTGCGACTTCTCGATCAGCAGCACGTCGGGGCCGGCCGGGCCCGCACCGAAGAGGATCAGCACCGCCGAGCGCCGGGTGGTGGCACCGGGCCGGCCGTGCCGGCGCGGGAGGGGCAGGTCGCCGGCGGCGGCGACCAGCCGCTGCAGGTAGTCCGGCAGCCCGGCCGGCGTCGGCGTCGCGGCGCTCACAGTTCGACCCCCAGGTGTTCGGCGACCAGCTGCTGGAACTCGGCCAGCGAGTCCACCGGACCCACCTCCAGATGGGCGACCGAGCCGTCGGCGGCCAGGAAGACGGTGTGCGGCAGGTTGTTCAGGCCCAGCGAGGCCATCACCTCGCCGTCCCCGTCGAAGGCACTGGGGAACGTCAGGCCTGCGTCAGCGGCGAAGGATGCCGACTGCGGAACGCCGTCCTTGCTCACCAGCCCGAGCACCCGGACCCGATCGCCGGCGACGTCGGCGAGCTCCTGGACGACGGGGAGCTCCTCGCGGCAGGGCCCGCACCAGCTGGCCCACAGGTTGACCACGGTGGGCGCGCCCTGTGCCCGGGCAAGGTCGAGGGAGCCGCCGGCGAAGCAGTCGAAGGCGACCGCGGGCAGCTCGCTGTCCGCGGACGGCTCGTCGGGCTGGTCGGCGCAGGGCGGCAGGGCGGTGTCCACGGAGCTGACGTCGGCCTGCGGCGCGGGAGCGGCGTCGCCGGGGCCACCGGTGCAGCCGGCGAGCAGCAGGAGGGCGGCCGGCAGGGCGGCGAGCCGGGTCGCGCTCACGCGGTGTCCGACGCTGCGGGGCTCTTCACCAGCTTGCCGGCGACCCCGGGGTCGAGCGGCCCGATGCCGGCCGACGGGCACCAGGAGGCGAGCCCGCAGGCACCGCAGGCCGGCTTCTTGGCGTGGCAGACCCGCCGGCCGTGGAAGATCACCCGGTGGGAGAAGTCGGTCCACTCCTTCTTCGGCACCAGCTCGGCGATCTCGGTCTCGACCTTGACCGGGTCGTCGGCCGCCGTCCAGCCGAACCGGCGCACCAGCCGGCCGAAGTGGGTGTCGACGGTCAGCCCGGGGACGCCGAAGGCGTTGCCCAGGACGACGTTCGCCGTCTTCCGCCCCACGCCGGGCAGCGTGACCAGCTCGGCCATCGTCCGCGGCACCTCGCCGTCGAAGCGCTCGACCAGCGCCTGGCCCAGGCCGATCACCGAATGGGCCTTGGCCCGGAAGAAGCCGGTGGGCGTGAGGACCTCCTCCAGCTCGGCGCGGTCGGCGCCGGCGAGGGACACCGCGTCGGGCCAGCGGGCGAACAGCGTCGGGGTCACCCGGTTGACCGTCCGGTCGGTGGTCTGCGCGGACAGCACGGTCGCGACCAGGAGCTCCAGGGGCGTGCTGAAGTCCAGCTCGCAGTGCGCGTCCGGGTGGATGACCGCGAGCTCGCGGGCCATCCGGCGGGCGCGCCGGGTACGGGCCAGCGCGGTCTCCGCCGGGTCGTACGGCGGCAGGCCGAGCCGGACGGCCCGGGCCGGGCGGCGGACCTGGGCACGGGGCGCGGCGTAGGGCGGGACGTCCGGCTGGAGGGCGGGCTGGGACACGCGATCGAGGGTAGGCCGAAGCACCGACGGCCAGCGCCGGTCATACTCGACGGTGGTGCGGGCGAACGGCCCGCGCCGGACGCCGCCCGACCGCTGGACGCCGTCGTCTCTCCCCCGGGCCCGACCAGCCCGGGGACGCCGCCGAGGAGGTGCCGCGTGGTCGCCCTCATCGTCATCCTGTTCCCGCCCCTGGTGATCGCCTTCCTGCTGGTGATGGAACGCGTCGAGGAGCCGCTGCGCCGGCCGCCGTCCCCGCGCGAGGTGGAGGAGTTTCTCGGCTCGGCCACCCCCGGCGAGGTCGACGCCCTGGCCCGGTCCGGCATCCGCCGGGCGATGTCCCGGTGGCGCCGGCGCCGCGAGACGGGCCGCGGCCGGGGCAGCGGCCAGCGGGCCGTCACCGACCGGGGCCACCACCTGACGGACGCCGACGGCCCGCTCTGAGTGCGCCCGCCGCGGCGCCGGCACGTTCCCGACCGGCCCGTCGCGACGCAGCCGGACCCACCCGGAGTGGGCAGCGTTCGTGACGTTCCGCACTGAGCCGGATGACACAGGCTCTAGACTCCCCAGGACGCGGGTCGCCATCGCACCCGCGAGGACGTTGCGAGAGGTGCACGTGGACGAGGTCCTAGCCCAGTCCGGTCTCTTCCAGGGGCTGTCGGAGGAGTCCGTCGAGCCCGTGGCGAGCTCGCTGGAGACGGTGTTGCTGCCCCGCGGGCGGGTGGTCTTCAACGAGGGCGAGCCGGGCGACAGCCTCTACGTCGTCCTCACCGGGAAGATCAAGCTGTCCCGCCGGGCGCCCGACGGACGGGAGAACGTGCTGGCCGTGATGGGTCCCTCCGACCAGTTCGGTGAGCTGTCGGTCTTCGACCCCGGCCCGCGCACCGCGTCGGCCACCGCGGTCACCGACGTCCGGCTGGCCAAGATGCCCCAGTCGATGCTGCGCCCGTGGATCGAGGCGCACCCCGAGGTGGGCGAGCGACTGCTCCAGGTGCTGGCCCGACGGCTGCGGCGCACCAACGACTCGGTCGCCGACCTGATCTTCACCGACGTGCCCGGCCGGGTCGCCAAGGCCCTGCTGCAGATGGCTGACCGGTTCGGCAGCCGGGAGACCGACGGGCTACGGGTCAAGCACGACCTGACCCAGGAGGAGCTCGCCCAGCTCGTCGGCGCCTCCCGCGAGACGGTCAACAAGGCGCTGGCCGACTTCGTGCACCGCGGCTGGATCCAGCTGCAGGGCAAGTCGGTCGTCGTCCTGGACGAGGAGCGCCTGCGCCGCCGCGCTAGGTGAGATGAGACGGCATGAGGGCCCCTCTCCGGTTCGCCGGAGTGGGGCCCTCGTCGCGTTGATCGCCAGGTGACCCGCGGCTACGGACGCGAGCGGAGCGAGCGTGGACCGGGGACGGGGCCCGCAGGGTCCCTCGCCGGGACACGGCAAGCGGCTCAGCGCACCCGGCTCCGGCACCTGGCCGCGATGCGGCCCGGAGGGTCGCCATGGGCACGGTGGACCGGGGACGGGGCCCGGAGGGTCCCTCGCCGGGACACGGCAAGCGGCTCAGCGCACCCGGCTCCGGCACCTGGCCGCGATGCGGCCCGCCAGGGTCGCCATGGGCACGGTGGACCGGGGACGGGGCCCGCAGGGTCCCTCGCCGGGACACGGCCAGCGGCTCAGCGCACCCGGCACCGGCACCTGGCCGCGATGCGGCCCGGAGGGTCGCCATGTGCACGGTGGACCGGGGACGGGGCCCGGAGGGTCCCTCGCCGGGACACGGCAAGCGGCTCAGCGCACCCGGCTCCGGCACCTGGCCGCGGTGCGGCCCGGAGGGTCGCTATGTGCACGGTGGACCGGGGACGGGGCCCGGAGGGTCCCTCGCCGGGACACGGCAAGCGGCTCAGCGCACCCGGCACCGGCACCTGGCCGCGGTGCGGCCCGGAGGGTCGCCATGTGCACAGCGGTGCGACCCGTCAGGGTCGCCATGTCACAGCGGCGTGACCATCCGGATCCGGGTGCCGTCGGGCAGCACCGCCCAGTAGCCGTCGGCGAGGCGCTCGAAGGTCGGGCTGATCGGATCGAGCGGGGCCGGCGGCGACCCGGCGAGCGCCGCGCCGGTGTCCGGGAAGGATGCGAGCTGGCCGAGGGTGTGGATGGTCGGCGGCAGCATCGGCCGGGTGCCGGCCTCGTACTCACCCAGCGCCGCGGACGCCGTCGTCCACACCACCTCGTCCGCCTCCCCCGAGACGTCCCGCGCCTCCTGGCCGGCGGGCATCAGCGCGGCGAAGAACTTGGTGTCGTAGCGCCGCTTCTCCTGCGGCGGGGTGATCCAGTGCGCGAACGGGCGCAGCAGGTCCGAGCGCAGCGCGAGACCCCGGCCGGCGAGCAGCTCGGCCAACGACAGCTCGCGGGCGAGCAGGGCCTGCCGCTCGGCCTCCCAGTCGTCACCCGACACGTCCGGGACGACGGATGCCCCGTCCTCCGGACCGGCCAGCAGGACGCCGGCCTCCTCGAACGTCTCCCGGACGGCGGCGCAGACCAGCTCCCGGGCGAGGCGCTCGTCACAGCCCCAGGTGGCGGCCCACGCCCGCGGTGGCGGCCCGGCCCAGGCCACCTCGGTGTCACCGTCGCGCGGGTCGACGCCGCCGCCGGGGTAGGCGGTCATCCCGCCGGCGAACGGCATGCCCTGGGTGCGCCGCAGCAGGTACACCTCGAGCCCGGCCGTGCCGTCACGCAGCAACAGCACCGTCGCCGCCTGCCGGGGCGTGGCCGTCACATTGCGACCCTTCGGGCCGCGCCGCGACCAGGAGCCGGTGCCGGCTGCGCTGAGCGCGTCCCCATGGCCCCGCCGGGGAGCCTCCGGCCCCCGCGCCAGGCCCATCGCCCGCTACACGGTCGTCCGTCCCTCACCTCAACTCCACCGTGAGCTCGACCTCGACCGGTGAGCCGAGGGGCAGCTCGGCCACGCCGACGGCGCTGCGCGCGTGCACGCCGGCATCGCCGAACACCCGGCCGAGGAACTCGCTGGCGCCGTTGACCACCCGCGGCTGGCCGGTGAAGCCCTCGGCGCTGGCCACGTAGCCGACCACCCGCACGATGCGGGCGATCGAGTCCAGCCCGACGAGCTCGTCGATGGCGGCCAGCGCGTTGAGTGCGCACACCTTGGCGTCGGCGGCGGCGTCCTCCGCCTCGACGGAGCCGCCCACCTTGCCGGTGCGCCGCAGCCCGCCGTCGACGAACGGCAGCTGACCGGAGGTGAACACCAGCTGGCCGCTGCGCACCGCCGGCACGTAGGCGGCCACCGGTGCGGCCACGGGGGGAAGCCGGATGCCCAGCTCGCGGAGCCGTGCGTGCCAGCCGGTTGCCGGGTCGGTCATCGTCCGGCCCCGCTCAGCTCGACGGGCGCTTGAGGTAGGCGACCAACTGGTCACCACCGCCCGGGCCGGCCAGCACGGTCACCAGTTCCCAGCCGTCGACGCCCCAGGAGTCGAGGATGGCCTTGGTGTTGTGGATCAGCAGCGGGATGGTGGCGTACTCCCAGGTGCGGCGGGCTTCGCTCATGGTGGCGACGCTAGCGCAGCCCGGAACGGGCCGGGGCGGGCATCCGCTCGTAGGCTGACCCGGGTGAGCCCCGAGCCGTTCTCCGTGCGGTGTCACGTCGTCACCGGAAAGGGCGGTACCGGGAAGACGACGGTCGCTGCGTCCCTCGCCCTGGCCCTGGCCGCCGACGGCCGGCACGTGCTGCTCATCGAGACCGAGGGGCGGCAGGGCATCGCCCAGCTCTTCGACACCCCGCCGCTGCCCTACGAGGAGCGCCGGGTCGCGGTCACGCGCGGCGGTGGCGAGGTGAAGGCGCTGGCCATCGACGTGGAGGCCGCGTTCCTGGAGTACCTGGACATGTTCTACAACCTGAAGCGGGCCGGCCGGGCGCTGCGCAAGATGGGCGCGGTCGACTTCGCCACCGCGATCGCCCCGGGGCTGCGCGACGTGCTGCTCACCGGCAAGGTCAAGGAGGCCGTGACCCGCCGCCGCGACGGCCGGCACGTCTACGACGCGGTCGTCGTCGACGCCCCGCCCACCGGCCGGATCACCCGCTTCCTCAACGTGACCGGCGAGGTGGCCGGGCTCGCCCGCTCCGGCCCGATCAGGACCCAGAGCGACGGCGTCATGGCCGTGCTGCGCTCGCCGCAGACGGCGGTGCACCTGGTGACCCTGCTGGAGGACATGCCGGTCCAGGAGACCGCCGACGCGATCGCCGACCTGACCGCGGCCGGGCTGCCGGTGGGCTCGGTGGTGGTCAACATGGCCGCCGGGCCACTGCTGCCGGCCGCCAGCCTGTCCCGGACGGCGGCGGGCCGGCTCACCGGCGCCGACCTCGTCCCGGCCCTGGACGCCGCCGGCCTCCCCACAAGCCCGGAGCTGGCCGACGCGCTGGCTGCCGAGGCGGTGGAGCACGCCCAGCGCTGGGTCGCCCAGGACGCACTGCGCGGAGTGGTCGAGCGGCTGGGCCGCCCGACCGTGGAGCTCCCCCAGGCCATCGGCCCGATCGACGTGGGCTGCCTGTTCGAGCTGGCCGACCGGCTCGAGGACCACCTGCGCTCCGCGGCCGCGGCATGACCACCCCGAACCGCCACGAGCACCGGGCCCCGGCGCTGGACCTGGCCGGGCTGATCGCCGACCGCAGCACCCGGATCATCGTCTGCTGCGGGTCCGGAGGGGTCGGCAAGACGACGACGTCGGCGGCGCTCGCGCTGGCTGCGGCGGAGGCCGGCCGGACGGTCGTCGTCCTGACCATCGACCCGGCCCGCCGGCTCGCCCAGTCCCTGGGCCTGGTGGAGCTGGACAACGAGCCACGGCAGGTCGAGGTCCCGGGGGCGAGTGGCCGGCTCGACGCGATGATGCTGGACATGAAGCGGACGTTCGACGACGTCGTCACCGCTCACTCGACGCCCGACCGCGCCGAGCAGATCATGGCCAACCCCTTCTACCAGGCGCTGTCGTCCTCCTTCGCCGGCACGCAGGAGTACATGGCGATGGAGAAGCTGGGCCAGCTGCGGGCCAGCGACCGCTGGGACCTGGTCATCGTCGACACCCCGCCGTCGCGGTCCGCGCTGGACTTCCTGGACGCCCCGAACCGGATGAGCCGGTTCCTCGACGGCACCATGATCCGGCTGCTCACCGCCCCGGCCCGGGCCGGCGGGCGCGCCGGGGTCCGGCTGGTGGGCGCCGGCTTCATGATCTTCAGCCGGATCATCAGCAAGATCCTCGGCGGGCAGCTGCTCAGCGACATCTCCTCCTTCGTGGCCGCGCTGGACACCATGTTCGGCGGCTTCCGGGAGCGGGCCACGGCCACCTACGAGCTGCTCCGCCGGCCCGGGACGTCGTTCGTCGTGGTCGCCGCGCCCGAGCCGGATGCGCTGCGGGAGGCCTCCTACTTCGTCGACCGGCTGTCCACCGAGGGCATGCCGCTGGTCGGGCTGGTGCTCAACCGCACCCACCCGCCGGCCACGATGGGGCTGTCGGCGACCCGGGCGGAGGCCGCCGCGGAGGCGATCGCCGAGGCCGGCGGCACCGGGTCGAAGCTGACCGCGGGAGCGTTGCGGGTGCACGCCGAACGGATGGTGCTGGCCGCCCGGGAACAGCGGCTGGCCGACCGGTTCACCAGCGCCCACCCGGAGGTCGCCGTCCGCACCGTGCCGGCCGCGGCCGGGGACGTGCACGACCTGGACGGGCTGCGGACGATGGCCGCGGCGCTGCTCGGCGACGAGGCCGACACCCCCACCGGCACCCCGCGCAGCAGGGTGCTCCCGGCCCGCACCTGAGGCACGAGCCCTGACCGACGCGCCGGGCCCGCGCAACGACCACGTTCCGGCGCGTCCCTGACCGACGCGCGGGGGGGCGTGGGGAACGGCACGTTCCTGGCGGCCTCCCGGCCCGCGCGTCGCCGCGCGACGGGCCCGCCGCGCCCCCGGGGACAGGTACCTTGGCCTGCGATGTCTGACTCCGCACGCTTCCGTCTCGGTGCCCTGGGCAAGCTCGTCGCGATGATCGTCGCGGCCGGCGTCCTGGTCGCCGGGCTGCTGTTCCCCTGGATCGGCGGCACCGGTCTGGTCGCCCGCAACTCGGCCTCGCTGCTCGACGCGCTGCCGGTCGAGCTGACCGACCAGACCCCGAACGGCAACACCACGGTGCTAGCCGCGGACGGCTCGGTGATCACGCAGTTCTACGTGAACAACCGGACGCCGGTCACCCCCGATCAGATCTCGCCGGTGATGAAGCAGGCGATCGTCGACATCGAGGACTCGCGCTTCTACGAGCACAACGGCCTGGACGTGCAGGGCACGCTGCGCGCGCTGGCGAAGAACGTGGCCGCCGGCAGCGTCCAGGAGGGCGGCTCGACGCTGACCCAGCAGCTGGTGAAGCAGACGCTGCTGCAGACCGCGGACACCGCGGCGGACCGGCAGGCGGCGACCGAGCAGACCCCCGGCCGCAAACTGCGGGAGGCCCGGCTGGCCCTCGCCCTGGAGCAGGAGTACTCCAAGGACGAGATCCTCACCCGCTACCTGAACATCGCCTACTTCGGCCACGGTGCCTACGGCATCCAGGCCGCCGCGCAGACCTACTTCAGCGTCAACGCCTCGGACCTGACGCTGCCGCAGGCGTCGGTCCTCGCCGGCCTGGTGCAGAGCCCCTCCAGCGACGACCCGCTGGTCGATCCGACGGCCGCGCAGAACCGCCGCAACCAGGTGCTCGGCCGGATGCTAGACCTGGGCCACATCAGCGAACAGGAGTTCGCCGAGGTATCGGCCAGCCCGGTGCAGACCGTCGAGGGCGCCCGCCCGCCGAACGGTTGTGCCTACGCCGCCATCGGCGGGTTCTTCTGCGCCTACCTCGAGCAGTACCTCACCGGCACCCTGGGGCTGACCCAGACGCAGATCGACAACGGCGGCTGGACGATCCAGACGACGCTGCGTCCGGACATGCAGGCCGCCGGCGACCAGGCAGTGCTCGACAGCCTGCCGATGGGCGCGGACCTGGCCGGCATGTACACCGCGGTCGAGCCGGGCACCGGCAAGGTGCTGGCGATGAGCGTCAACCGGCGCTACGGCTGCGACGGCGCCGTCGACCCCGCGTGCGAGTCGGTCGTGCTCAACGTGGTGCCCAGCCAGGGCTCCGGCTCCACCTACAAGGTCTTCACCGCCGCCTCCGCCCTGGAGCAGGGCTACGGCATCAACTACCGGCTGACCACCAGCGACCCCTACTACTCCCGGGTCTTCAAGAAGAACGGGGGCACCCGGGGCCCGGCCTACGGGCCCATCGGCAACGTGGGCACCCTGCCCAACACGCTGACCATGCACGACGCGCTGGTCCGGTCCTCCAACACGTACTTCGTGGCCATGCAGGACACGCTGGGCAGCGTGGAGGGCCCGGTGACGATGGCCCAGCGGATGGGCCTCAACCTGCCGGACGCCAAGGCGCAGGAGATCATCGACGGGCGGATGGGCTCGTTCACCCTGGGCCCGTTCGCGACCAGCCCGCTCCACCTGGCCAGCGCGTACTCCACGCTGGCCGCCAGCGGCACCCAGTGCGACCCGACCCCCGTCGTGCAGATCCTGGACCGCTCCGGTCAGCCGCTCACCGGCGACGACGGACAGCCGGTGGTGAAGGACGACAACTGCACCCCGGAGGCCATCCCGGCCGGCGTGGCCGACACGCTGAGCCAGGCGCTGATCGACGACGTGCGCAGCGGCACCGGAACCCGGGCCGCCGTGCCCGGCCATGAGATCGCCGGCAAGACCGGGACGTCCCAGTCCCGGTTCTCCGCGGCCTTCGTCGGCTTCCTGCCGGAGTACACCGCCAGCGTGATGGTGCTCAACCCCAAGGGCAACCAGGACGTCGGCAGCTACGGCGGCGGTCGGCCGGCGCAGATTTGGCACGACGCGATGGAGCCGATCCTCGACCAGGCGCCGACGAGGCCCTTCCCGCCGGCCGACCCCGCCGTCGCGGCCGGCACCAAGGGCGGCGGCGCCGTGGTGCAGCGGCCGGACCCCGACCGGAGCTCCACGTCGACCAGCCCGCGCCGGCCCAGCCGTCCGGCCCCCTCGAGCAGCGCGCCGGCGCCGGCGCCCGCCCCCGAGCCGGTTCCCGCGCCCGAGCCGGTTCCCGCCCCCGCGCCCGAGCCGGCCCCGCCGGCACCGGACCTGAACGGCGACGGGCAGCCCGGCTGAAGCAGGGCCGCGGGGGTGCCGGCGGGGTTCTTCAGCCGAGCTGGCGGCGGACCTCCGCGGCCACCCGGCCGCCGTCGGCCCGGCCGGCCACCGCGGCCTGGACCTGGCCCATGACCCGGCCCATGTCCTTCATCCCCGCCGCCCCGGTGCGGGTCACCACGTCGGCCACCAGGGCGACGAGGTCGCTGTCCTCCAGCTGCGCGGGCAGGTAGGTGGTCAGGACGCCTTCCTCGGCGCGTTCCCGCTCGGCCTGCTCGGCGCGACCTGCCCCGGCGAAGGCCTCGGCGGCCTCCCGGCGCTTCTTGGCCTCGCGGCGGAGCACGGCCTGCACCTCGTCGTCGGTCAGTTCCCGCGCCTCCTTGCCGGCCACCTCCTCGGCGGAGACGGCGGTGAGCACCATGCGCAGCGTCGCGGTGCGCAGCTCGTCGCGGGCCTTCATGGCGGTGGTCAGGTCGGTACGCAGTCGGTCCTTGAGCTCGGGCACCCCTCCAGCCTCCCACCCCGCCGGTCCGCGGCCGTCGCCTCCCGGCGGCCCCTTAGGCTCGGGGGATGCGTGCGACCACCGCCGTCCCCGCCGCCGTCCTGGCGACCGGCGCCGCCACCCTCGGCTACGCCGGTCTCTACGAGCGCACCCGCTGGACGCTGCGGCGCTTCGACGTCCCGGTGCTCGCCCCGGGGTCGGCGCCGCTGCGGCTGCTGCAGCTGTCGGACCTGCACATGACCGCGGGGCAGACCGGCAAGCAGGAGTGGGTGGCGGGGTTGGCCGCGCTCGAGCCCGACCTGGTGATCACGACCGGTGACAACCTGGCCGGGATGGACGCCGTCCCGGCGACGCTGCGGGCCCTGGATCCCCTGATGGACCTGCCTGGCGCGTTCGTGCTGTCCAGCAACGACTACTACGCGCCGCGGCCGAAGAACCCGCTCAAGTACTTCAGGACCGAGCACAAGCGGGTGCACGGCGAGGAGCTCCCCTGGCGCGACCTGCGCGACGGGATGACCGGCCGCGGCTGGGTCGACGTCACCAACGCCCGCGGCGAGCTGCTGGCCGACGGCCGGCGCATCACCCTGGCCGGGCTGGACGACCCGCACCTGAAGCGGGACCGGTACGACCTGGTGGCCGGCCCCGCGGACGCCTCCGCCGACCTCCGGCTGGGGCTGGTCCACTCCCCCGAGCCGCGGGTGCTCGACCGGTTCGCCGCCGACGGCCACGACCTGCTGCTGTGCGGGCACACCCACGGCGGGCAGCTCCGCGTACCGTTCTACGGCGCCCTGGTCACCAACTGCGGCATCGACCGGGCGCACGTCCGCTGGCTGCACCGCTGGGCCGAGCCCAGCCCGGGCCACCCGAACGGCACCTGGCTGCACGTGTCGGCCGGTCTCGGCACAAGCCCGTACGCACCGGTGCGCTTCGCCTGCCCGCCGGAGGCGACGCTGCTCACGCTCACCGCCCGCCCCACCTGTTGAAGGACCCCGTCCCACCCACCCTTCGCACGCTCAGGGCGGTGCCCTGGACGGGGCCTCAGGCCCGTCCTGCAGGGGGCCGCAGAGCTGGATCGCGCGTCGGTTACAGTTGTCGACGCACCGCGGGGTGTGGCGCAGCTTGGTAGCGCGCGTCGTTCGGGACGACGAGGCCGCAGGTTCAAATCCTGTCACCCCGACCATTCAGGGACCGCCGATCGGCGGTCCCTGAATCGTTTCCGGGCTCTCCCCCTCGGGCACCCACCATCGGATGACCGAGTGGCTGCTCCTCCTGGCCGCGGTGTTCCTCACCGCACTCACCGGCTTCTTCGTGGCGGCCGAGTTCTCCTTCACCACCGTCGACCGGGGGCAGGCCCGGCGGGCCGCCGACGCCGGCGACAAGGGGGCCGCCGGCGTGGTCACCGCGCTGGCGGGGCTGTCCACCCAGCTGTCGGCCGCCCAGCTGGGCATCACCCTGACCACGCTGGTCGTCGGTTACCTCGCCGAGCCGGCGCTGGGCGGGCTGCTGGAGCCGGTGCTCGAGGCCGTCGGCCTGCCCGCGGCCGCGTCGCCTGCGGTGGCCATCGGGCTGGCCATCGCGCTGGCCACCAGCCTGCAGATGCTGCTCGGCGAGCTGGGCCCCAAGAACCTGGCGATCGCCCGGCCGCTGGGCACCGCGCGGGCGGTCGCGCCGGGCATGCGCGCCTTCACCACCGTCACCGGTCCCGTGGTGCACACGCTGCAGGCGCTGGCCAACGGCATCGTGCGCCGGCTGGGCATCGAGCCCAGGGAGGAGCTGGACGACGTCCGCGGCGCCGACGAGCTGGCTGCCGTGGCCCGCCGTTCCGCGCAGGAGGGCGCCCTCTCCCCCCTGGCCGCCCGCCTGCTGGGCCGGTCGCTCGGGCTGCGCGACAAGTACGCCATCGACGTCATGACGCCGCGGACCCGGCTGTGGACGCTCAGCGACAGCGCCACCGCCGCCGACGTCATCGACGCAGCCATCCGCTCGGGCAACTCCCGCTTCCCGGTCTACGGCGCCGGCCTGGACGAGGTGACCGGCGTGGTGCACGTCAAGCACGCGGTCGCCGTCCCGGACGCCGAGCGGGAGCAGCGCACCGCCGGCGAGCTCGCCGCCCCGGTGCTCGCCGTCCCCTCCTCGATGCGCCTGGACCCGCTGCTGGACCTGCTCCGCGACCAGGGTCTGCAGCTGGCGCTGGTCGTCGACGAGTGGGGCGCCACGCACGGGATCGTCACCCTGGAGGACATCGTCGAGGAACTGGTCGGCGAGATCACCGACGAGACCGACCGCCCGCTGCGCCAGCTCCGCCAGGACGGCGACGGCTGGCTCGTCTCCGGCCTGCTGCGCCCCGACGAGGTCCGCGACCGCACCGGCATCGACGTGCCCGAGGGCCACTGGGAGACGGTGGCCGGCTTCGTGATCGACCGGCTGGGTCGGTTGCCCGCGGAGGGTGACTCCGTGCTGGTGACCGGTCACCGGCTGACCGTGGCCACCGTGGAGGGCCGGCGGGTCGCCCGGCTGCGGGCCGATCCGCTCCCGGACGACACGGACCGGGACGACGGGACCCCGGCGGGGCACGGCGCCACCGCCGTCCGCACCCAGGCGGGCGCGCGGGCATGAGCGACGTCATCAGCCTGCTGGTCCTGGTCGCGCTGCTGCTCGGCAACGCGTTCTTCGTCGCCGCCGAGTTCGCCCTGGTCTCGGTCCGGGCCGATCAGCTCGAGCCCCGCGCGGAGGCCGGCTCGGTGCGGGCGCAGAAGACGCTGGCCGCGCTGCGCAACGTCTCGCAGATGATGGCCGGCGCCCAGCTGGGCATCACCCTGTGCTCGCTGGGCCTGGGCGCCGTCGGCGAGCCGGCCGTCGCGCACCTGATCGAGGCCCCGCTGGAGGCGCTGGGGGTGCCGGCGGCGCTGCTGCACCCGATCGCACTGGTGATCGCGCTGGCCCTGGTCACCGTGCTGCACATGGTGCTGGGCGAGATGGTGCCCAAGAACATCACCATCGCCGGCCCCGACCGGGCGGCGCTGGCCCTGGGCCCGGCCCTGGCGGTGCTGGTGCGGTTGCTCAAGCCGTTCATCTGGTTCTTCAACGTCACCGCCAACGCCTTCGTGCGGCTGTTCGGGGTGACCCCGATCGACGAGGTCTCGGCCAGCTTCGACGAATCGGAGATCCGCTCGATGATCAGCCAGTCCCGGCAGGAGGGGCTGCTGGGCACCGAGGTGAGCGAGCTGGCGGCCGGCGCGCTGACCTTCGAGCAGCACGATGCCCGGTCGGTGCTGCTCGACCCGGGCGCCCTGGTCACCGTGCCGCGCTCGGCCACCCCCCGCGACCTCGAGGCGATCGTCGCCGAGCACGGCTTCAGCCGCTACCCGGTGCGCGCCGACGACGGCTCCCTCACCGGGTACGTGCACGTCAAGGACGTGCTGGGCACCGGCCCCACGTCCCGGGACCAGCCGATCCCCGACCAGGCGGTGAAGCAGTTCGTCGAGCTCTGCCCCGACGAGCCGCTGCCCGAGGTGCTGCACACCATGCGGCGCAGCGGGGCGCACCTGGGCCGGGTGGTCGACGACGGTGCGCTGCTCGGCCTGGTGGCCCTGGAGGACGTGCTCGAGCAGTTGATCGGTGACGTCCGCGACATCGCCGATGACAGCCGCGCCGCCGCGCTGGCGGAGGCAGGCTCCGGGACCGGCGGCAGGGCGGGGGCCGGCGCCGGGGGAAGATGAGCGGGTGACCGCCGACCCCACCCCGACGCCCACCGCCCTGCCACCGGAGGTCACCGCCCGCTGGCAGGCCCGCTTCCGCGCCCCGCGGGTGAGCCTCCCGGAGTGGGCCGAGGACGCCCCGAATCGCTGCCTGTACGCCTCCGACGTCAGCGGCGTGGTCGAGCAGTACGCCTGGGACCGGGACACCGACACCCACCGCCAGGTCACCGACCGGCCCAACGGCACCTCGATCGCCACGCTGAGCCCGGACGGCGAGCACATCTGGTGGTTCGCCGACACCGACGGCGACGAGTTCGGCACCTGGCAGCGCCAGCCGTTCACCGGCGGCCCCGACGAGGTGGCGTTGCCCGAGGTCGGCCCGGCCTACCCGGCCGGGCTGGAGATCGGCCGCACGGTGGTGCTGGCCGGCCGGTCCACCGACGACGGCAGCGAGCTGTGGACGGCGCCGATCGGTGGCACCGCGGAGGTCTTCTACCGCACCGCGGACACCGCATCGGTCGACGCGCTGTCGCACGACGACGCGCTGCTGGTCTACTCCCACTCCGAGCACGGCGACCCGCGCTACCCGGCGCTGCGGGTGCTGCGCACCGCCGGCCTGTCGCTGGTCGCGGACAAGTGGGACGGCGAGGGCCGCGGGCTGCACGCGCTGGCCTTCGCGCCCCGGGACGGTGACAACCGGCTGCTGGCCGGGCACGAGCGCCGCGGTCGCGAGGAGCTGCTGATCTGGGACGTCGTCAGCGGCGTCGAGACCGAACTGGTGCTCGACCTTCCCGGTGACGTGACCGCCGGGTGGTACCCCGACGGCACGGCGCTGCTGGTCGGCCACGACACCGCGGCCCGCAGCGAGCTGTACCGCTACGACCTGGTCACCGGGACGCTGGAGGCGCTGGACACCCCGCGGGGCGTCGTCCGCGGTGCCACCGCCCGCCCCGACGGCAGCGTGGAGCTCGCCTGGTCCTGCAGCGAGCGCGCACCGGTGATCCGGCGGGCCGACGGCCCGGTCGTGCTGGCCGCCCCCGGCGAGGAGCCACCGCCCGCGTACCCGGTGGAGGATCGCTGGGTTCCCGGCCCGGGCGGCGACGTGCACGCCCTGCTGGTCCGCCCGGCCGGAGCGGGCCCCTACGCGACGGCGTTCCTGGTCCACGGCGGCCCGGAGTCGCAGGACGACGATTCCTACCGGGCGCGTCGGGCGGCCTACGTCGACGCCGGGTATGCCGTCGTGCACGTCAACTACCGCGGGTCCGCCGGCTACGGCAGCGAGTGGCGCGACGCGCTCACCGGCCGGCCGGGGCTCACCGAGCTCGAGGACGTCGGCGCCGTCTACGACGCCCTGGTCGCCGAGGGCGTCGTCGACCCGCAGCGGGCGCTGATCACCGGCGGGTCGTGGGGTGGGTTCCTCACCCTGCTCGCGCTGGGCACCCAGCCCGAGCGCTGGGCGGCCGGCATCGCCGAGGTGCCGGTCGCGGACTACCTGGCCGCCTACGAGGACGAGATGGAGGGATTGCGGGCCTACGACCGGGCGCTGTTCGGCGGCTCACCGGAGGAGGTGCACGACGTGTACGTGCGGTCCTCGCCGCTGACGTACGTCGACGCCGTCGCCGCGCCGGTGCTCGTCGTCGCCGGGGCCAACGACCCGCGCTGCCCCATCCGGCAGATCGACAACTACCTGGCCGCCCTCGACGCGCGGGGCAAGCCGCACGAGGTGTACCGCTTCGACGCCGGCCACGGGTCGCTGGTCATCGAGGAGACCATCCGCCAGGTCGAGATCGCCCTGGACTTCGCCCTCCGCCACGTGAAGCCCTGAAGCGACCACCTACGGGCAGGGATCGCCGACGGGAGGACGGAGTCCTCCCCGAGGTGCGACGGTCAACGGCTCAACCCAGGCCGGGAACGGCTCCAGGCCGCGGTGTCACGCGGAGCGTGACGATGCAATCAACTCCGCGATCTGGACGGTGTTCAGCGCCGCACCCTTGCGGAGGTTGTCGTTGCTGACGAACAGCGCCAGGCCGCGGCCGTCGGGGGCGCCGGGGTCCTGCCGGATGCGGCCGACGTAGCTGGGATCGCGGCCGGCGGCCTGCAGCGGGTTGGGGACGTCGGAGAGCTCCACCCCCGGCGCCGTGGACAGCAGCTCGGTCGCCCGCTCCACCGACAGCGACCGGGCGAACTCGACGTTCAGCGACAGCGAGTGGCCGGTGAAGACGGGGACCCGCACGCAGGTGCCGGACACGAGCAGGTCGGGGATGCCGAGGATCTTGCGGCTCTCGTTGCGGAGCTTCTGTTCCTCGTCGGTCTCGAAGCTGCCGTCGTCCACCACCGTGCCGGCCATCGGCAGCACGTTGTAGGCGATCGGGCGGACGTACTTGACCGGCTCGGGGAAGGCCACGGCCGACCCGTCGTGGGCGAGCTCGGCGGCCTTGTCGACGACGGCCTTCACCTGCCCGTCGAGCTCCTCGACGCCGGCCACCCCGCTGCCCGAGACCGCCTGGTAGGTGCTGGCGACGATGCGGGTGAGCCCGGCCTCGGCGTGCAGGGGTGCGAGCACCGGCATCGCGGCCATCGTGGTGCAGTTCGGGTTGGCGATGATGCCCTTGCTGATCTCGCCCAGCGCCTGCGGGTTGACCTCGCTGACCACGAGCGGGACGTCGGGGTCGCGGCGCCAGGCGGAGCTGTTGTCGATCACGGTGACGCCGGCAGCGGCGAACCGCGGCGCCTGGGCCCGCGAGGTCGTCGCGCCGGCGGAGAAGATCGCGATGTCCAGCCCGGTGGGGTCGGCCGTCGCGGCGTCCTCGACGGTGATCTCCCCACCGGCCCACGGCAGCGTGCGGCCGGCCGACCGGGCCGAGGCGAAGAAGCGCAGTTCGGCGAGCGGGAAGCCGCGCTCGGCGAGCAGCCGGCGCACCACGGCGCCGACCTGCCCGGTCGCGCCGACGATCCCGACGCGCAGTCCGTCAGTGTTCATCGTCCGGTCCCTCCGTAAACCACGGCCTCGACCTCGGAGCCGAGGTCGAACGCGTCGTGCACCGCGCGGACGGCGAGGTCCACGTCGGTGTCCCGGCAGACCACGGAGATGCGGATCTCCGAGGTGCTGATCAGTTGCAGGTTCACCCCGGCGTCGGCCAGCGCGCCGAAGAACTTCGCCGAGACGCCGGGGTGCGACCGCATGCCGGCCCCGACGAGGGAGACCTTGCCGATGTGCTGGTCGAAGAGCACGTCGGTGTAGCCGACAGTGTGCTTCACCCGCTCCAGCGCGGCGAGGGCGGTGGGGCCGTCGCTCACCGGCAGCGTGAAGGAGATGTCGGCCAGCTTGCTGGCGCCGGCCGACACGTTCTGCACGATCATGTCGATGTTCACCTCGGCGTCGGCGAGCACGCGGAACAGCTGCGCCGCCTCCCCGGGCCGGTCGGGCACCCCGTAGACGGTGATCTTGCCTTCGCTGCGGTCGTGCGCGACGCCGGTGATGATGGCCTGTTCCACCGTGAGGTCCTCCATCTTGCCGGCCACGATCGTGCCGGAGAGCTGTGAGTAGGAGCTGCGGACGTGCACCGGGATGCCGTAGCGGCGGGCGTACTCGACGCATCGCAGCATGAGCACCTTGGCCCCCGAGGCGGCCAGTTCGAGCATCTCCTCGTAGGTCACCGTCTCCAGGCGCCTGGCGTTGGGGACGATCCGCGGGTCGGCGGTGAAGACGCCGTCCACGTCGGTGTAGATCTCGCACACGTCGGCGCGCAACGCCGCGGCGACGGCCACCGCGGTCGTGTCGGACCCACCCCGGCCCAGCGTGGTGATGTCCTTGGTGTCCTGGCTGACGCCCTGGAACCCGGCGACGATGACGATCGACCCCTCGTCCAGCGCCTGCCGCAGCCGGCCGGGCGTGACGTCGATGATGCGTGCCCTGCCGTGGCTGGACGTGGTGATCACCCCGGCCTGGGACCCGGTGAACGAGCGGGCCTCGTAGCCGTGGGTCGAGATCGCGATCGCCAGCAGCGCCATGGAGATCCGCTCACCGGCGGTGAGCAGCATGTCCAGCTCGCGACCGGGCGGATCGGCGGTGATCTGACTGGCCTGGTCGAGGAGCTCGTCGGTGGTGTCGCCCATGGCGGAGACGACGACGACGACGTCGTCGCCGTTCTTCTTCGCCTCGACGATGCGTTCCGCGACGCGCTTGACACGCTCGGGGTTGGCGACGGAGGAACCGCCGTACTTCTGCACGACCAGGGCCACGACATCACAGGCTACCGACGGTCCCGCGGCACCGGGAGTTGCGGGGCCGGTTCACCACGGGTTGTGATCACCGGGTGGACGACGCCGGGCACTGGCTGCTCACCGACGCGGAGCGCGGCAACCCGGTGTCAGGGCTGCCCGCCTGGACGTCGGGCAACCTGGCCGAGCCGCTCGTCGACGGCTCGGTCTACTTCGACCGGCTGGCGACGGCGGTCGAGCGGCTCGGCGAGGGCGACCAGCTGTTCTTCACCGACTGGCGGGGCGATCCGGACGAGCGGATGCGGGACGACGGGCCCACCGTCGGGGAGCTGTTCGCGGCGGCGGCCCGCCGGGGGGTCTGCGTGCGCGGACTCGTCTGGCGCTCGCACTGGGACGCGCTGAGCTTCAGCAAGGAGGCCAACGCCGCCCTCGACGAGGCGGTCGAGGCCGGCGGCGGGGTCGTGGTGCTCGACCAGCGGGTGCGCCGGCTGGGCAGCCACCACCAGAAGGTCGTCGTGCTGCGCCACCCCGGTGACCCGGCGGCCGACGTCGCGTTCGCCGGCGGCATCGACCTGGGTCACTCCCGCCGGGACGACCCGGAGCACGATGGTGACCCGCAGCCGCAGTCGATGGCGGCGGCCTACGGTCGGCACCCGCCCTGGCACGACGTGCAACTGCAGCTGCGCGGCCCGGTGGTCGGGGTGCTCGACACCGTCTTCCGCCAGCGCTGGGACGACCCGACCAGTCCGGCCTCGGAGAACCCGTTGGCGTGGGTGCACGACAAGTGGCGGGCACACCGCGGGAAGTCGCACATGGAGCCCACCCCGCTGCCGGCCCAGCCACCCGCACCACCGGAGTGCGGTCCGCACCTGGTGGAGACCCTCCGCACGTATCCGAAGACCTGGCCGCCGTTCCCCTTCGCCCCGCAGGGCGAGCGGTCGGTGGCCCGCGGTTACCTCAAGGCGATCCGCCAGGCCCGCCGGCTGGTGTACCTGGAGGACCAGTACCTCTGGTCGGCCGACGTCGCGCACCTGTTCGCCACGGCGCTGCGCGCCAACCCGGGGCTGCACCTGGTGGTCGTGGTGCCCCGGATCCCCGACCAGGAGGGCGCGGTGGCCGAGCGACCCCAGTACGTCGGGCGGCACCAGGCGTTGCAGACCTGCGAGGAGGCCGGCCCGGACCGGGTGCACGTCTACGACCTGGAGAACCACGCCGGGACGCCGGTCTACGTGCACGCGAAGGTCTGCGTCGTCGACGACGTCTGGGCCAGCGTCGGCAGCGACAACTTCAACCGGCGGTCCTGGACCCACGACAGCGAGCTGTCCAGCGGCGTCCTGGACACCACCCGGGACGATCGCGAGCCCCGCGACCCGGCCGGCACCGGGTTCGGTGCCCGGGTGTTCGCCCGCGACCTGCGACTGCGGCTGGCCCGGGAGCACCTGGACCGGGCCCTCGACGGCAGCGAGGACGACGGCCTGCTGGACCCGGGGGCCTTCGTCGCCACGCTGGACCGGGCGGCCACCGCGCTGCAGGAGTGGCACGACGGCGGCCGCGTCGGCCCCCGACCTCCTGGCCGGCTCCGGCCGCACCGCCCGAAGCGGCTGTCCCGGTTGACCCGGCTGTGGGCGACGCCGCTCTACCGGCTGGTCAACGATCCCGACGGCCGCCCGCTGCGGCTGCGGCTCAGCAAGTCCTTCTGATCGGACCTCGGGACCGGACGCCGACAGCTGCCCCCTCAGCGCGGTTGTGCTCTGCGTCCACCCCGGACGCACAGCACAAGACCCCACACCCCTCCCCCGCGACCGCGCTTCGTGCTCTGCGCCCACCCCGGACGCACAGCACAAGACCCCACGCCCCTCCCCCGCGACCGCGCTTCGTGCTCTGCGCCCACCGCGGAGGCAGAGCACAAGCTCCCGGGGGTGATACCTGCCCGCGGCCCGGTGTCCACCGGCGAGGGGGATGTCCACAAGCGGCGGGGAAGGGGCCCGTCGGAGGTGCGGGCCGCCACGATCCGGAGGTGGGTTCCTTCGACCTGTCGGGCGCGCTGCGCCGCATCCGTCGCACGGCGGACCTGTCGCAGCGCGAGCTGGCCGCGGCCTGCGGGGTGTCGGCCAGTGCCCTCGCGAAGGCGGAGGCCCGGCGGCGGGGTCTGCCCGTCGACGTCCTGGAGCGGGCCGCCGCGGTCGCCGGCCTGCGGCTCGCCCTGCTCGACGCGGCAGGCACGGAAGTGGCCGGCATGGCCGACGGCACGGTCCGGGACCGCGCCGGGCGGCACTTCCCGGCGCACCTGGACACCCGTCACGGCGACGACGACTGGTGGCACGGTCCGGAGCGCTACAGCCGACGGCCACCCACGTACACCTTCGACCGCGACCGGGCGTACCGGGACGCGGGCCGTCGCGCCGCCGGCATCCCGGCCGACCACCAGCTGCCGCTGCCCGGTGACGGGCTGGAAGCGAGGGCGGCCGCGCGGCGCCAGGAGGCGTGGCAGCGGCAACAGGCGGAGTGGGAGCGCCGGCGACGCGCGGGGGAGCTCGGCGACCTCCCGGAGTTCACCTGCAGCTGCCCGACCGGGTGCTCGATCGGCCCGGAGACGGGCCCGGTGACCAGGGCGAGCATCGACGAGGAACACGTTCCGGACTGCGCGTGCCGGTGCGACCTGGGGTGAGCCACTGCTACCGTTGGCGCGTGCGCGGCAGCCTCCTGCTTACCCGCCGCGGCGAGGCCCTCTCCTAGGTCGGCTCCCTCGTCGCGGAGTCCGCGCGTGTCCGCGCCCGCTGGCCGCACCCCGCCGCTGCGCGCGACCGCGCCAGCAGCACGCGCCCGAGGAGCACCCATGTCCGAGAACCACCCGCACACCCGCAATCCCCAGCGCCCGTCGCAGCTGCCGATCGGCAAGTACGCGCCCTTCACCCCTGTCCCGCTGCCCGACCGCAGCTGGCCGGAGAAGGTCACCACCGTGGCCCCCCGCTGGTGCGCGGTCGACCTGCGCGACGGCAACCAGGCGCTGATCGACCCGATGACCCCCGACCGCAAGCGGCGGATGTTCGACCTGCTGGTCCGCATGGGCTACAAGGAGATCGAGGTCGGATTCCCCGCCGCGAGCCAAACCGACTTCGACTTCGTCCGCCAGCTCGTCGAGGAGGACCTGATCCCCGACGACGTCACCATCCAGGTGCTGACCCAGGCGCGCGACGAGCTGATCGAGCGCACCTACGAGTCGCTGCGCGGCGCCCGGCAGGCGATCGTCCACCTGTACAACTCCACCTCGACCCTGCAGCGGCGGGTGGTCTTCGATTCCGACCGCGCCGGCATCACCGACATCGCCGTCCACGGCGCGCAGCTGGTGCGCAAGCTGGCCGAGCAGCTGGTCGGCACCGAGATCCGGTTCGAGTACTCCCCCGAGTCCTTCACCGGCACCGAGCTCGAGTACGCCGTCGAGGTCTGCAACGCCGTCACCGACGTGTGGGAGCCCACCGTCGACCGGCCCACCATCCTCAACCTGCCGGCGACCGTGGAGATGGCCGAGCCGACCGTCTATGCCGATCAGATCGAGTGGATGCACCGGAACCTCGGCCGCCGCGACGCCGTCGTGCTCTCCCTGCACCCGCACAACGACCGCGGCACCGCGGTGGCCGCCGCCGAGCTCGGGTACCGGGCCGGCGCGGACCGGATCGAGGGCTGCCTGTTCGGCAACGGGGAGCGCACCGGCAACGTCGACCTGGTCACCCTGGGGCTGAACCTGTTCAGCCAGGGCATCGACCCGCAGATCGACTTCTCCGACATCGACGAGATCCGGCGCACCGTCGAGCACTGCAACCAGCTGGGCGTGCACGAGCGGCACCCCTACGGCGGCGACCTGGTCTACACCGCGTTCTCCGGCTCCCACCAGGACGCGATCAACAAGGGCTTCGCGGTGATGAGGGCCGACGCGGACGCCGCCGGGACGACCGTCGACCAGATCCCGTGGGCGGTCCCCTACCTGCCGATCGACCCCAAGGACGTCGGCCGCAGCTACGAGGCCGTCATCCGGGTGAACAGCCAGTCCGGCAAGGGCGGCGTCGCCTACATCATGAAGACCGAGAACCACCTGGACCTGCCGCGCCGGCTGCAGATCGAGTTCAGTGCCGTCGTCCAGCGGCACACCGAGGACGAGGGCGGCGAGGTGACCGCCGAGCAGATGTGGACGGCCTTCTCCAACGAGTACCTCCCCGACCCCGACGCCCCCTGGGGCCGGTTCTCGCTGACCGGCCACGAGCACACCGCGTCGGGTGCCGGCCCCGACGAGCTCACCGCCCAGCTGGTCGACGCCGGGGTGCCGATGACAGTCCGCGGCCGCGGCAACGGCCCGATCGCGGCGTTCGTCGACGCCCTGCACAGCGTGGACGTCGACGTCCGGGTGCTCGACTACGCCGAGCACGCGCTCTCGTCCGGCGGCGACGCGCGGGCCGCGGCCTACGTCGAGTGCGCCGTCGGGGACCGGGTGCTCTGGGGCGTCGGCATCGACGCGAACATCGTCACCGCCTCGCTGCGCGCGGTCGTCTCGGCGGTGAACCGGGCACAGCGGTAGGAGAAGGACCCCTCCGCCCCCACCCCTCGGAAGCTCGGGGCGGGACCCTGCGGAGGGGCTACCGGAGGATCTGGAATGTCCCAGCTCACGCCCTACCTCGTGGTGCGCGACGCCCGCGCCGCGATCTCCTGGTACACCGACGCCCTCGGCGCCCGGTTGGTCGGCGACCCGTACCTGATGGACGACGACCGGATCGGGCACGCCGAGCTGGCCGTGGGCGGTGCGACGCTGTTCCTCGCCGACGAGTACCCCGAACTCGGGCTGGCGGCGCCGCAGGAGGGCCGCGTCGCGGTGTCGCTGCACCTGACCGTGCCGGACGTCGACGCCGCGGTGGCCCGGGCGGCCGCCACCGGCGCGACCGTCGAACGCGAACCCACCGCCGCGCCCTACGGCCGCACCGGCGTCGTCCTCGACCCCTACGGTCACCGCTGGATGCTGCAGAGCGCCCCGGCGGCGCCCGAGGCCCGCCCGCCGCTGCGTGCCGGCGACGCGGTCTACCTGACCCTCGACGTGCCCGACGGCCGCCGCGCGCTGGACTTCTACGGCGCCGTGCTCGGCTGGACCGCCGTTCCCGGACGGGTGCCCGACGGCTGGCAGGTCGAGGGCCCGACGCCGATGGTCGGCATCGGCGGCGGCGCGACCGAGCCCGGGACCGTGCCGATGTACGTCGTCGACGACATCGGGGCCGCCGTCACCGCGGTGGCCGCCGCCGGCGGGGAGGCCGGCGACGTCGAGCGGCAGCCCTACGGGCTGGGTGCGCTGTGCCGCGACGACCAGGGGTTGCCGTTCTGGCTGGGGCAGCTGTCCTGAGCCCGCCGGCCGGGCCCGGCCCCCGGCCGTCAGCGCCCCGCCTGGTCCACCCCGTCGGCCGGTTCGTCGCCCCGCGGGGCGCCGGGCCGGGCGCGCGGCCCGCCGCCGAGCTCGTCGACCAGCAGCAGGTCGCGCCGGACGTGCCGGCGGCGGTAGGCGATCCGGCTGACCAGGTGCGCGCTCACCGGTGCGGTGAGCAGCTGGAAGGCAGCGACCAGCAGCAGCATCCAGGTCACCGATGAGCCGGTCAGCCGGATCGCCGCCCCGACCATGATCAGCAGCACCCCGACGACCTGCGGCTTGGTACCCGCGTGCATCCGCGACAGCACGTCCGGGAAGCGGAGCAGCCCGACCCCGGCGGTGAGGCAGAAGAAGGCGCCGACCAGCAGGCACGCCACCGCGATGACGTCGGCCACGGAGTCCACGTCGTTCATGCCCGCCCTCCCTCGGTCGGCGTCCCGGCGGTGGTCCCGTCGGCGGTTGCGGGGTCGTTCTCGGGAGCGGCCTCGGCCGCCAGGGGAAGCCCGACGTCCCGACCGTCGTCCGCGGACTCCAGCAGCATGCCGCCGATGTAGCGGGCGACCGACACCGAGCCGACGAACCCGAGCAGCGAGACCACGACCAGCACCGGGACGACCGTCGGGTTCCGGGTGAGCGCGGCGTAGACCGCCAGCCCGGCCGAGATGATCACCAGCAGGGCGTCGGTGGCGACCACCCGGTCCAGCAGCGAGGGCCCCCGCGACAGCCGGACCAGCGCGAGCAGCACCCCACCGCCCAGCATGGCGAAGGTCAGCACGGAGACGATGGTCACGGGGCGCTCCCGGCGGGACGGCGTTCGGGCTGGTCGGGCTGCTGGTCGAGCGCGGCGATCTCGGCGGCCGAGCCGAAGGCGCGCACGACCCGTTCCTCGGTCTCGAGCACCCGCCGCCGCTGGGCGTCCACCTCGGCGTGGTCGCGCACCGCGAGCAGGTGCAGCCCGAAGACCCGTTCCTCGCGGTCCAGGTCGATGACGATCGACCCGGGCACCAGGCACAGCGACTCGGCGATCATGGTCAGCAGCAGGTCGGAGTCGGTGCGCAGCTGCACGGAGATGATCGCGCCGTGCGGCATGCCCCGGGGCCGGATCGCCTCCCAGGCCACCTGCGCGCTGGACGCGGCCAGGTCCGCGACGAAGTGCCCGACGAAGCGCAGCACTGCCACCGGATGGAACCGGAGGCCACCGGTCACCGGGGGCAGCGGCAGCAGCCAGGTGACGGCCACCGCCACCACGGTGCCCGACAGCAGGTTGGCCCACGACCACGTGCCCCACAGCAGGTTCCAGACCAGGACCAGGGAGACCAGCAGCGGTACCTGGTTGCGCAGCCGGCGGACGGCGACCTCCGGGGTGGTCACCGGCCCACCTCCCCACCGAGGACCGACTCCAGGTACGGCATGCGGTCCACCAGGTCGCCTGCGGCCCGGTCGGTGTAGCCGTACAGCGCACCGGCGATAACGGTCAGGGCGGCGGTCACCGCCACCATGGCCATGGTGGCGCCGAGCATCACCGCCGGCAGCGGGCGCAGCGGGGCGGCACGCCGGCCGCGGCGCCCGTCACCGAACCCGTCCTCGGCCGGGGTGGTGGCGGTGGCGACCGCGGTGTGCCGGGCCCAGGCCCGCTGCCGGGCGGCGGCCCGGGTGCGCCCGCCGAGCGCCGCCCTCGCTCCCGTCCTCCCGGGATCCCCGGCCGCCGGGGCATCACCGGCGGCGGCCGTCACGCCGGCGGGTTCCCGGCTGTCCGGGGTGGGCGCCGGCGACGGCGCGGACCCGGCGCCCGGCCCGGCGTCGGGAACCGCGTTCCCGGCGGTGTCACCCGCCGGCTCCTGCGCCCGCGGCCGCCAGAAGGCGCGGGTCCACACCCGGGAGATGGCCACCAGGGTGAGCAGGCTGGTGACCACCCCGCCGGCGACCAGCACCAGGGCCGGCCAGCTGCCCTCGGCGACACCGGCCTCCAGCAGGCCGAGCTTGCCGATGAACCCCGACAGCGGCGGGATCCCGGCCAGGTTCATCGCCGGCACGAAGAAGAGCACCGCCAGCAGGGGCGAGGCCTTGGCCAGCCCGCCGAGCCGGTCGACCGACGTCGACCCGCCCTGCCGCTCGATCAGCCCGGCGACCAGGAACAGCGTGGTCTGGATGGCGATGTGGTGGGCCACGTAGAAGATGGCCCCGGCCAGGCCGGCCGTCGTCCCGAGCGCGATCCCGAACACCATGTAGCCGATGTGGCTGACCAGGGTGAAGGACAGGATCCGCCGGATGTCGGTCTGGGCGACCGCGCCCAGGATGCCGATCAGCATGGTGGCCAGCGCCGCCCACATCAGCACGTCGTCGAGCGCGCCCCCGGGGAACAGCAGCGTCTGGGTGCGGATGATCGCGTACACGCCGACCTTGGTGAGCAGGCCGGCGAACACCGCGGTGACCGGCGCCGGCGCGGTCGGGTAGCTGTCGGGCAGCCAGGCCGAGAGCGGGAACACCGCGGCCTTGATGGAGAAGGCGATGAGCAGCAGCGACTGCAGCAGCAGCTGGGTGCCCTCGGGCAGTTCGGCGAGCCGGACGGCGAGCTGGGCCATGTTGACCGTGCCGGTCGCGGCGTAGACGAGGGCGATCGCGGCCAGGAAGAGCAGCGAGCTCAGCAGGCTCACCACGATGTAGGTGATGCCGGCCCGGATTCGGGGCGCGGAACCGCCCAGGGTCAGCAGCACGTAGCTGGCGGTCAGCAGGATCTCGAAACCGACGTAGAGGTTGAACAGGTCACCGGCGAGGAAGGCGTTGCTCACGCCGGCGATCAGCACCAGGAACGTCGGGTGGAAGATCGACAGCGGCGTCTCCTCGTCGCCGTCGGCCGAACCCTGACCGACGGCGAACACCAGCACGCCGAGGGCGACGGTGCTCGCGACGACCAGCATCAGCGCCGACAGCCGGTCGACGACCAGCACGATGCCCAGCGGCACCGGCCACCCGCCCACCGACACCGCCTCGGCCCCGTTCGCGTCGGCGAGCAGCAGCAGCGCCACCGAGACGGCGAGCACCGCGGACAGCACGAGCAGGCTCAGCGTGCGCTGCACCCGCGGGTGCCGGCCCACCAGCAGCGCGCAGGCGGCGCCGAGCAGCGGGAGCAGCACCGGCAGCGGGGTGAGGATGCTGGTCACGAGCGGCTCCGCCGGGTGGGGGGCAGGTCGACGTCGTCGGAGGGGATGCCGCCGTAGAGGTGCGCCAGCCGGCCCTCCACCTGCTGGTCGGAGACCAGGCTGTCCGCGTGCGCGGCCGGCCGGTCCTCCGGCGCCAGGTCGTCGGGGTCGAGGTCGTCGGCGTCCATCGCGTCGCGGGCGGCGACCCGGCGGTCCTCCTCGTCGATGCCGACGACCTCCTGGCGGACCAGCCGCCAGGAGCGGTAGATCATCGCCAGCAGGAACGCCGAGATGCCGAAGGTGATCACGATCGCGGTGAGCACGAAGGCCTGCGGCAGCGGATCGCTCATCTCCCCGGGTTCGACGGTGCCGAGGATCGGCGCCAGTCCGGCAGCGCCGCCGGCGGACAGCAGCAGCAGGTTGGTGGCGTTGCCGAGCAGCAGGAAGCCCAGCAGCACCCGGGTCAGGCTGCGGTCCAGCAGGAGGTAGACACCGGCGGCGTAGAGGCCACCGATGATCACCGGCAGGACGACGGTGGGGGTCATCGCACGATCACCTCGTCGGGAGCGGCGTCGATCGGGTCGTCCTCGTCCACCTGGCGGTCGAGCTCGGCGCCCAGGCTGCGCAGCACGTCGAGCACCAGGCCGACGACGATGAGGTAGACGCCGACGTCGAAGAACAGCGAGGTCACCAGCTTCACGTCGCCGAGCACCGGCAGCGTGGTCTCCAGGATCGCCGTCTGCAGCACCTCGGCGCCCAGTGCCAGCCCGACCACGCCGGTGCCCCCGGAGAACAGCAGCCCGATCCCGAGCAGCAGGCCCGGGTCGACCGGCGCGGCCTCACCGAGCTCGTACCGGCCGCCGGCCAGGTAGCGCAGCACCAGTGCCAGCCCGGCCACCAGCCCTCCGGCGAAGCCGCCGCCGGGCTCGTTGTGGCCGGTGAACAGCAAGTAGAGCGAGAACACCACGATGGTGTGGAACAGCACCCCGGTGACCACCTCGAGCACCACCGAGCGCCGCTGCGGCGGGAGCAGCGCGCTGGCCGCGAGCCACCGGTTGCGCGGGGCCCACCGGGCGCGGGCGGGCGTCCCCGGCACCTGGTCACCGGCCCGCTCGACAACCCCGGTGCGGCGGCGCAGGAACACCAGGCTGGCCACCCCGGTGGCCACCACGACGAGCAGCGAGATCTCACCGAGGGTGTCCCAGGCCCGGATGTCGACGAGGGTCACGTTGACGATGTTCTGCCCGCCGCCGAACTCGTACGCCGCCTCGGGATAGGCGACCGACACCGGCTCGGCGGTGCGCGCGGCGAGCGCGACCGCACCGACGGCGGCCATGAACGCCCCCACGCAACCGGCGACCACCCCGCGGAAGGCGCGCTCCCGGGGACGGTGCCGCTCGGTGATGTCCTTGGGCAGCTTGCGCAGCACCAGCACGAAGGTAACCAGGGTCAGCGTCTCGACCAGGAACTGGGTCAGCGCCAGGTCGGGGGCGCCCTGCAGGATGAACAGCACCGCGAGCGCGTAGCCGGTGACCCCGACGACGAGCACCGCCGACAGCCGCTGCCGGATGCGGATGGCCAGGAACGCGGCGACCAGCGCCGCTGCCCCGACGAGGGCCTGGATCGGGGAGTCCCAGGCCCGCCACTCGTCCGGCCACGGCGCCCGGAAGACCAGCACCGAACCCGGCAGGGCCAGCACGACGACCAGGATCGTGCCCAGGTAGGCCGGCAGCGAACCGCGTTGCGTGGTGCCGGTGATCAGCACGGAGAACCGGTCCAGCCCCTGCATGGTGTTCCAGTAGCCCTCGTCGGCCGAGGCGCTCACCGCCAGCCGCGCCTGCAGCCGGGCGACCCGGCTGCGGACGGCGAACAGGGCTCCGCCACCGAGCACGGTCAGCGCGGACAGGCCCAGCGCCGGCTGCAGGCCGTGCCACAGCGCGAGGTGCTCGACCTCCTCGGCGAGCAGCGGCAGGGTCTCGGCGTAGGCGGCGACCAGCGGGTCGAGCAGCGGGCTGGCCGGGCCGGCGACCAGGCCGCACAGCGCCAGCACGGCCGGCGCGGCCAGGAAGAGCGCTCCCGGCGCGTGCACCAACTCGCCGGGCTCGGTCGCGGGCAGCCAGCGCTTGCGGGCGAAGGCGCCCCACAGGAACCGCGCCGAGTACGCCGCGGTGAGCACCGACCCGAGGACCAGGCCGACGAGCACCACGATCGCGTTGGTGCGGTCGGGGAGCCCGGCGTTCCAGAGCGCGGTGAAGGCCGCCTCCTTGCCGACGAAACCCAGCAGCGGCGGCAGCCCGGCCATCGACGCCGCGGCGAGGGTGCCGATCGCCGCCAGCACGGGCAGCCGCCGGCCCAGGCCGGACAGCCGCCGCAGATCGCGGACGCCGGTGGAGTGGTCGATCACGCCGACGGTGAGGAAGAGGGTGGACTTGAACAGCGCGTGGGCGATGGTCATCGCCAGGCCGGCGGCGGCGAGCTCGGCGCTGCCGGCGCCGACCAGCACCATGAGGAAGCCGAGCTGGCTGACCGTGCCGAAGGCGAGCAGCAGCTTGAGGTCGTTCTGCCGCAGGGCCCGGTACCCGCCGACGATCATGGTGGCCAGGCCCAGGCCCAGCACGATCGGCCGCCACCCGGGGACGTCGGCCAGGCCCGGGGCCAGCCGGGCGACCAGGTAGATGCCGGCCTTCACCATGGCCGCGGCGTGCAGGTAGGCGCTGACCGGCGTCGGCGCCTCCATCGCGGCGGGCAGCCAGAAGTGGAAGGGCACCATCGCCGACTTGGTGATCGCCCCAACCAGCACCAGCACGGTGCCGGCGACCAGCAGCGGGCCGCTGCCCGGGTCGGCGACGACGTCGGAGAGCAGGTAGCTGCCGCTGGACTCCCCGAGCAGGATCAGCCCGACCAGCATCGCCAGCCCGCCGGCGGTGGTGAGCACGAGCGCCTGGCTGGCCGCCCGCCGCCCGGCCAGCCGCGTCCCCGACCCGCCGATGAGCAGGAAGGAGAAGACGGTGGTGAGCTCCCAGAAGACGTACAGCAGAAGCATGTCGTCGGCCAGGACGAGGCCCAGCATCGAGCCGGCGAACGCGGTGAGCACGGCGGCGAACCGGCCCATGCCCTCGTCGTCGGGCTCGAAGTAGCGCGCGCAGTAGACCAGCACGAGCGCGCCGACCCCGGTGACCAGGGCGGCGAGCGTCAGCGACAGCGCGTCCAGCCGTAGCGTGATCGCCAGGTCGAGGGTCGGGATCCACGGTGTCGTCTCGCGCACCTCGCCGCCGCCGGTGACCGTGCCCAGCTGCGCGAGCACCCAGCCGAAGCTGACCGCGGGCACCAGGGCCAGGGCCAGGAAGGCCTGCCGACCCCACTGGTGGACCAGCAGCGGCGCGACCAGGGCGGCCGCCAGGTGCAGCACGAGCAGTGCGGTCACGGGTCTCCCGGGGTCGTTCGGACGGCGGCTCGGGGGGACGACACCTCGGCCGTCGAAGACGACTCGGCGATGGGCCCAGCCTACCAAAGGCTTTCGAGTTGTTCGATTTGAGCCGAGATTGGGCCTATGCTGCCCGCCGTGCACTCCGCCGCCGCCGGTGAACACACCGTGGACCCGCCCTCCGACGCCGTCGCCGACCGGCTGCGGGCGATCGCGGCCGCCCTGCCCCGCGGCTCCGGGTGGGCGGTGACCGGTGCCGACGGCGCCCGCTGGGACCTGCCGCGCGAGCTGCTCGAGGTGCTCGGGCTGGCGGCCGCGGCGCTGGCCGAGGGCCGTCCGGTGACGCTGTCCTGCCACGAGCAGGTGCTGTCCACCCAGGAGGCGGCCGACCTGCTCGGCATCAGCCGGCCCACCCTGGTTCGGCTCCTCGACCAGGGCGTCATCGCCTACGACCAGCCCCGCCGGCACCGCCGCGTCCAGCTCGCGGACCTGCTGGCCTACCAGGCCCGCTGCCACCACGCCGGCCGCGACGGCGACCCGGAGGAGGCCCCGGACCTCAGCGGCCAGGGGTGACCAGCCGCTGCTGTTCGCCGGGATCTCGCTGATCGGGGCGGTGCCCGCCGTGCTGCTGGGCCTGCGGGTGATCCAGCGCCGCCGGGCCGAGGCCGCCTGACCGACCACCACCTCCGGCTCTCTTGTGCTCTGCGTACCCGGGGTACGCAGAGCACAAGAGCCGGTGGCAGCACCCGCCGGTCAGGCGTCGGCGATCTCCGCCGCCGCCAGCCAGTCGGTCTCGACCTGCTCCTTCTCCGCCCGCAGCGCCTTGAGCTGTGCGTCGAGCTCGGCGGCCTTCGGGTAGTCGGTCGCCGCCGCGGCCAGCTGCTCGTGCAGCTTCTTCTCCTCGGCGTCCAGCTTCAGCATCCGGCGCTCCAGCTTGGCCGCCTCCTTGCGCGCAGCCCGGGCGTCCGCCGCCGAGGCGGCCGGGGACGACGTCGCCCCACCGCCCGACGTCCCGCCCGGGGACCCTCCGGACGCGGTGGTCAGCGGGGCACCGCCGGCGGCCCGCCGCTCGAGGTACTCCTCGACACCACCGGGCAGCTCGGCCAGCGACCCGTCACCGAGCAGGGCCACCACCTTGTCGCAGACCCGGTCGACGAAGTAGCGGTCGTGGCTGACCACCAGCACCGTGCCGGGAAAGCTGTCGAGCAGGTCCTCCAGCGCGGTCAGCGTGTCGATGTCCAGGTCGTTGGTGGGCTCGTCGAGCAGCAGCACGTTCGGCTCGCCCATCAGCAGGCGCAGCAGCTGCAGCCGCCGGCGCTCGCCGCCGGAGAGGTCGCCGACCGGCGTCCACTGCCGGTTGGCGGCGAAACCGAACCGCTCGGCCAGCGAGGACGCCGAGATCTCCTGGTTGCCGATCTTGGCGATCCGGGCGACGTCCTGCACCGCCTCGAGCACCCGCTGTCGCGGGTCCAGCTCGGTGACGTGCTGGGACAGGTAGGCCGGTGCGACCGTCTGCCCCACGGCGACCGTGCCCGAGTCGGGCCGGTTCTCCCCGACCAGCAGCTTGAGCAGCGAGGTCTTGCCCGCGCCGTTGACCCCGACGATGCCGATCCGGTCACCGGGCCCGACGTGCCAGGTGAGGTCGCGGAACAGCGTGCGCGGGCCGTCGTCGGTCGACACGGCGTAGTCGACGTCCTCGACGTCGTAGACACTCTTGCCCAGCCGCCGGGCGGCGAAGCCGGCCAGCGCCATCGTGTCCCGGGCCGGCGGCTCGTCGGCGATCAGCGCCTGGGCCGCCTCGATCCGGAACTTCGGCTTGCTGGTGCGGGCCGGCGGGCCCCGGCGCAGCCAGGCGAGCTCCTTGCGGACGAGGTTGAGCCGGCGGTCCTCGGTCACCGCGGAGATCCGCGCCCGCTCGGCCCGGGCCAGCGTGTACGCCGAGTAGCCGCCCTCGTAGGCGTGCACGTTGCCGTCGGCGACCTCCCAGGTCGTCGTGCACACCTCGTCCAGGAACCACCGGTCGTGGGTGACGACCAGCAGGCCACCGGCGCGGGCCTTGACGTACTCGGCCAGCCAGGCGACCCCCTCGACGTCGAGGTGGTTGGTCGGCTCGTCGAGCACGAGCAGGTCCAGCGGGCGGATCAGCTGGGCGGCCAGTGCGACCCGGCGCCGCTCACCGCCGGACATCGGCGCGACCGGGGCGTCCAGGCCCATCCGGTCCAGCTCCAGCCCGGCCAGCACCGACCGGACGGCGGGGTCGCCGGCCCACTCGTGCTCCTCGGCGAACCGGGACGTCGGCAAGACGACGTCGCGCACCGTCGTCCCGGTCGGGAGGGTGCCGGTCTGGTCCAGCACCCCCATGGCCAGGTCGCTGCGGCGGGTCACCCGACCGGAGTCGGGCTCGTCGGTGCCGGTGAGCACGCTCAGCAGCGTGGACTTGCCGCCCCCGTTGCGGCCGACGATGCCGATCCGCTCGCCGGCCGCGACCCCGAGGGAGACGTCGTCGAGGATCGTGGTCGTGCCGTGGGCCTTGTGCACCCGTTCCAGGTTGACCAGGTTCAAGGGGGCGCTCATAGACCGCCAGCATCCCAGGCCGGCAGGGCGGTCGGGCGACCGGCAGGGCGGACCTCGTCCCGGCGGGGTTCAGGCCGAGGCGCGGGCCACCAGCCGGGTGGGGCAGATGCGCGACTCGGCGGTCTCGGCCACCCCGTCGATCTGGCGGAGCAGCAGCTCGGTGAGCAGCGGCGTCATGTCGGCCAGCGGCTGCGCCACGGTGGTCAGCGGCGGGTCGCAGGCGGCGGCGACCTCCGCGTCGTCGAAACCGACCACCGCGACGTCGTCGGGCACCCGCCGGCCCGCGCCGCGCAGCGCGCGCAGCGCGCCGACGGCCATCGGGTCCGACGCCACGAAGACCGCGTCGAGCTCGGGCGCGCGCTCGAGCAGCTCGGTCATCGCCCGGGCCCCACCGGCCTCGCTGAAGTCGCCGTGCGCCACGTGCTCGGGTCGCTGCGGCCGGCCCGCCCGCTCCAGCGCGGTGCGGTACCCGGCGAACCGGTCGACCCCGGCGATCATGTCCATCGGCCCGGTGACCGTGGCGACGTGCCGCCGGCCGGCGGCCAGCAGGTGCTCGGTGGCCAGGACACCGCCGCCGGAGTTGTCGGCATCGACGTAGGCCACCGGCCGGCCGTCGAAGGGGCGCCCGCAGAACACCAGGGGAACCCCGGCCGCGGTGAGGATGTCGGGCAGCGGGTCCTCGCGGTGCAGGGACATCAGGATCACGCCGTCCACGTGGCCCTGCCGGGCGTACCGGCCGACCTTCTCCTGCTCGCGGGCATCCCGGGCCGAGAGCAGCACCAGGTTGAGCTCGGTCTCGGCGATCGCGGCCGAGACGCCGCGCACGATGCTGGCGAAGAACGGGTCGGAGAAGACCATCGTGTCCGACTCCGACAGCACTAGGGCGATGGTGTCGGTGCGCCGGGTGACCAGGCTGCGGGCCGCCCGGTTGGGCACGTAGTGCAGGTGCGCGATGGCCGCGTGCACCGCCTCGCGCGCCTCCGGGCTGACCCGCGGCGACTCGTTGACCACCCGGGACACCGTCGCCCGGGAGACGCCGGCCAGGACGGCGACCTCGTCCAGCGTGGGCGACGAGGTGCGGGAACCGGTGCCGGTCAACGGGGTCTCCTGAGGTAGGCCGACCCTCATTGTGCGGGCCGGGAGCGGCTTCGGGAAGACGTTGATGGAAGCGCTCTCACTTTTTCGCGCCCACCCCTTGACACCTCGCTGTGACGGCCACCACTCTCTTCCCCACGGCCGTGAGAGCGTTCTCACGGACTCCGTCGGACGACACCACGCGCTCGGACCCGACGGACGACACAGGAGGTCCGATGTCTGTTTCCAGGAGGGCGAAGGCGATGTCCGGGGCGGCTCTCGCTGTCGCCGTGCTCACCGCCGGCTGCGGCGGCGGCGCCGACGCGAGCGACGAGCCCTACGACCCCGACGCACCCGTGACGCTGAGCATCGGGCTGTTCGGGACCTTCGGCTACAAGGAGGCCGGCCTGTACCAGGAGTACATGGACCTCCACCCGAACGTGACGATCGAGGAGACCTCGATCGCGCAGTCCGCTCCGTACTACAAGGCGCTGCAGACGCGGCTGGCAGCCGGCTCCGGGCTCGAGGACATCCAAGGCCTGGAGATCGGCTTCATCGCCGACATCGTCACCAACCACGCCGACGCCTTCGCCGACTTCAGCCGGACGGACGACGCCGCCGAGGTCGAGCAGACGTTCTACGACTGGAAGTACGACCAGGCCACGACCGAGGACGGCCGGGTGCTGGGGCTGGGCACCGACGCCGGCCCGCAGGCGATGTGCTTCCGCAAGGATCTCTTCGCCCAGGCCGGGCTGCCCACCGACCGCGCGGAGCTCGGCCGGATGTGGTCGGACTGGGACGGCTACCTCGATGTCGCCCGCCAGTACCAGGCCTCGCCCACCCGGCCGGCCGACAGCGCCTTCGTCGACAGCCCGGCCAGCATCTTCTCCTCGGCGGTGTACCAGGGCGACCTCGCCTACAACGACGAGGAGGGCAACCCGATCCCCGACTCCAGCGACGGCGTCGAGACCGCGTGGAGCCACGCCAGCGAGGCCGCCGCCGACGACCTCACCGCCGGGCTGGACCAGTTCAGCGACGAGTGGAACTCCGCTTTCGCCAACGGCGCGTTCGCCACGGTCGCCTGCCCGGCCTGGATGCTCGGCTACATCACCACCCAGCTCGGCGACGGCGGCGCCGGGCTGTGGGACGTCGCCCCGCTGCCCGGGCAGAGCGAGCAGGCCAGCAACTGGGGCGGCTCGTGGCTCGGTGTGCCGGCGGGCGGGGAGGACCAGGAGGCCGCGATGGCCCTGGTCGAGTGGCTGACCGCGCCCGAGCAGCAGATCAAGATGTTCACCCGCGAGGCGCACTTCCCCTCCAGCCCGGTGGCCGCCGAGGACCCGCAGGTGGCCGACGCCACCAGTGACTACTTCAGCGGTGCGCCCATCGGCCGGCTGTTCGGTGAGTCGGCGGCCAACATCCGCCGGACGCCGATCGGCCCGTACGACACCCAGATCCAGGAGGCGTTCACCACGGCGCTGAGCGACGTCGCCACCCGGGGCACCGCGCCCGATGCCGCCCTGGACGACGCCCTCAAGGCCGCCGGACAGGCCACCGGGGGCTGACCGCACCGCGGGGCAGGGCGCACCGCCCCACCGCCGGACGGCGGCGCCCGGGATGACCTCCCTCCCGGGCGCCGCACCGGCTCCACCCGCCGCGGACCGCTCCGCGACCACCGGCCCATCCCTCCCAGCGATCACGTCGAGGACGACGCATGACCATCGCGAGCGACAGCCGGCCCCGGGCCGTGGCCCTCCAGCCACCGCCTCCCGCGGCCGCCCCACCCCCCGTTCGGCGCACGACCCGGCTCACCCGCAACCGCTGGGGGTACGCCTACGTCGCCCCCTTCTTCCTCGTGTTCGGCGCCTTCAGCCTCTTTCCGTTCCTCTACACCGCCTGGGTGTCCCTGCACCGCACGAGCCTGTCGAACATCGACGGCGGCACGTTCATCGGGCTGGAGAACTACCGCAACCTGCTGCAGAGCGAGTTCTTCTGGAACGCCGCCCGCAACACCCTGACCATCGGCGTCCTGGCCACCGTGCCCCAGCTGTGCATGGCCCTGGGCCTGGCGCACCTGCTCAACTACAAGCTCCGGCACCGGACGTTCTTCCGGACCGTGATGCTGATGCCCTACGCGACCAGCATCGCCGCGGCCACCCTCGTCTTCGCCCAGCTGTTCGGCCGTGACTACGGGCTGATCAACACCGCCCTGGAGGCGGTCGGCCTCGAGCGCATCGACTGGGAGGGCGGCACCTGGAGCAGCCAGATCGCGATCGCGGTGATCGTCACCTGGCGGTGGACCGGCTACAACGCGCTGATCTACCTGGCGGCGATGCAGTCGATCCCCGGCGAGCTCTACGAGGCCGCGGAGATCGACGGGGCCAGCCGGTGGAAGCAGTTCCTGCACGTGACGATCCCGTCGCTGCGCCCGACCATCCTGTTCACCGTCGTCATCTCGACGATCGGGGCGGTGCAGCTGTTCGGCGAGCCGCTGCTGTTCAGCGGCAACGGGACCACCTCGGGCGGCACGTCGGGTCAGTACCAGACCCTCGGCCTGCTGATGTACCAGCAGGGGTGGAGCAACTTCCACATCGGTCAGGCCGCCGCGACCGCGTGGGCCATGTTCATGATCATCCTGGTGATCGTGGGGGTCAACGCCGTCATCGGCCGGCTCCGCGCCCGGGCCGACCGGTAGGAGACCGGCATGACCACCATCGCGCTCCCCGGCACCGACAGCACCACCGCCACCCCGCAGGCCGCCCCACCCGTGCGCCGCTCCGGCGCGAAGGGCGGTACGGGCGGCAGGGCGGGCCGGGCCGGGCCGGTCACCTACACCCTGCTCACCCTGTCCGCGCTGGTCTCGATCTTCCCGCTGTACTGGACGATGGTCGCCGGCTCGCACACCAACGCCGAGATCGCCGCGACCCCGCCGCCGTTCCTGCCCGACGCCAGCCTGTTCGAGAACATCGGGGCGGCCCTGGAGCAGGCGCCGATCGGCCTGGCGATCCTCAACTCGGTCGTCGTGGCCGGCAGCATCACCGTCGGCACGGTGCTGTTCTGCACCCTGGCCGGGTTCGCCTTCGCCAAGCTGCGGTTCCGCGGCAAGGGCCTGCTGCTCTCGCTGGTGATCGGCACGATGATGGTGCCGACCCAGCTGGCGGTCATCCCGCTGTTCATGATGATCGCCGAGCTGCAGTGGGTGAACCAGTTGCAGGCCGTCGTCCTCCCCACGCTGGTCAGCGCGTTCGGCGTCTTCTTCATGCGCCAGTACCTGATCTCCGCGCTGCCCGACGAACTGCTGGAGGCCGGCCGCGTCGACGGCGCCTCCACCGCCCGGATCTTCTGGTCGATCGTCGTCCCGGTCGCCCGGCCGGCCATGGCGGTGCTGGCGATGCTGACCTTCCTGACCGCCTGGAACGACTTCTTCTGGCCGATCATCGCGCTGACCAACAGCAACCCCACGGTGCAGGTCGCACTCGCCGGCCTGGGCTCGGGGTACGTCCCGCAGCGCGCGGTGATCATGGCCGGCACGTTGCTGGGCACCCTGCCCGTCCTCATCGTCTTCGCCGTCCTGGGCAAGCAGATCGTCGGCGGGATCATGCAGGGCGCGGTCAAGGGATGACGCCCCGCCCTGCCCTCCTCCCCTCCGCACTCCCGACCCGAAGAGGTGCCTGACCCATGGCCACTGTCTCCTTCCAGCAGGCGACCCGCGTCTACCCGAACAGCGAGCGGCCGGCGGTCGACGCCCTCGACCTCGACGTCGCCGACGGCGAGTTCCTGGTCCTGGTCGGCCCCTCCGGCTGCGGCAAGTCCACCTCGCTGCGGATGCTCGCCGGGCTGGAGGAGGTCGACTCCGGCTCCGTGCTGATCGGCGACCGGGACGTCACCGACTCCCCGCCCAAGCAGCGCGACATCGCGATGGTGTTCCAGAACTACGCGCTCTACCCGCACATGACCGTCGGGGAGAACATGGGCTTCGCGCTCAAGCTGGCCGGGGTGAAGAAGACCGAGATCGCCGGCCGGGTGGCCGCCGCGGCGAAGATCCTCGACCTCGAGGCCTACCTGGAGCGCCGCCCGAAGGCGCTGTCCGGCGGGCAGCGGCAGCGGGTCGCGATGGGGCGGGCGATCGTCCGTCAGCCCCAGGTCTTCCTCATGGACGAGCCGCTGAGCAACCTCGACGCCAAGCTGCGGGTGCAGACCCGCACGCAGATCGCGGCCCTGGTCAAGCGGCTGGGGACGACGACGGTGTACGTCACCCACGACCAGGTCGAGGCCATGACCATGGGCGACCGCGTCGCGGTGCTCAAGGACGGCGTCCTGCTGCAGTGCGCCGCGCCGGCCGAGCTCTACGACCGGCCGGCCAACGTGTTCGTCGCCGGCTTCATCGGCTCCCCGGCGATGAACCTGGTCACCGGGGCGGCGGTCGAGGGCGGTGTCCGGCTCGGCGGCACAGTGCTGCCGGTGCCGCGCGACCGGCTGGCCCGGGCCGCGGCCGCCAGCGGCCGGGTGACCGTGGGCTTCCGCCCCGAGTCGCTGCAGCTGGTCGGCCCGGGCGAGGGGTTCGAGGTGGTGGTGGACGTCGCCGAGCACCTGGGCTCGGACGCCTACCTCTACACCCGGCTCGCCGGCGCCGACCCCGACGACGCGCTGCACCCCGCCGACGTCGTCGTCCGCACCGAGCCGCGGTCGTCGGTGGTGCCCGGCCAGTCGCTGTGGCTGGGCGTCCCACCCGACGCCCTGCACGTCTTCGACCCGGCCACCTCCCAGCGCGTCGACTGAAGAAGGACCCCCCTGCCCCCCACCACTCGCACGCTCGCGGCGGGCCCCTGCAGGAGGGCCTGACCCTGCCCCCCACCACTCGCACGCTCGCGGCGGGCCCCTGCAGGAGGGCCTGACCCTGCCACCGACTCCGAGGAGCACCACTGTCATGACCTCCACCGACGTCCGTCCGGCGACCGCCGCCGGGCTGCAGTTCCCGACCGGCTTCGTCTTCGGTGCCGCGACCGCCGCCTACCAGATCGAGGGCGCGGTCGACGTCGACGGCCGCGGCCCGTCCATCTGGGACACCTTCAGCCACACCCCGGGGAAGACCTTCGCCGGCCACACCGGCGACGTGGCGGTGGAGCACTACACCCGCTACCCCGAGGACGTCGCGCTGATGGGCGAGCTGGGACTGTCGGCCTACCGCTTCTCCGTCGCGTGGTCCCGGGTGCTGCCCGAGGGCGCCGGCCGGATCGAGCAGCGCGGCCTGGATTTCTACCGCCGGCTGGTCGACGAGCTGCTGTCCGCCGGCATCGACCCCTGGCTGACCCTCTACCACTGGGACCTGCCGCAGGCGCTGCAGGACCGCGGCGGCTGGACCGACCGGGACACCGCCGCGCGGTTCGCCGACTACGCCGCCGTCGTGCACGGGGCGCTGGGCGACCGGGTCGCCCACTGGTCGACCCTCAACGAGCCGATGTGCAGCGCGCTGCTCGGGCACATGGCCGGCCAGCACGCGCCCGGCCACCGCGACCCGGTCGAGGCCTCCCGCGCCACGCACCACCTGCTGCTCGGGCACGGGCTGGCCACCCGGGTGCTGCGCGACGCCGGTGCCGACCACCTGGGCATCACGCTGAACTTCACGCCGATGTCACCGGCCACCGGCTCCCCCGCCGACGTCGACGCCGCCCGCCGGCTCGACGGCCAGCAGAACCGGATGTTCCTGGTGCCGATCGTCACCGGCGAGTACCCGGCCGACGTCGTCCGGGACCTGGCCGCGGCCGGTGCCCCGCTGCCCGTCGAGGACGGCGACCTGGACGTCATCTCCACACCGGTCGACTGGCTGGGCGTCAACTACTACTTCCGCTCGACCGTGCGGGCCGTCGCCGAGCCCACCGGCAAAGCGACCGCCTTCATCGGCGCCGAGCGGATCGACGACATCGACCCGGCGGGGCCGACCACCACGATGGGCTGGGGCATCTCCCCCGAGGGCTTCACCGACCTGATGCTGCGGCTGCGCGACCTGGCGCCCGGCCTGCCGCTGTTCATCACCGAGAACGGCTCCGCCTGGCCCGACGAGGTCGGCGACGACGGCGCGGTGCACGACCCCGAGCGCACCGACTACCTGCTGCGCCACCTCGCGGCGATGACCACGGCGATCGAGCAGGGCGCCGACGTCCGGGGGTACTTCGCCTGGTCGCTGCTGGACAACTACGAGTGGGCCCGCGGCTACGCACAGCGCTTCGGCCTGGTGCACGTCGACTACGGGACCCAGCGGCGCACGCCCAAGGACAGCGCCCGCGCGTACGCCGACGTCATCCGGCGGCACCGCGGGTCCGTCTGAGACGGGGCGGAACGGCTGGGTCGGGCGGGACGGCCGGGGTTGCCCCGGCGCGGCGGAGCGAGCACGGTCCCGGTGTGGACGACGACCTCCGGTGGGACCTGGTGTCCGCCGAGCGCCGGGACGTGCTCGCCCTGCTGCAGGACCTGCAAATGCGCGAGTGGGACACGCTCTCGCTGTGCGCCGGCTGGCGGGTGCGGGACGTGGTGGGTCACCTGACGATGGCCACCGACACGCCACTCAGCTCGGCGGTCATGGGCCTCGTCCGGGCCGGCTTCGACGTCGACCGGTTCCTCGCGCGGACGGCGGTGCAGCGGGGTTCGGCGCCGTTGACCACGCTGCTGTCCGGCTGGCGGCGGGCGGTCGACAGCCGCCGGACGCCACCCGGGGGCACGGCCGGCCAGATGCTGGTCGAGGTGGTCAGCCACGCGCAGGACATCCGCCGCCCCCTCGGGCGGCAGCGGCCGACGCCGCCGGAGCGGCTGCGCACCGCCCTGGACACCGCCGTCCGGCTCGGCGGCCCGTTCGGCAGCCGGCAACGCGCCGCGGGGCTGCACCTGGTGGCCCCCGAACTGGACTGGACCGCCGGCGACCCCGGCGATCCGGAGGTGCGCGGGCCGGGCGACGCGCTGCTGCTGGCGCTGCTCGGCCGGGCCGGCACGCTCGACGAGCTCGACGGCCCCGGGCTCGACCGGTGGCGGTGAGGGGAGACAGCCATCGGACGGCGGCCTACAATGGCGTGGTAGTTGAGTACTCAACCGAAATGAGGCAGCCGTGACCGCCGAGGACCCCACCCTCCTCCCCCGCATCGTTCCGCCGGCGCCATGAGCAACACCGACCGCCGGCCTGCCGCCCGCGAACTGGGCGGCCGGGCGCAGACGCCGGGCGGACCGGTGCTGGACCTGCTGCCGGGCAAGCAGGTGCTGCTCGGCGAGAGCACCGTCGTCCGCCGGCTGCTGCCCACGCTGGGACGGCGAATGGTGGGCGCCTGGGCGTTCGTCGACCACTACGGCCCCGACGACATCGCCACCGGGCCGGGCATGCAGGTGCCGCCGCACCCGCACACCGGGCTGCAGACGGTGTCCTGGCTGCTCGAGGGCGAGGTGCAGCACCGCGACTCGGTGGGCAGCGACCTCCGGTTCGGCCCCGGCGAGCTGGCCCTGATGACCGCCGGGCAGGGCATCGCGCACTCCGAGCAGTCCCCCGCCGGCCATCCGCGGTACCTGCACGGTGCCCAGCTGTGGGTCGTGCTGCCGGAGGCGGACCGGTCCGTCCCGGCCGCCTTCGAGCACCACCCGACCCTGCCGGGGTTCACCTCCGACGGGTTGGCCGCGACCGTGCTGATGGGATCGTTCGGCGGCGCCGAGTCACCGGGCCGGGCGTACACGCCACTGATGGGCGCGGATCTGCACCTCACCGCCGGCGCCGACGTCGAGATCCCGCTCGAACCGGACTTCGAGTACGCGCTGCTGACCAGCTCCGGGGCCGCCAGGGTAGACGACACCCCGCTGACCCCGGGCGCGATGCTCTACCTCGGCACCGGCCGGCGGACGCTGCGGCTGCGCGCCGCGGAGGCCACCCGGCTGCTGCTGCTCGGCGGCGAGCCGTTCGAGGAGCGGATCGTGATGTGGTGGAACTTCGTCGGGCGCTCGGGCGAGGAGATCTCCGGGTTCGCCGAGCAGTGGGACGCCGAATCCCGGGGCGGTGACCGGTTCGGCGCCGTCGCCGGCTGGGACGACGTCCGGATGCCGGCGCCGCCGCTGCCGTCGATGCCGCTCAAGCCCCGCGGCCGGGTCCGCTGACGTTCACCGTCCACCAAAATGGCCATTTTGGCGGACGGCCACGGGCACGTACCGCCCGCTCGGTCCCGCCAAAATGGCCATTTTGGTGGTCCTCAGTTGCCGGAGGAGAAGGCGGCGTCGAACGCTGCGGTCGGCGGGTCGAAGGCGAGCCGGCGGACGAACGCCAGCGCTTCGGGGGCGCCGACCAGCCGGTCCATCCCGGCGTCCTCCCACTCGATCGAGATCGGCCCGGCGTAGCCGATCGTGTTCAGCATCCGGAAGCAGGCCTCCCACGGGACGTCGCCGTGGCCGGTGGAGACGAAGTCCCAGCCGCGCCGCGGATCGGCCCACGGCAGGTGCGAGCCCATCCGGCCGTTGCGGCCGTTGCCCACCTGCTTCTTCGCGTCCTTGCAGTCGACGTGGTAGATCCGGTCCCGGAAGTCCCAGAGGAAGCCGACCGGGTCGAGGTCCTGCCAGACGAAGTGGCTGGGGTCCCAGTTCAGCCCGAAGGCCTCCCGGTGCCCGATCGCCTCCAGCGCGCGCACCGTCGTCCAGTAGTCGTAGGCGATCTCCGACGGGTGCACCTCGTGCGCGAACCGCACCCCGACCTCGTCGAAGACGTCCAGGATCGGGTTCCAGCGGGCGGCGAAGTCGGCGTAGCCGTCGGAGATCATCGACTCGGGCACCGGCGGGAACATCGCCACGGTCTTCCAGATCTTCGATCCGGTGAACCCGACGACGACGTCCACGCCGAGCTTCGCCGCCGCCCGCGCGGTCAGCTTCATCTCCTCGGCCGCCCGCTGCCGCACGCCCTCGGGGTCGCCGTCGCCCCAGACCCGGGGATGGACCATCCCACGGTGCCGCTCGTCGATCGGGTCGTCGCAGACGGCCTGGCCGTTGAGGTGGTTGGAGATCGCGTACACCGACAGGCCGTGCTTCGCCAGCAGGGCCTTGCGGTCGGCGACGTAGGACTCGTCGTTCGCGGCGCGCTCGACGTCGAGGTGGTCGCCCCAGCAGGCGATCTCCAGGCCGTCGTACCCCCACTCGGAGGCCAGCCGGCACATCTCCTCGAACGGCAGGTCGGCCCACTGGCCGGTGAACAGGGTGACAGGGCGGGGCATCAGTTCTCCTCGGTCGACCGCGCTTTTTCGGGATGAAGCACCGTGCTTCATCCCGAAAAAGCACGGTTGGGGGCTAGCTGGGGATGTCGGTCCAGGTGGAGCGGTCGGCCGCGCTGCGCTCGACGGCGTCGAGCACCCGCTGCACCTGCAGCCCGTCGGCGAAGGACGGGGCGGGCTGCTCGCCGGCGGCGAGGGCGGTGAGCAGGTCGACGACCTGGTGGGTGAAGCCGTGCTCGTAGCCGAGGCCGTGGCCGGCCGGCCACCACGCGGCCACGTAGGGGTGCCCGGGCTCGGTGACGATGATCCGGCGGAACCCGGCGGTCTCGGCGGGCTCGGAGCCGTCGAAGAACTCCAGCACGTTCATGTCCTCGAAGTCGAAGGCCAGGCTGCCGGCCGAGCCGTTGACCTCGATCCGGATGGCGTTCTTGCGGCCCAGCGCGAAGCGGGTGGCCTCGAAGGTGGCCACCGCCCCGCCGGTGAAGCGGCCGAGGAACACCGCGGCGTCGTCCACGGTGACCTCCCCCGTCTCGTCTCCGCCCACCCCGGACAGCTTCCCGGTGGCTGCCGGCAGCGGCCGCTGGTGCACGAACGTCTCCAGCAGCGCGCTCACCCCGGTGAGCCGCTCGCCGGTGATGAACTGGGTGAGGTCGACGATGTGCGCGCCGATGTCGCCCAGCGCCCCCGAGCCGGCCTTGTCCCGCTCCAGCCGCCAGGACATCGGCGCGGCCGGGTCGGCGATCCAGTCCTGCAGGTACTGGGCCCGCACGTGCCGGATCTGCCCGATCCGCCCCTCGGCGACCAGCCGCCGGGCGAGGGTGACCGCCGGCACCCGGCGGTAGGTGAAGCCGACCATGGCCATCACCCCCCGCGCGGCGGCCCGCTCGGCGGCGGCGGCCATGGCCTCGGCCTCGGCGACCGAGTTCGCCAGCGGCTTCTCGCACAGCACGTGCCTGCCCGCGTCCAAGGCGGCGATGGCGATCTCGGCGTGGGTGTGCCCGGGCGTGCAGACGTCGACCAGTGCGACGTCGTCCCGCTCCAGGACCCGCCGCCAGTCCGTCTCGGTGGCCGCCCAGCCCAGCCGATCGGCGGCGGCGGCCACCCCGGCTGCGTCCCGGCCGGCCAGCACCGCCATCCGCGGGTGCAGCGGCAGGTCGAAGAAGCGGGGCGCGGTGCGCCACGCGTGGCTGTGGGCGGCGCCCATGAAGGCGTACCCGATGAGGCCGATGCCCAGGGAAGGGCGGCCGGGGGATGTCATGGGGGCTCCTCGGTGCGGCGGAGCCGCCGGGTGCGGGAACAGGGCACCCGGCGGCTCCGGTCGGTCAGGACTCGAAAGCGCTGTCGATGTACTGGTCGACGTTCTCAGCCGTGACAACCGGGGCGTTCAGCACGATCTCCCGCGGCACCTCCTGGGAGACCAGGTCGGACATGCTCTTGCCCTGGGCGATCAGCCGGGCCAGCGCGATCCCGTCGGCCGCCTGGGTGGAGGGGTAGATGACGGTCGCCTCGAGCACCGAGTCGCCGGACTGGATCTCCCGCATCGCGTTGGCCGAGCCGGCGCCGCCGACCATGAAGAACTCGTCCCGGCCGGCGTTGCTGATCGCGGCCAGGACACCGACGCCCTGGTCGTCGTCGTGGTTCCAGAGGGCGTCGATCTCCGGGGCGGCCTGCAGCAGGTTCGCCGCCGCCTCCTCACCGGACTCGACGGTGAACTCCGCCGCCACCCGGTTGTCGACGTCGAGGCCGCAGTCGGCCAGCGCGTCGGCGAAGCCGCGGCTGCGGTCCTGGGTGAGCGGGAGGGAGTCGATGCCGGCGATCTCGGCGACGACGGCGTCGGGCTGGTCGCCCAGCCGCGAGCAGATGTAGGTGCCGGCCGAGACGCCCATGCCGTAGTTGTCGCCCAGGATCGTGGCGCGGGCGGCGAACGGGCTGGAGAACTCGCGGTCGACGTTGACGACCGGGATGCCGGCCTCCATGGCCTTCATCGCCACCGGGGTCAGCGCGGCACCGTCGAAGGGCAGCAGCACGATCGCGTCGACGCCCTCGTTGATGAACGTCTCGACCTGGGCGATCTGGGTGCTGACGTCGTTGGTGCCCTCGGCGACGATGAGGTCGACGTCCTCGTGGGCCTCGGCCTCGGCCTGCGCCGCGTTGCTGATGCCGGCCATCCAGCCGTGGTCGGCGGCCGGGGCGGAGAACCCGATCCGGACGGTCTCGCCGGTCTCGTCGTTCGAGCTGGCGACGTTGGCGGCACCGTTCCCGGACCCCTCGTTCTCGGGGGTGTTGCCCGTGCACCCGGTCACCAGCACACCGGCACCCACCAGGGCGGCGGTCGTGGACATCAGACGGCGGAACGGGCGCTGCCTCGTTGCAGACATGTTCTCTCCTCGCAGATCGCCTCCCTGGCTGTTCGCCAGGTGGTGGTGGGGCACCGACGGGCCCGGGTGGCCCGCCGGGTCGTGCTGACCCGGGCGGCGGCGCGCGCCGCGGACGGTTCAGGTGGGCGGGCGACCGTCCGCGTCGCCGGGACGGTCGCCGGCCGGGCCGCCGGCGGCGGCGGACCCGCCGGACACGGCACCGGCCGGGCTGCCCGCCGCCGCGTCCCGCCCGGGCCGGCGACGACGGGCGCCGCCGCCGGCCAGCCGCTGCTGCAGCAGGACGGCGATCACGATGATCACGCCACGGGCCACGGCCTGGGCGGAGCTGGAGAGGTTGTTCAGCGTGAAGACGTTGCCGAGCGTGGTGAAGATCAGCACGCCGAGCACGGTGCCGACGATCGTGCCCCGCCCACCGACCAGCAGCGTCCCGCCGATCACCACCGCGGCGATCGCGTCCAGCTCGTAGAGGGTGCCGTGGGTGGAGCTGCCGGTCGTCGTCCGGGCCATCAGCATCACGGCCGCGATGCCGCAGGTGACCCCGGACAGGACGTAGAGCCACACGGTGTGCCGCTGGACGCGGATGCCGGCCAGGCGGGCGGCCTCGGCGTTGCCGCCGACGGCGAAGGTCCGGCGGCCGAAGGTCGTCCGGTTGAGCAGGACCCACCCGGCGACGGCGACCAGCGCGAAGATGATGACCAGGGTCGGCACGCCGAGGACGTCGCCGGCGAAGAAGTCGCGGAACCCCGGGTTGTCGACGATCTGGGTCCGCCGGTTGGCGATGATCTCGGCCAGGCCCCGGGCCGCGGCCAGCATCGCGAGGGTGGCGATGAACGCGACGATCTTTCCGTAGGCGATCACCACGCCGTTGACCAGCCCGGCGACCGCACCGACCAGGACGGCGGTGAACACCATGACGATCCAGTGGAAGTCACGGGCCAGCGCCTGGGTGGCCAGCGTGGTGGCCCAGACCGAGGAGAGCGCCACGAGGGCACCCACCGACAGGTCGATCCCGCCCCCGATGATCACGAACGTCATCCCGATGCTGACCACGCCGATCACGGCAGCGAGCCGCAGGATCGTCAGCACGTTGTCGATGTCGACGAAGCGTCCCGGCGCCGTGATGCTGCCGACCACGCAGAGCACGACCAGGGCGACGACCAGGCCGAGGTTGCGGCCCAGCGGGCCCGACATCAGTCCCGGCCCCTTGCCGCCCGGCTCCTGCGGCGCGGTCGACCCGGCGGGAGGACCGCCCGCAGCCGGCGTCGCGGTGCTGCTCTCGCTCATGCCACTTCCCCTTCGTGTGCGGCACCCGCGGCCGGGCCCGCGCCGTGCATGACCAGGTCCAGCACGCGGTGCTCGTCCAGCGCGTCGGCCGGCGCCTCCGCAACCACCGCGCCATCAGCGATGACCAGCACCCGGTCGGCCAGCCCGAGCACCTCGGGTATCTCGCTGGAGACGACGACGACGGCCACCCCGCGGTCGGCCAGCCGGCGGATCAGCGCGTAGATCTCCGAGCGGGCGCCGACGTCGACCCCCCGGGTGGGCTCGTCCAGCAGCAGCACCGTGCAGTCGCGCAGCAGCCAGCGGGCCAGCACGACCTTCTGCTGGTTGCCGCCGGACAGCGTCCGGACCTCACGGGAGACGTCGACGGGCCGCAGGTCCAGCGCCTCGGCCTGCTCCCGGGCCGCCTTCTTCTGCGCCCGGCCGGAGAGGAGGCCGCCGCGGACGAACCGGGCCAGGCTGGAGAGGGTGATGTTGGCGTAGATGGGGTCGCCCATCAGCAGCGCCTGGCTCTTGCGCTCCTCCGGGGCCAGCCCGACGCCGGCGGACACCGCCGCCGCGACGTCCCCGCGGCGCAGCGCCCGGCCGGCGACCCGGACGGTGCCGGCGGTGGGCCGGCGGGCGCCGTAGAGGGTCTCGAGGATTTCCGATCGACCCGATCCGACCAGGCCGGCGAGCCCGAGCACCTCTCCGGGGCGCACGGTGAAGGAGACGTCGGAGAAGTGGCCCGCGAGGCTCAGGCCCGCGACCTCGAGCAGCGGCTCGGCGTCGGCCCGGGGCCGCTCGGCGCGGGGCGGGAAGACGTACTCGATGGTCCGGCCGGTCATCAGCGTGATGACCTCCCCGGTGGGGGTCTCCCGGGCCGGCAGCCCGGTGGCCACGGTGCGGCCGTCCTTGAGGACGGTGATCCGGTCCCCGATCTGCCGGATCTCCTCCAGCCGGTGGGAGATGTACACGACGGCGACCCCGTGACCGGTCAGGTCGCGGATGACGTCGAAGAGCCGCTCGACCTCCTCGTTGTCCAGCACCGCCGACGGCTCGTCCATGATGATCAGCCGGGCGTCCTGCGAGAGGGCCCGGGCGATGCTGACCATCTGCTGGGCGGCCGCCGACAGCTGGCCGACCTCGGTGGCGGGGCGGATCTCGGGATGGCCGAGGCGGGCCATCAGCGCCGCCGCCGCGCGGTTGTTCTCCGCCGGGCGGCTGAGCCCGAAGCGGGACCGCTCGCGGCCGAGGAAGACGTTGTCGGCCACCGTCAGCCCGGTGACCAGGTCGAGCTCCTGGTAGATGGTGGCGATCCCGAGCGCGATGGCGGTCTGCGGGTCGCCGAGGGAGACCTGCTCGCCGCGCCAGGTGATCCGGCCCTCGTCGGGCTGGTGGGCACCGGCCAGGACCTTGATCAGGGTGGACTTTCCGGCCCCGTTCTGGCCCAGCAGGCAGTGCACCTCACCGGCGCGCACGTCGAGGTCGACCCCGCCCAGGGCCCGGACGCCGGGGAACTGCTTGACGATGCCGTGCATCTCCAGCAGCGGGGCCTCCGCCGGTGCGGCCGCGGCGCTCACCTCGCCGTCCCGGCCCGGGTGACGGTGGTGGCGGCGCGGGCGGGCCCGGGAGCACCGGACCGGACGCCGTGGGCAGAGGACACCGCGACCACCTCCTACTTTTGCTCAACGCTGACCATTAGTCCGTGACGCGGGACACTATTGCCGCCGCTTCTCGGCGGTCAAGGGCTCCGGCGGACGTGACCGAACCGCAACCTGCGGCGCGCTGCGGGGTTCGGTGGCGGCGGCACTGCGGTGCGGAGACGCCGGGTGGCGCCAGGTGGCGCGTGGATCAGCGGGCGACGGCCTGGTGGACCGTGTCCTCGTCCAGGAAGCCCTCGATCGCCATCAGGGCGGCGCCGAGCCGGCCGGAGAGGTCGGGGGCGTCGCTCACCGTGATGTCCAGCGCCCGGGCGGCCAGGGGCATGGAGCGGCCGTAGACGGCCTCGCGGATGCCCGCGAGCAGCGGGGCCCCGGCCTGCGCGACCCCGCCGGTCATCACGATGCGGTGCGGGTTGAAGAAGTTGACCAGGCTGGCGAGCACCGTGCCGATCGTGCGGCCGGCGTTGCGGACGAGCTCGAGCGCGGGCCCGTCACCGTGCGCCGCCAGCTGGACGAGCTCCCGGGTGGAGCCGACCGGGAGGCCCGCCGCCACGGCGTCGCGGAGCAGCGCACCACCACCGGCGATGGCCTCCAGGCAGTTCTCGTTCCCGCACCGGCAGACCACGGCCCGACCGCCGGGTGCCGGGACGGAGATGTGCCCGATGTCGCCGGCGCTGCCCTGGGCCCCGCGGTAGACCCGGCCCTCGATGATGATCCCGCAGCCGATGCCGGTGCCGACCTTCACCACCAGCACGTCCTCGACCGACCCGGCGACGCCCATCTCCCCCAGCGCCATGACGTTCACGTCGTTGTCGGCGTAGACCGGGCACTCGTAGCGGCCGAACGCGCTCGGGATCGGGTGGTCGTGCCAGCCCGGCATGATCGGCGGGTGGAACGGCCGGCCGGTGGAGAACTCCACCGGCCCGGGCACGCCGACCCCCACCGCGCACACGTCGGCGGGGGTGAGCCCCGCCTCGGCCAGCACCTTCTGGGCGAGCCGGTCGACCTCGGCCAGCACCGGGCCCGGCCCGTCGGCGATGTCGATCGGGTGCCCGACCGTGGCGAGGACCTGCGCCGAGAGGTCGGTGACGGCGACGTCGACACTGGTCACCCCGAGATCGACGGCGAGCACGCACCCGGCCCCGCTGTTGAAGCGCAGCAACGTGGGGGGCCGCCCGCCGGTGCTCCAGCCCCGGCCGCCCTCCGCCAGGAGGTTCGCCCCGATCAGCTGGTCGACCCGCGCGCTCACGGTGTTCCGTGATGCGCCGGTGAGCGCGACGAGCTCGGCCCGGCTGCGCGCGCGCCCGGTGCGCACGTGGCGCAGCAGGGCGCTGGCCGAGGCGGGGTGCGTCACGCGGGCCATAGTGGCACGCGCTCCGGCGGCCGGGGACCCGCTGCCCACCGGGGTGCGGAGGCCGCCCCGGCAGGTGCGCGGGGCCTAGCCCAAGACGTCCTGCATCACGGAGAACGGTGCGCCCCAGGGGTCGCGCACGACGGCGATCCGCCCGTAGGGCGTGTCCTCCGCCGCCATCAGCACCGCGCCGCCGGCGGCTTCCACCTGGCGCACCGCCTCGTCGGTCACCGCGACCGAGAAGCAGGTGGTCCACCCCGTGGGCAACGACTCCGCGGTGGCGCCGAGACCGCCGAGCGGCTGGGCGCCGGTGGAGAAGGTGCAGTAGCCGCCGGAGTCGGGCATCTCCTCCCAGCTGAAGCCGAAGACCGCGCTGTAGAACTCCCGCGCCGCCGCCGGATCGTCGACAGCGGCGTCGTTCCAGCTCAGCGCACCGGGCTCGCCGTAGACCTGCACCCCGGTGTTCTGGGCGCCCTGCCACAGGCCGAACGGATGGCCCTGGGGGTCACGGGCGATCGCCATCGTGCCCATCGGGCCGACCTCCATCGGGGGGAATACCACCGTGCCACCGGCCTCGGTAATGCGCGCGGCCGTCGCCGCGGCGTCGTCGGTGGCGAAGTACGTCGTCCAGCGGGGCGGGTCGACCGGGTCCTGGTGCGGGGCCAGGCCCGCGGCGTCGCAACCGTTGCGCTGGCAGATCAGGTACCCGCCGAACTCCGGGTCGCCGCCGGTGTACGTCCAGCCCAGCACCTCGGCGTAGAAGGCCTTCGCCGCCTCGACGTCGGGGGCGCCGTAGTCGATCCAGCACGGGGTGCCGGAGGGCCAGACGGTGTCGCGAGTGGGCATGACTTCCTCCTCGGGGGTCGATCTGGGGAGGGCAACCGTCCCACCGCCCACCGACGGTTCCGGCCGTCCGCGGCGCCACGTCTGCCGGTCGCGGCGGTGGGTAAGGCTGCGGGTACCGACCGCGTTCACCAGGAGGCCCGCCGTGCCCGAGCCCGACCGTCTGCCCGCCGCCGACCTGCCCCCGGGCGCCGTCCGCCGGGCCAGCGACTGGGCCGTCGGCAACGACGGCGGGCGGCTGTTCGCCGTGTCCCGCCGGTGCCGGCACCAGCTCGCCGACCTGTCCGCCGGCCGCATCGACGCCGACGGCTGCCTGGTCTGCCCGTGGCACCAGAGCCGCTACGACGTCGACACGGGGGCGATGGTCGCCGGGCCCCGCGGCTTCCTCGGTTACCACGGCCCGACCCCGGGCTACTCGGGGGTGGTGCGGCTGCTCGGCGCGGTCGTGCCGCTCCGGGTGCGCCGGGCGCTGCGCCGGGGGGACGACGTCGTCGTCGAGTGACCCGCGGCCCCGGTGGCAGCTGCCCGGCGCAGAGCTCAGAAAGCGGGGATGACGGCGCCCTCGTAGGTCTCCTCGATGAAGGTGCGCACCTCGTCGGAGTGCAGCAGTTCCTCCAGCTGCTGGATCCGCTCGTCGTCCTCGGTGCCGGTGCGCACGACCAGGAGGTTGGCGTTCGGGTTGCCCTCCGCCTCCTCCAGCGCGAGCGCGTCCTCGGCCGGGACCAGGTCGGCGTCGATCGCGTAGTTGCCGTTGATCACCGCGGCGTCGACGTCGACCAGCGACCGGGGCAGCTGCGCCGCCTCGATCGGCTGGATCTGCAGGTTCTTCGGGTTCTCGGCGATGTCCAGCGGGGTCGGTGCGGCGTCCCCGGTGTCGGCCAGGGTGATCAGGTCGTTGGCGGCCAGCAGGTCCAGCGCCCGCGCGGCGTTGGTCGGGTCGTTGGGAATGGCCACGGTGGCGCCGTCGGGCAGCTGCGCGAGGTCGGTGAACGAGTCGGAGTAGATGCCCAGCGGCTCGATGTGCACGGGGGCCAGCGCGGTGAAGTCGTACCCGGCGTTGGCCTCCTGCTCCTCCAGGTACGGCACGGTCTGGAAGTAGTTGGCGTCGATCGAGCCGTCGTCCAGGGCGACGTTGGGCTGGACGTAGTCGGTGAACTCGACGACCTCGAGGTCCAGCCCGGTGTCGGGGGCCAGCTCCTCGTCGATGTAGCGCAGGATCTCCGCGTGCGGGAGCGGCGAGGCCCCGACCTGCAAGGGCTCGTCCTCGGCGGAGAGCTCGGCACTACCACCGCCGCAGGCGGCCAGGGCGAGAGCCGAGGCCAGGGCGGTGGCGACCAGGGTGGGCTTGGAGCGCATGGTTCGGGTTCTCCTCGGTGCGGGGGCTCCGGCCGGTCGGCCGGCGGACTGGTCGGGCCGGGTCAGGCGGCGGCGAGATGGCGGGCCCAGCGGTCGCCGGCCCACTGCAGGAGCTGGACGACGACCAGCAGCAGGACGACGGTCGCCAGGGTGATGTCGGTGCGGAACTGCTGGTAGCCGTAGCGGATCGCGAAGTCGCCCAGCCCGCCGCCACCGACGGCGCCGGCCATGGCCGAGTAGCTGATCAGCGCGACGACGGTGACGGTGACGCCGGCGACCAGCGAGGGCAGCGCCTCGGGCAGCAGCACGGTGCGGACGACGTCGCGGCGGCGCGCGCCCATCGCCAGGGTCGCCTCGACCTTGCCGTGCGCGACCTCGCGCAGGCTGGTCTCGACCAGCCGGGCCAGGAACGGGACCGCGCCGATGGTCAGCGGCACGATCGTCGCGGTGGAGCCGATGGTGGTCCCGACGATGCCGCGGGTGACCGGCGCGACCAGGACCAGCAGGATGATGAACGGCAGCGAGCGGCCGAGGTTGACCACCAGGCCCAGCAGCCGGTTGACCATCGGGTGCGGCGCGAGCGCGCCGGGTGCCGTCACGGTGAGCAGCACGCCGAGCGGAACGCCGAGCAGCACGGTGAGACCGGTGGCGACCCCCACCATGTAGAGCGTCTCCCAGGTGGCGTCCACCAGTTGCGGGACGAGCCGGGACCAGTCGTTCACCGCTGCACGTCCGGGGCGTCGGCGAGGCGCTGGACGTCCGGTTCCGGCTCGGGTCGGGGCTCGTCGTCCGCGTCGGGGAACGGGCGCGGATCGCCGGCCGCCGTGCGCCCGACCAGTGCCCCGGCCGCGCGCAGCCGGGCCAGCGCCGGGTCGAGCCGGCCGTCGTCGCCCCGGACCCGGAGCAGCAGCCGGCCGAACCGCCGGCCGGCGACGGTCTCCACCGATCCGCCGATGACCTCGACGGACAGGCCGAGCTCGGCGGCGAGGGTGTGCAGCACCAGCCCCTCGGGCGCCGCGTCGGTGACGGTGACCTCCACCAGCTCGCCACCGGCGGCATCGGTTCCCGCCGCCGGCGCCGGGACGAGCTGGGCGGCCAGCGCGGAACCCGGCCGGGTCAGCACCTCGCTCAGCGGGCCACCGTCGACCACCCGGCCGGCGCTCATCAGGACCGCGCTGTCGCAGACCGCGCGCACCACGGACATCTCGTGGGTGATCAGCAGCACCGTGAGCCCGAGCTCGGCGCGCACCTGGCGCAGCAGGTCCAGGACGCCGCTGGTGCTGCCCGGGTCGAGGGCGGAGGTCGCCTCGTCGCAGAGCAGCACGGTGGGCCGGGCGGCCAGCGCCCGGGCGATCGCGACGCGCTGCTTCTGCCCGCCGGACAGCTGGGCGGGGCGGGACCCGTGCCGGTCGGCCAGGCCCACCAGGTCCAGCAGCTCGGCGACCCGGCGGCGGCGCTCGGCGCGGCCCACGCCGGCCAGTTCCAGCGGATGCTCGACGTTGCCGGCCGCGGTGCGCGAGTCGAGCAGGTTGAAGTGCTGGAAGATCATGCCGACCGACCGCCGGGCCCGCCGGATCCCGCCGGCGTCGAGGTCGGTGAGCACCTGACCGTCGACGGTCACCGTGCCCGACGTGGGCCGCTCGAGCAGGTTGACCAGCCGGGCGAGGGTGCTCTTGCCCGAGCCGCTGGGGCCCACCACTCCGGCGAACTCGCCGCGGGCGACCGACAGGCTCACCCCGTCGACGGCGACGACCTCCCCCGCACCACGGCGGGCGGGGAAGACCTTGCGGACGTCGGACAGCTCGATCACGGGATCCTCTGCGGTGGTGCGGACACGGGCGGCGGCTGTCCCGTACCCACCGGCGGCGCGGTTGCACGGGAGGCGCTGCGCGATCTGGCCGGGGTTGCGGGAGGCGATCGCCCGACGTCAGAGGAGGCTGGCGGTGCGCATCAGGTCGATGACGCGACGACGCGTCAACGAACCCGGCCCGACCATTCCTCGAGGATGCCGCGCCGGCGCGCCACCCGCCACCGCGCGCGCAGCATGTGAGCGATCGCTCAGCCATCATCGGGCGGCCCTCCTGCAGGGTCCCGCCGCGAGCCGGCCCCGTCCTGGGCGGAGCGGCCCCCCTGCAGGGTCCCGCCGCGAGCCGGCCCCGTCCTGGGCGGAGCGGCCCCCCTGCAGGGTCCCGCCGCGAGCTTGCGAGTAGCGGGGGGCAGGGGGGTCCTTCCTCAGGCGTCGATCCGCCGCCGGCCCTCGAAGGCCCGCCCCAGGGTGACCTCGTCGGCGTACTCGAGGTCACCGCCGACCGGCAGCCCGCTGGCCAGCCGGGAGACGGCCAGCCCCATCGGGGCGACCAGCCGGGCGAGGTAGGCCGCGGTCGCCTCGCCCTCGAGGTTGGGGTCGGTCGCGATGATCAGCTCGGTGACCGAGCCGTCCATCAGCCGGGTCATCAGCTCCCGGACCCGCAGGTCGTCCGGGCCGATGCCCTCGATCGGGCTGATCGCGCCGCCGAGCACGTGGTAGCGGCCTTTGAACTCGCGGGTGCGCTCGATCGCCACGACGTCCTTCGGCTCCTCGACGACGCAGATCACGTCGAGCGAGCGGCGAGCGTCACGGCAGATCCGGCACTGCTCGCCCTCGGAGACGTTGAAGCAGATGGTGCAGAACCGCACCTCGGCCTGGACCCGCTGCAGGGCCGCGACGAGCCGGCTGACGTCGGCCGACTCGGCCGAGAGCAGGTGGAAGGCGATGCGCTGCGCGCTCTTCGGCCCGACACCGGGCAACCGGCCGAGCTCGTCGATCAGGTCCTGGACAGCGCCCTCGTACACGGTGCTCCTCGCAGAGGTGGGCTCCCCCGGGCGCGGTTCGCGCGCCGGAGGACCCCACGGGGTGGGTCAGGCGCCGGGGAGCCCGAGGCCGCCGAGCCCACCGGTGACCGGACCCATCGTGCTGGCGGCCAGCTCGTTGGCCGCCCGGCCGGCGTCGCGGATGGCGGCGACGACGAGGTCCTGCAGCGTCTCGACGTCGTCGGGGTCGACCGCCTCGGGGGAGATGGTGAGCGCGGTCAGCTCACCGCTGCCGGTCATCGTGGCACTGACCAGGCCGCCGCCGGCCGTGCCGGTGACCTCGGCGGAGGCCAGCTCCGCCTGGGCGGCAGCCAACTGCTCCTGCATCTTCTGCGCCTGCTTCATGAGCTGCTGCATGTCGGGCTGGCCTCCGGGTCGCATCCCCCGAGAGTAGGTGCTGGCCCCCGACGGCGTCGCCGTACCGCTCCCGGGCCGGGGCGCGCCGCCCGTCAGCTGTCGATCGGGCGGGCGCCGAGCTGGGTGCGCAGCAGCTGCAGGGCGGCCTGCTCGGCGTCCAGCGCCGGCTCCGCATCCTGAGCCGTACCGGTGTCGGTGTCGGCGGCGCGTTCGGCGAGCAGCTCGGCGGCCTCGGCGCTCTCCGCCGCCCGGGTGGCCGCCCGCGCCGCCTCGGGGGTGGGTGCCGGCACGCCGGCAGCGGGCTGACCGGGGGTGTCCGCGACGGCCTGCACCCGCCAGCGGACGCCCAGCAGTTCCTGCAGCGCCGTGCGGACGACGTCCTTGTTCAGGTCGTCGTTCATCAGCCGGGCCAGCGCCGGGGACGTCATCGCCAGGCTGAGCACGCCGTTGGTGAGGTCGTGGACCTGGGCGCTGCGCAGCAGCGCCTCGGTGGTGCGCTTGTGCCGCTTGACCACCGCCAGCAGCTCCGGCCAGATCCGCCGGATGTCGGCGGTGGTGAGCTCGCCGTCGTCAGCTGCCTGCGCCGGTGCGGCGGACACCAGTGGGGACGGCTCGCCGCCGCGCGGCGCCGGAGCGGACTCCGCGGCGGCCCGCGGCGCCGGTGCGGACTCCGCGGCGGCGGCCGGGGCGGGAGCCGCCGCCGGCTGCGGCCAGTCCTCGTCGTCCGGCTCGGGGGGCAACGGGATGTCGGGCTCTCCGGTGGCCGCGACCGGCCGGCGAGCGGGAGCACCGGCCGGCGGCGCGGGACGCTCGGGAGCCGGCGGCGCGGGGCGGCCGGCGGCAGGCTCCGGGGCGGCGAGGGCACCCGGTCGGGCCGTGGCCGGCCAACCGTCGTCCCCGTCGGTGGCCGAGCCGGTGGACGAGCCGGTGGACGCGGCGGCGGGCGCGACCGGGCGGGGCGGCGCGGCCTCCGGCCGCGCCTGCGACGGGCGGACGTAGGGCTTGCGCGCGGTCGCGGACTCCGCGGCGCGGACCGGCTGGGAGGCCCGCTCCGGCGCCGGCCGGACCGGCTCGGAAGCGGGCTCGGGCTCACCGGCCCGCTCGGGCGCCGCTACCCGCGGCGCCGGCGCCGCCGGGGTGGCGGCAACCTCGGCGACCGGCCGGCCGGCGTGCTCGCCGGCGATCGACATCCGCCGCTCGAGCCGCTCCAGGCGCTGCAGCGTCGCCGCGGCCGACCCGTCGACGCCGGGCAGCAGCATCCGGGCGCACACGAGCTCGAGCAGCAGCCGGGGCGCCGTCGTCCCCCGCATCTCGCTGAGCCCCTCGTGCACGGTGTCGGCCAGCCGGGACAGCGTGGCCGAGCCCAGGGCCTGCGCCTGGCGGGACATCACGTCCATCCGGTCGGGCGGGCAGTCGAGCAGCCCGTTGCCCCCGGCCTCGGGGACGGCGTCGAGCACGATCAGGTCGCGCAGCCGGTCGAGCAGGTCGGTGGCGAAGCGGCGGGGGTCGTGCCCGGCCTCCACCACCCGGTCGACGGCGCGGAACACCCCCGGCGCGTCGGAGGCGGCCAGCGCGTCGACCGTCTCGTCGATCAGCGCGTCGTCGGTGACGCCGAGCAGGCCGACGGCGGTGCGGTAGGTGACGCCCTCGGGGCCGGCGCCGGCGAGCAGCTGGTCGAGGATCGACAGCGAGTCGCGGACCGAGCCGCCGCCGGCCCGCACCACCAGCGGGAACACCGTGGGCTCGACGGTGACGCCCTCCGCCTCGCAGGTGCGCTCGAGCAGGCCGCGCAGGGTGCCCGGCGGCACCAGCCGGAACGGGTAGTGGTGCGTGCGCGAGCGGATGGTGGGCAGCACCTTGTCCGGCTCGGTGGTGGCGAAGACGAAGACCAGGAATTCCGGCGGCTCCTCGACCACCTTCAGCAGGGCGTTGAAGCCCTGCGTGGTGACCATGTGCGCCTCGTCGACGATGTAGACCTTGTACCGGCTGTTCACGGGCGCGAAGAAGGCGCGTTCGCGCAGCTCACGGGCGTCGTCGACGCCGCCGTGGCTGGCCGCGTCGATCTCCATCACGTCCAGCGAGCCGGGCCCGTCGGGTGCCAGCGCGACGCAGGAGGGGCACACCCCGCACGGGTTCGACGTGGGGCCCTGCACGCAGTTCAGCGAGCGGGCGAGGATCCGCGCCGAGGAGGTCTTGCCGCAGCCGCGCGGGCCGCTGAAGAGGTAGGCGTGGTTGATCCGCCCGCCGTCGACGGCGTTGACCAGGGGCGTGGTGACGTGCTCCTGGCCGACCACCTCGGCGAAGGTCGCCGGGCGGTACTTCCGGTACAGAGCCAGTGCCACGGTCGCCGAGGCTACTCAACGGACCTGGCCCCCCTCACCACTCGCAGGCTCGCGGCGGGCCGCTGGACGAGGCCGCGGGCGTCACCGGGTGAGATGCAGGAAGAACTCCACCGCCCCCTGGTCGTCCACCCGCACGAAACCCAGGCTGGGCGCGTCGATGCCGTAGTCGCCGAACGTGACCGGGACCGACCCGGAGACGTCCACGCCCGCCGCGGTGCGTACGACGGAGAGGTCGACCTGAACCGGCCGGGTCGTCCCGGCCAGGGTCAGCTCACCGGCCACCGGGACGGCGACCGGGGTGCCGGTCAGCTCCGGCAGGTCGGCCGGCCCGGTGATCGCGAAGGTGGCGGTCGGGTGGGCGGCCACGTCCATCACGGTGTCGCGGAAGTACGCGTCCCGCGGGGACCGGTCGGTGGTGATGCCGGCGACGTCCACGGTGACCTGCCCCTCGGTGAGGTCGCCACCGGAGATCACCACCGAGCCGGTGACCTGGTCGGTGGTGCCGGCCACCGTCACGTCGGCGCCGTTGAGCACCTCGTGCACCCGGTACCCCGCCGAGGAGCCCGGCGCGACGGTCCAGGTGCCGTCGGTGCCGGCGACGAGCGGGGCGTTCGAGGGTTGGGCCCGGACGGTGGGCGCCGGGGGCGCGTCCTCTTCCAGGGCGGCGTAGACGAGCGGCCCTCCGACCACACCGGCGGCGAGCACCGCGGCCGCTCCACCGACGATCCACCAGGTACGACGTCCGGCCATGACCACTCCCGAGGAGAGAATGTGAAGGTTCATGCATCGAAGCGCATGGACCTGTGCGTGCCATGTGGATCCGGGAACGAAAAGGACCCCCCGCACACCCGTCAGAGCCCGCTTATCCTTGCTGCCTTCCGGCCCTGGGGAGGTTCACAGGGTGACGCCGCACGAGGGGTCGGTCCCCACTGTAGACGACCGGCCGGCGCCGGACCCCGATCGGACACCAGGGAGACGACGTGGCGGCCCCGCCCGCGGCTGCTGACCCCGGGCCTCCGTCGGCGTGTGGTCGCCGTCGATGGCGTGGGGGTGGCGCCCAGCACCCTGGCCTGGCCGCCGCCGTGCTCGGCGAGCGGCTGACCCCGACCGCACTGGCCGGGGGCGCGCTGATGCTCGGCGCCGTGACGGCGCTCTACCTGCGGAGGATGGGAGATTCGAACTCCCGAGGGCTTGCACCCAACCCGCTTTCCAAGCGAGCGCCATAGGCCACTAGGCGAATCCTCCAGTGCGGGGCCCACTTTACCGGGCGGGGGCCGGGCGGTCAGCCGCCGCCCTCCGGATCGGCGGGTCGGCGCGTCGCTCGGGTGGTCGTCCGACCCCCGCGCCAGGGATGATCAGACGTCGGAGAGTGCGAGGTGGCCCGGGAACGGGCCGGGAGGGGCAGGCCATGACCGAGTCCGAGCAGGTGCGCCCCGAGGTGGTGGCGGCGATCGTGGCCGCCCTCCGGGACACCGACCCCACCCAGCTGCCCGACGACGCGACGAAGGCGGAGAAGGCCGCGGCGAAGGACGCCTACCTCTCCGGGCTGGTCGCCGGCCGGGCCCAGCACGAACGGCAGACCCGAGCGTGGGAGCTGCTGCTGACCCGCAGCTACGACGACCCGCCGAGCTGGGAGCAGCTGTTCGACGAGCTGCCCGAGAGCTCGCTCGGCGAGCTGAGCGAGCTCTACGACGCCCTGCCCGAGGGGGCCCAGACCGAGTACACGCGTCGGTTCGGGGCCCCCGTCACGGCCTGACCGCCGCCGTTCTCCGGCCCGTGCTCCCCTCTTCCCGGTGACCGGCCCCGGGGCCCTCGTGGCCGACCGGTACCGGCTGCGCTCCCAGCTGGGCGGTGGCGGCATGGGCGCGGTCTGGCTCGCGCGCGACGAGCTGCTGGGCCGGGAGGTCGCGGTCAAGCAGGTGCTGGTGCCCGCCGGCATCGACCCGGCGCTCGCGCAGGCCAATCGCGAGGCGGCCATGCGCGAGGGACGGATCGCCGCCCGGCTCTCGCACCCGCACGCCGTCTCGGTCTACGACATGGTCCTCGACCAGGGCCAGCCATGGCTGGTCATGGAGTACCTGCCCTCGGTCAGCCTGGCGGCGCTGCTGCAGGAGCGGGGGGTGCTGCCGATCGCCCAGGTGGCGCAGATCGGGGCGCAGGTGGCCGATGCGCTGGCCGCGACGCACGCGGCGGGCATCGTCCACCGCGACGTGAAGCCGGGCAACATCCTCATCGGCGAGGGTGCCGGCCGCGAGGGCCTGGTGAAGATCACCGACTTCGGCATCTCCCGGGCGGTCGGGGACGTCTCGCTGACCCAGACCGGGGTGGTGAAGGGGACGCCGGCCTTCCTGGCCCCGGAGGTGGCCCAGGGCTCCTCCCCCGACGAGGCCAGCGACGTCTTCTCCCTCGGGGCGACGCTCTACGCCTGCCTCGAGGGCACCCCGCCGTTCGGGCTGAGCGACAACGCCCTGCAGATGCTGCACAAGGTCGCGGGCGGTGACTTCCAGCCGCCGCAGCAGGCCGGCGCCCTGACCGCGCCGCTGATGCGGATGCTGTCGGCCGACCCGGCCCAGCGGCCGACGATGGTGCCGGTGCGTGACCAGCTGGCGACGCTGGCGGCCGGCCCCGACCGGGACGTCACCGAGGTGCTGACCGCCCGCACCACGCTGCCGAAGACCCTCCCGGGGATGCCGGCCCGGCCCCGGCCGGCGCCGGTGGAGCGGACGCCGATCGCCCCGCCTCCGCCGCCGCCCGGGGCGGCCGCGGAGCCGCCTGCGGCGCCTCCCGCCCAGCCGGCGCCTGCGGAGCCGGCCTCCCGGCCGGCCCCCGCGCCGGTGACCCGGCGGCGCCCGCGGTGGCCCGCCGCGCTGGTCGCGGTCCTGGTGCTGAGCGTGGTCGCCGTCCTGCTGGTGATCTGGCTGAACCGCCCGGATGGACAGGACGGCACCGCCGCCGGGAACGCCCCGACGTCCTCCGCGCCCGCCCCGGACTCGGCCGGGCAGAGCGCCTCACCGGAGCCGGACGCCGAGCCGGAAGGGACCACGCCGAGCGTCGAGGAGAGCACTCCGGAGACCACGACCCCCACCGCGACGACGCCCGACGGCCCGCCCACCGCGGCGGAGATGCAGCAGTTCGTCACCGACTACTACGCGCTGCTGCCCGGACGACCCGACGCGGCGTGGGAACGCACCGGTCCGACGCTGCGCGACATCAGCAGCCCCGGCGACTACCGGGCGTTCTGGAGCAACTTCCGCTCGGTGACGCTGGGCGAGGTCCGGGCCGACCCGAGCACGCTGGTGGTGGACGCCGAGGTCACCTTCGTGGAGAACGACGGCGACACGTTCCCCGAGCAGCACGTCATCCAGCTCGTGGCGGGCCCGGACGGGCAGCTGCTGGTCGACTCGGACGTGCCCGTCTGACCGCACGCCGACCGAGTCGGCCGAGGGCTGGTTACCGTGCGCCGATGCGCACCTCGCGGCTCGGCACCGTCCTGCTGGCCCTGGTCGTCGCGCCCGCCGTCCTCGTCGGGTGCTCGTCGGGAGGCTCGTCGGGAGGCTCGGAGCCGCCGTCCGCGGCGCCCTCGACCGGGGCCCCGTCCGCAGCCACCACGGCCACCCAGGACGCGGCGGCGGCCGAGGCGGCGAGGAAGGAGACGTTCTGCACCGAGGTGCCCGGCCTGCTCACCGGCATCACCGCGGACCTGCAGAGCCTGCAGGCGCCGGAGGACGCCCGGCGGGTGCTCGGCGAGGCGGTGGACCGGATCGCCGCGGTCGAGCCGCCGGCCGGGGCGGAGGCGGAGTGGGAACGCCTGGTCGCCGCCTGGACCGGCATGCGCGACCTGCTGGGCGAGGCGGACCTGCGGAACCCGGAGGCCAACGCCGCGCTGGCACCCCGGCTCCAGGAGCTGCAGACCGAGCTCGTCGACTCCGGCGCCGCGATCGACGCCTACGGCAAGGCCCACTGCTGACCCGCGCTCCCGGCCGGTCGGGCCGGTCGGGCCGGGGAACGACGACGGCGGCGCCCCGTTCCCTCGTGGGAACCGGACGCCGCCGTCGGAACGCGGTGGCGGTGGGATTTGAACCCACGGAGGCTTGCACCTCACACGCTTTCGAGGCGTGCTCCTTCGGCCGCTCGGACACGCCACCGCCGAAAAGACTACAGGCCCCGCTTGGCCCGGAAGAACGCACGTAGCAGCGCGCCGGACTCCTCGGCGCGGATCCCGCCCACCACCTCGGGACGGTGGTTGAGCCGCCGGTCCCGGACGACGTCCCAGAGCGATCCGGCGGCGCCGGCCTTCGGGTCGTCGGCGCCGTAGACCACCCGGGAGACCCGGGCCAGCACGCTGGCGCCGGCGCACATCGTGCACGGCTCCAGGCTGACCACGAGGGTCGCGCCGGTCAGCCGCCAGCCGTCGCCGTGCACCCGGGCGGCCGCCCGCAGCGCCAGCACCTCGGCGTGCGCGGTCGGGTCACCGCGCTTCTCCCGCTCGTTGGCTGCCTCGGCCAGCACGTTTCCGTCCGCCCCGAGGACGACGGCGCCGATCGGCGTGTCCCCCCACTCCTGAGCGGCGGCCGCCAGCTCCAGCGCCCGCAGCATCGCCCGGTCCTCGTTCACCGGGTACCCCTGCGGCATCTAGTGCTCTGCGTACCCACCGCACTCAGAGCACGAAGGCCGGGAGTCGCATCCACATCCCGCCATCTAGTGCTCTGCGTACCGGGGGTACTCAGAGCACTAGATCGTCGGGAGGTACCTCCCCGGGCGGTGGTCACCGCTGCCCGCCGTCCGCGGGGTCGGTCGCCAGGTCGAGCCCCGTGAGCACCGAGAGCTCGGCCAGCGCCGCGCCCGGCTCGATGACCTTGAGGGTGCGGAAGCCCATCGCCCGGGCCGGCTTGAGGTTGATCCCCAGGTCGTCGAGGTAGCCGCAGTCGGTGGCCGCGACGGGGCGTCCGGCGGCCGTCGACAGCCGCTCCAAAGTGCGGGAGTAGATCGCCGGCTCGGGCTTGCGCACGCCCTCCACCGAGGACTCGACCACCGCGTCGAAGAGGCCGAGCAGCTCCCCCAGCGGCCCGGTGCGCGGCATCGGGGCGACGTTGTTCGACAGCAGCGCCAGCGGCACGCCGGCGCTCCGCAGCCGGCGCACGGCTCCGACCATCGCCGGCCGCAGCTCCCCGGCCAACGCCGCCAGCACCCGGCCGGCGTCCACGGTGTACCCGGCCGCGGCCGCCTCGGCCTCGAAGGCGGCGCGGAAGCCGGCGACGTCGAGCTCGCCGCGCTCGTAGCGAGCCCAGGCGTTCGCGTCGGGGTGGCTGCTGCTCAGCCGGCGGACCAGTCCGTCCGGCAGGCCGGCCTCGGCCTCGTAGGCGCCGAACGCGGTCATCGGGCTGCCGGTGAGCACCCCGCCCAGGTCGAACACGACGGCCGTGACGACGGCGTCCCGGGAGGCGGTCACGGTGCGGCCACCGCGATCAGCTGCTCGGCGAAGCCCAGTCGCTCGGCGATGCGCAGCACCATCTCGTCGGCCCAGAGGTCGTCGGCGGCGAGCAGCAGCCCCAGCTCGTCGGCGGGCAGCCCGGCGTCGGCGAGGACGGCGAGGTCGCCGCCGGGCCAGCCGGTCCCGTCGTCGTCGAAGGCGTCGTCGACGGTGGCGGCGAAGGAGGAGCCGTCCTCGGCGCCGATGCCGTACCGCTCGACCACCTCCGCGGCCAGCAGCCACTCCTGGAAGGTGGCGTCGGAGATGAGCGCGCGGACCAGACCACCCGGGCCGTGCCGCAGCACGACGAAGTAGAGCCGGCTGTCCACGACCAGCACGAAGGGCCCCGGCCAGCCACCGGCGCCCGGCTCCCCCAGCGCCCGCTCGAGCACGGGCAGCTCGTCGCCGGCGTCGGCGGCGAGCAGCTCGCAGGACCAGCGCCCGGCAGGGCGGCTCACCCGCACGGCGAAGCTCGGCCGCAGCACGGGCGGATGGGTTCCGGAGGGGCGGGGCGGGGAGGCCATAGCCTTCAGATCATGGCCGACGACCCCGCGACCGACAGCACCGAGACCGCCGGCGACGCGGCGGCCGGCGACGACGCCGTCGACCCCACCCTGTTCGGGGCCCTGGCCGCCGATCCGCTGGCCGCACTGCTGGGCATCGAGCTGGAGTTCGTCGGTGCCGGCTACGCCCGGGCGGCGATGACCGTCGGCCCCCGGCACCTGAACGCCGTGGGCACCGCGCACGGCGGGGCGACCATGGCGCTCATCGACGTGGTGCACGCGGCGGTGAGCAACAGCCACGGCACGCTCGCGGTGGCCCAGGACGTGCACACCGAGTTCCTCGACGCCGCCCGCGCCGGCGACCGGCTCGTCGCCGAGGGCGTCGAGGTGCACCGCACCGGCCGGACGGCGGTCTACCGGATCGACGTCAGCACCGGCGACGGCCGGCGGGTGGCCACCGCGCTGGCCAGGGTGTTCCGGCTGGGCACCTCCTGGGCCGGCCCCGCCGGGGAGCCCCGGCCGTGAGCTTCCCGGTGCCGACGATGCCCGTCCCGCCGGTCTCGGTCGTCGGGCTCGGCCAGCTCGGCGGCTCGCTGGCCGCCGCGCTGGTCGCCGCGGGCCGGCCGGTCTCCGGCTGGGACGTCGACCCCTCCGCCCGGGGTGCGGCCGCGGCCCGCGGGGTGGCGATCAGCCCGGAGCTGACCGGGGTGGTGGTGCTCGCCGTCCCGATGCCGGCGCTGACCAGCGCGCTGGACGGGCTGTTCCTGGACCCCGACGCGACCGTCACCGACATCGGGTCGGTGAAGGGAGCGGTGGTCGCCGCGCTCGGCGCCGCCCACGGTGACCGCTTCGTCGGCGGGCACCCGATGTGCGGCACCGAGCGCTCCGGCCACCAGGCCACCGACCCGACCCTGTTCGCCGGCGCCCGGTGGGCCCTGTGCCTGGAGCCGGGAACCGACCTGCGCCGCTGGCTGCGGGTCGCGGAGGTGGCGCTGGCGGTCGGGGCCGAGGTCGTCCCGGTGACCGCCGCCGAGCACGACGACGCGGTGGCGGCGATCTCCGCCGTTCCGCACCTGCTGGCCGCGGCGCTGGCCGCCGCCGCGGCGGAGGCCGGTCCGCTGGCGCTGGGCCTGGCCGCCGGCAGTTTCCGCGACGGCACCCGGGTGATCGCCAGCGACCCCCGCTTCGTCACCGCGCTGGTCGAGGGCAACGCCGGGCCCGCGGGGGCCGCCCTGGACCGGGTCCTGGCCCAGCTGGACCGGCCGTGGCCGGACCTCGTGACCGCCGGGCACACCGCCCGGACGGCCGCGCCCGGTCGGCGTGCGGTGCGGGTGCCGCTGGACCGGGCCGCGCTGCTGGCGCTGGGCCGGGCCGGGGGCGCGGTGGACCGGCGGCAGGCGGCCTTCGTCGAGGGCTGGGTGCCGGAGGTCTGAGACGGGGGTCAGGAACCGCCGAGGTCGGGAACGGTGAGCGCACCGTCCGGGCCCAGCGGGAAGCCGGGGTTGAACGCGATCTCCCAGACGTGGCCGTCGGGGTCGGCGAAGCAGCCGGCGTACCCGCCGTAGAACGTCCGGGCGGCGGGGCGGCTGACCGTCGCGCCGGCGGCGGCCGCCTCGGCGAGCACCGCGTCGACCTCCGCGGGCGAGCGGACGTTGTGCGCCAGCGCCGTGCCGCCGAACGCGGCGCCGGTGTCCTCCACGCACGCGTCCGCGGCGAGCGCGGCGCGCCCCCACAGGACCACGGCCAGGCCGCCGGCCTGGAAGAACACCGTCTGCTCGACCTCCTGGCCGCGCCAGCCCAGCGCCTCGTAGAAGGCGCGCGCCCGGGCCACGTCGAACACCCCGAGGGTGACCAGGCTCACCCGCTGCTCCACCCGGCCACGCTACCGCCCGGGACGGACCACGCGCGGCCGGTTTCCCGGCGCCGCTCCGGGGCAGGCTCAGGGACGACGACCGAGCACCGAGGAGAGGACACCCCATGGCCGACGACGACGACAAGGACATCCGCAGCCGCATCGAGGCGCTGGTCGAGGAGGAGCACCGGCTGCGCGACAGCGCGGAGCACACCGACGAGCAGCGGGCCCGGCTGACCCAGATCGAGCACGACCGCGACCAGTTGTGGGATCTCCTGCGCCAGCGCGACGCCAAGCGGCAGTACGGGGAGAACCCGGACGAGGCCAGCCCCCGCCCCGAGCCGCAGGTGGAGAACTACCTCCAGTAACAGGAGGACCCCCTGCCCCCCACCGCTCGCAAGCTCGCGGCGGGACCCTGCAGGGGGCCGGAGGACAACACTTCGGCGTCGAAGTGTGCGAAGTTGATCTACGGGTAGGGGCTGTCCGCGACGCGGGGCCGACCCGCACGAGGAGGAGGACGTCGATGGTGCACACCGCAGTGCGCAGCGCGCGGGAGGTCCGCCGCGCCGTGGTGACCGGCGGTGCCGGGTTCCTCGGTTCGCACCTGTGCGAGCAACTCCTCGCCCGGGACGTCGAGGTGGTGTGCCTGGACAACTTCCTCACCGGCTCCCCGGAGAACGTGCTGCACCTGATGGAGCACCCCGGTTTCCGGCTGGTGCGCTGCGACGTCACCGACTACGTGCACGTCCCCGGCCCGGTCGACCTGGTGCTGCACTTCGCCTCGCCGGCCAGCCCGCTGGACTACCTCAGGATGCCGATCGAGACGCTCAAGGTGGGCAGCCTGGGCACCCTGCACACCCTCGGCCTGGCCAAGGACAAGGGCGCCCGCTACGTGCTGGCCTCCACCTCCGAGGTGTACGGCGACCCGCTGGTGCACCCGCAGCCCGAGGACTACTGGGGCAACGTCAACCCGGTGGGCCCCCGCGGGGTCTACGACGAGGCGAAGCGGTTCAGCGAGGCGCTGACCACCGCCTACCGCACCTCGCAGGGCATCGACACCGGCATCGTGCGCATCTTCAACACCTACGGCCCGCGGATGCGCGCCGACGACGGCCGCGCGATCCCCGCCTTCATCGGCCAGGCGCTGTCCGGGCGCCCGCTCACGGTGGCCGGCGACGGCTCCCAGACCCGGTCGATCTGCTACGTCGACGACACGGTGCGCGGCATCCTCGAGCTCGCCGGCTCCCCGCACGCCGGCCCGGTGAACATCGGCAACCCCGACGAGCTGTCCATGCTGCGGCTGGCCCGGTGGATCGTCGAGCTCACCGGCTCGTCGTCACCGGTCGAGTTCATCGACCTGCCGGTCGACGACCCGAAGGTGCGCCGCCCGGACACCACCCGGGCCGAGGAGCTGCTCGCCTGGCGGCCCTCGGTGCCCTCCGCCGAGGGGCTGCGCCGCACGGTCGACTGGTTCGCCGCCACCCGGGAGCTGGCGGCCGCGCACGCCGGCTGACGAAGGACCCCACTGTCCCCCGCCACTCGCCCGCTCGCGGCGGGCCCCTGCAGGGGGCCACTAGAGCAGGCGGTCGAGGGCCGCGGTGACCTCCGCGACGGTCACCCGGGCCAGGGCGGGGTCGAGCTCGGCGCCCCACGGGTCGCCGGCGCCGTCGCCGTGCCAGCGGACGACGTGCAACGGCCCCCGCTTCCCCGCCCTGGCCGGCGGGCCCCACAGCGCCGGCGACACCGGCCCGAACAGCACGACCGAGGGACGGCGGTAGGCGGTCGCCAGGTGCGCGACCCCGGTGTCACCGCAGACCACCACCCGGGCGGCGGCGACCACGGCGGCCAGTTCCAGCGACGTCGTCCGCCCGGCGAGCACCGCGGCGTCCGGCAGCCCGGCCGCGGCGGCCACCGCCCGCGCCAGCTCCACCTCGGCGGGCCCCCCGGTGATCCGCACGTCGTGCCCGCGCCCGGCGAGGTGCCGGGCGACGGCGGCGAACCGGTCGGGCGGCCAGCGCCGGCCGGGGAACGCGGCGCCCGGGTGCACGACCGAGGCCCCGGTCACCGGCGCCGGCACGGCCGGCACGGCGAGGTCCAGCGCGTCGGGATCGCAGGCCGCGCCGAGCCCCTCGTCGACCAGCCGGCACCAGCGGCGCACCTCGTGCTCGTCGGGGTACCAGGTCGGGCCCGGGTAGCCGGGGCTGTCGAAGGTCAGCAGCCGCCCGGGGTGCAGCCCGGCGACGACGGCGTGCGACAGCGGCCCCTTGCCGTGCAGGTCGACGGCGAGCTCGGGCGGTGGGCCGGACCAGTCGAGCGGCTCGAGCTCGCGGGCGGGCAGCACCTCGTCGACGGCGTCGAGGAGCCCGGCGAGCGGGGCCAGCGCCGCCGTCGTCGCCAGCACCAGCCGGTGGCCGGGGACGGCGGCCCGGATGCCGCGGATCGCCGGCACGCCGGTGAGCAGGTCACCGAGCCCCAGCGGCCGCAGCACCACCGCCTGGGGGGCTCTCGATACCGAGAGCCCCGACGCGTGGCCCTGCTGCAGGGGCCCGCGCCGAGCCTGCGAGGCGTGGGGGGCAGCGGGGTCCTTTCTCACACCCGGGAGCGCTCGACCAGGGCGGTGGTCGAGTGCCCGTCCAGGTAGGGCAGGACGACGGCCTGCCCGCCCCAGCTGCGCAGCACGGCGGCCTCGGGGAGGTCCGCGCCGGCGTAGTCGCCGCCCTTGGCCCACACGTCGGGGCGCAGCCGGTCGAGCACCTGGGCCGGGGTGTCCTCGTCGAAGACGACGACGGCGTCGACGAACTCCAGCGCCTCCAGTACCCGGGCCCGGTCGGGGGCGCTGACCAGCGGCCGGGACGGGCCCTTCAGCCGGCGCACCGAGGCGTCGGAGTTGATGCAGACCACCAGGCAGTCGCCCAGCCCGCGGGCGGCCCGCAGGGTGGCGACGTGCCCGGCGTGCAGCAGATCGAAGCAGCCGCCGGTGGCGACGACGGTGCCGCCGGCCGCCCGGACGCGCGCCAGCAGCGCGTCCACGCCCGGGGCGGGCGCCGCCCCGGCAGCAGGAGCCGCGTCCCAGGACGTCGCCCCGCCGCGGCCGACGAACGCCGAGGCCGCGGCCACCGCGGCGGCCAGGGCCTCGCCGGTCACCGCGCCGTCGGCGAGCGCCCGCGCGGCCGCCGCGGCGAAGGAGTCGCCGGCGCCGCACGGGTCGCCGCCGGTCACCGGCGCCGCCGGCACCACCATCGGCGCACCTTCGCCGTAGGAGAGCAGCGCGCCGCGGGCACCGAGGGTGACCGCGACCGCGCCGACGCCCCACTGCCGGATGAGCGCCTCGGCCCGCGCGCCGACCGCGGCCAGCCCGGCGCCGGCCACGTCGGCGGCCACCCGGGCGGCTTCCGCGCCGTTGGGGGTGACCAGCCGGGAGCTCGGCACCGGGTCGGCGCCGCGGGGGTGCGGGTCCCAGACGACCGGCCCGCGGGCGGTGGTCAGCGCGGCGCGCACGTCGGGGGCCGACGTCGTTCCGCGGCCGTAGTCGGCGACCAGGACGGCGGCGGCCGTACGGATCGCCTCGGCCGCCTCGGCCGGCAGCGGCCCGAGGACGGCGACCGGGTCGCCGCTGTCGATCCGCGCCACCGAGTGGTCACCGACCCGGACCCGCTGCTTGACCGCGGTGCCACCGGTGGCCGGGATCCCGATCAGCGTCACCCGGCCGGCGAGCAGGGCGCGCAGCCGGGCGGCGCCGTCGTCCTCGGCCATCGGGGCGACCAGCACGACCTCGCGGGGAGTGGCGGCCGCCGCGATCACCGCGGCCAGCGCCGCGCCGCCGGGGCGCTCGCGCGTCTCGACGTCCTCGATCACCGGGACCGGTGCGTCCGGGGTCAGCCGGGAGGCGGTACCGACCAGGTCGACGTCGAGCAGCGCGTCGCCGACGACCACCACGTGCCCGCTCACGGGAGCACCTCCAGGTGGGTGTCCGGGGACACCCGGGCCGGCTCGGCCAGCACAGCGGCGTCGAAGGCGGCGCAGACCAGGTGCAGCGCGACCAGGTGGCACTCCTGCACGGTGGCGGTCCACTCCGAGTCGATGCAGAACGCCTCGTCGGCGGCCGCGGCCAGCGGGTTGGGTGCCGGGCCGGTCATCGCCAGCACGGTCATCCCGGCCGCCCGGGCGCGCCGGGCGGCGGCGACGATGTTCGGGCTGCGACCGCTGGTGGACATCAGCACGACGACGTCCCCGGCCCGGCCGTGCGCCTCCACCTGGCGGGCGAACAGCTCGTCGGCCGGGTAGTCGTTGGCGATCGCGGTGAGGCTGGAGGTCTCGGCGTTGAGGCAGATCGCGGAGAACGGTGGCCGGTCGGCGCGGTAGCGGCCGACCAGCTCGGCGGTGAGGTGCTGGGCCTGGGCCGCGCTGCCGCCGTTGCCGGCGGCCAGCAGCCGGGCCCGGCCGGGCCCGCACAGCGCCCCCGCGATCAGCCGGCCCCAGCCGTCCAGGACGTCGACCTGGGCGGTGACGCCGGCCAGCGCGGCGGTCAGCGAGGCGACGTGGTCGGAACCGGTGAGGTGCGTACAGGTGTCGGGCGAGACGACCTCGGCCGTTCGCAGCGGAGCCGCACCGATCGGTGCCATCGCCATTCCTCCAGGATCCAGGGTTGCGGTCATCGGGCCACCTCCACCGGGCGCCGGCTGGCCAGCACCTGCCGGTAGACGGCTTCGGTGTCGGCCACCACGCGGGCCCACCGGTAGCGGGCGCGGACCCGGGCGACCCCGGCCGTGCCGTAGGCCGCGCGGCGTTCGTCGTCGGCCAGCAGCGCGGCCAGCGCGGCACCGAGCCGCGCCGGGTCGCGGGCGGGCACCAGGTCACCGGTGACCCCGTCGGCGACGGTGTCGACCAGCCCGCCGACGGCGCTGGCCACGACCGGGCGGCCGCAGGCCATCGCCTCCAGCGGGGTGATGCCGAACGGCTCGTACCAGGGGACGGCGAGCACCACGTCGGCCGACCGCACCCAGGCCGGGACGTCGGCCCGGGCCACCGCGCCGGTGAACACCAGCCGGTCGCCCACGCCCAGCGATGCGGCGACGGCGCGCAGCCGGCGCACCTCCGGGTCGGCGTCCAGGGAATCGCCGGGCGGCCCGCCGACGACGACCAGCTCGGCGTCGGGCACCGCGGCCAGCGCGCGGACGGCGTCCTCCTGGCCCTTGCGCTCGACCAGCCGGCCGAGCACCAGCAGCCGCGGGCGGCCCGAGCGCGGCGCGACCGGGCCGCGCGGGCTGAACACGGCGGTGTCCACCCCGCAGGGCACGATCGACGCCCGGTCGGTGGACAGGCCCAGCCGGCGCAGCTCGAAGACCTCGTCGGAGCAGGTGGCGATCACCTGGTCGACCGTCGCGCACAGCCCGCGTTCCAGCTCCACCCGCTGCGGCGGGGAGGGGTCGGCCGCGCCCTGGTGCCGCTTCTTCACCGAGCCCAGCGCGTGGAAGGTCTGCAGCACCGGCACCGGGGTGAGCAGGCTGCCGGCCGCCTCGACCGCGGCCAGGCCGCTCATCCAGAAGTGCGCGTGCACGACGTCGGGGCGCTGCACCGACCAGCGGGCGCGCAGCGCGGCGGCGAAGGCCGGCATGTGGCCGAGCAGGTCGTCCTTGGGCAGCGCGACCGGCGGGCCGGCGGCCACGTGCGCGACGTCGTAGCCGTCGGGGGTGCTCACCCGGTCGGGCAGCGCGGCGTCGTCGCGGCGGGTGTGCACGGTGACCGCGTGACCGTTGCGGGCCAGGCCCGCGGCCAGCGCCGCGACGTGCACGTTCTGCCCGCCGGCGTCGACGCCGCCGATGGCGGCCAGCGGGCTGGCGTGCTCGCTGACCAGGTCGATGGTGAGCGGGTGACCGCCCATCCGGCTGCCGCTCACCGGGTCACCTCGGCCAGCAGCCGGTTCCAGTCGCCGAGGAAGCGGTCCAGGCCGTAGCGCTCGAGCGCGGCGGCGCGGGCGGCCTTGCCGGCCAGCCGGGCGGCGTCCTCGTCGTGCACGAACTCGCGGACGGCGGCCCACAGCCGCTCCGGGCGGGTGGACAGCACCCCGGCCTCGGCGGGCACCGCCTCCACGGCCTCGGTGCTGGCCAGCCCGACGACCGGCATGCCCAGGTGCATCGCCTCCAGCAGCGACAGGCCGAGGGAGGTCCAGCGCACCGGGTGCACGTAGACCCGGCGGCGGGCCAGCTCGGCGTGCATCGCCGCCTGGGGCGGGTCGTCGTGCAGCGCGACCCGGTCGGGGTCGAGCCCGTAGCGCTCGTGCAGCCCGGCCAGGCCCATGCCGAAGACGTCGACCGGCGCCGCCGCCGCCAGGCCGGGCAGCAGGTCGCCGCCGGTGGTGCGGCCGCGACGGACCGGTTCGTTCACCACCACCGCGGCGCGGGCCAGCTCGCCGGTGTAGCGCTCGCCGGGGTCGACGATGCCGTGCTCGATCACCGTGGTCGGTGCCCGGCCGTTGTCGTAGAAGAGCTGGTTGAAGTGCGTGACGTGGGCGATCGGGATGTCGTTCCGGTCGGCCAACGGGTGCCGGGTGTCGGGGACGTCGCCGACGGGGGCGTTGTGCTCGAGGAACACCGCGGGCAGGTCGCGGCCCGGCTCGCGGCCCAGCCACTCGCGGACCAGTTCCAGGTCGCGGGCGCGCTGCAGCACCACGACGTCGACGTCCTCGGTGCGCAGCTGCTCCGGGGGAACCTCGCGGGCCGAGGCCGGCCAGGTCCAGGTGCGGGCGCGGCCGAGGCCGTCGGGACCGCGCCCGGGGACGACGGGGAGGAGGTACTCGTGCGGGCCCGCCACGAACGCCGTCGTCCAGGAGCCGTGCACGTGCCAGAGCAGGACCTTCATGCGCTCACCAACTTCTCTACCGCCGAGACGACGTCGGCTGGGCTCACCGAGGTCAGACAGGGATGGCCGGGCACCGGGCACTCGCGGGCCCGCGTGTCCCGGCACGGGGCGTCCTGGTCGCCGAGCAGCACGGTGGGCACGCCGTAGGGCGCCCACCGGGCGGCCGGCACGACCGGGGAGAACAGCGAGACGACGGGGGTGCCGACGGCGGCCGCCAGGTGCGCCGGGCCGGTGTTGCCGACGACGACCGCCGCGGCGCCGTCGAGCAGCGCGGCCATCTCGGCCAGCGAGGTGTCCCCGCCCAGGTCGACGCCGCGGGATCCGGCGACCGCCGCGGTGAGCCCGCGCTCCCCCGGCCCGCCGGTGACCAGCACCCGCCAGCCGGCGTCGGCCAGCGCCTCGACGGCCTCGGCGCAGCGCTGCGCGGGCCAGGCCCGGGCGGGCACCGAGGCGCCGGGGTGCAGCACGACGTAGCCGGGTTGCCGGCCGACCGGGGGCAGCGGGCGGCGGACGGCGAGGCGGCCGTCGTCGCCGGCGGGCAGCTCGAACCCGGCGGCGCGGGCCAGCGACAGCGCCCGCTCCGGCTCGGGCAGGTCGTCGTCGACCCGGTGCCGGACGTCGAGCAGCGAGCCGGGGTAGTCGACGCTGATCGCCGAGATGCGCCGCACGCCGGCGGTGCGCAGCACCAGCGCCAGCGGTAGCGGCGACTGGTGGAACGAGGTGCTGATCACCGCCTCGCCGACGCCCAGCGCCCGCACCCGGCCGGCCAGCGCGGCGATGTCCGCGGCGTCGACCGGGGTCGGGGTCGCGTCGATCCACGGGCAGTGCCAGGTCAGCACGTCGTCCACCCCGGGCAGCAGGCGGGCGGCGTCGGCACCGCGCGGGCCGGCCAGCACGACGACGCGGTCGGCGCCGGCGGCGACCGCCCTGACCAGCGGCCCCTGCAGCAGCACGTCGCCGGCGTTGTCCAGCCGGGCGACGAGCACCGTCCCGCTCACCACTCACCGGCCAGCACGTCGTCGACCGCCTCGGTCAGGGTGGGCGCCCGGTGCACCGCGGCGGTGACCTCCTCGGGCCGGGTGACCGGCGTCGGCACCAGGATCCCGACCGCGCCGGCCGCCTCGGCCGCCGCCACGTCGGCGGCGATGTCGCCGATGACCACGCAGCGGGCCGGGTCGACGCCGAGCTCGGCGCAGGCGGCCTCGACCATGCCGGGGGCGGGCTTGCGGCAGGCACAGCCGTCCTCGGGGGCGTGCGGGCAGACCTGCACGGTGTCGAACGGGCCGAGCAGCTCGGCGAGCCGGGCGTTGACCGCCGCCACCTGCGGCATCGTCAGCATGCCGCGGCCGACCCCGGACTGGTTGCTGACCAGCCCGATCCGCACGCCGCGGGCGCGCAGCGCGTCCAGCGCCGCCCGGGCGCCGTCGACCGGCCGGACCAGCGCCGGGTCGCCGTTGTAGGGCACGTCGTGCACCAGGGTGCCGTCGCGGTCGAAGAGGACCAGGTCGGGCAGGCCCCGCCAGGGCGGCACGCCCCGGTGCTGCGCGACGCCGCGGAGGACGTGCCAGGTGGCCAGCGGCGGGATCGCGACCGACGTGAGGGCCATAGTCGCGACTTCGGCCCGGGTGCGGGGGCCGGGTGCGATGCGTGCCCAGGCGAACTCGGCGGTGCCGGCCGCCCAGCCGAGCGCGGCCAGTGCCGCGGCGCGCGGCCGCCGGGCGCCGGCGAGGCCGACGGCGGCCAGCGCGGCGCCGGTGACGGCCAGGTGCCGGGGGCGCCGGCCGAGCGCGGCGTCGGCGCGCGCCCGCCAGGTCGGGCCGTGCAGCCGGCGCATCAGGACGTCGTCGGCGTTGCCGGCCTGCACCCGGACGCTGACCCAGCGGTCGACCGGGCGCACCGGATGGGTGATCCACCGCTCGCCGCGGGTGAGCCGGGCGCCGGTGTCCAGCACCCGCAGCGCCAGGTCGGAATCCTCCCGGAAGGCCCGCGGGAAGCGCTCGTCGAACCCGCCGACGGCGGCCAGCGCGGCGCGCCGGTAGGCCAGGTCGGCGGTGATCCAGCTGCTGGTGGCCAGCCCGGCGGTGCCGCGCTCCCAGTCGGTGGGCCGGCGGTCGGCCGGCAGCGGCACCCGGACCCGGCCCTGGCTGCCGGCGGCGTCCGCGGGCAGCGCGGCCAGGTCGCCGGCCAGCCGGGCGTACCAGTCGGGGTCGGGGACGACGTCGTCGTCGAGGAAGGCGATCCACTCGGTGCGGGCGGTGCGCCAGCCCAGGTTGCGTGCCCGGGCGGGGCCGCCACCGCCGGTGCGCACCACCCGGACCGGGGGCAGGCCGGGGCGCTCGACCGCCAGCGGGTCGCCGGCAGGGCGGTCGTCGACCAGCACCAGCTCCGCCGGCCGGGGCCCCTCGGCGGTGGCCAGGGCGTCGAGCAGCACGTCGAGGGACGGCCGCCCGATGGTCGGCACGACGACCGTGCAGGCGCCCAGGGATCCGCTCATGCCCGGGCTCTAACCCGGATGATCACCAGCCAAACACTACGGGCTTTAAGTGTTCGGGACGGCGGCAGCCGGGTGACCGGGCTCAGCGGGTGCGGCGCGCCGCCGCGGACACCCGGGCCAGCGCGTCGGTGACCGCCGCGGCGTCGTCGCCGAGCAGGGTCAGCAGGTGGGCGAGCAGGTCGTCGTGGGTGGCGCGGGCCCCCTGCACGCGGTCCCGGCCGACGGGGGTGAGCCGGGCGTGCAGCAGCCGGCGGTCGGCGTCGCCGCGCTCGCGGGTGACCAGGCCCTCCTCCACCAGCCGGGTCACCGTGCTGGTGATCCCGGGGCGGGACAACCCGACCGCCTCGGCCAGGTCGCTCATCGACGCCTGCTCCTGCGGGGAGTCGGCGATCCGGCGCAGCACCTCGAACCCGGTCAGGGAGATCCCGTGCTGGCGGTGCAGGGCGGAGTCGACCCGCCGGGTGATCCGGTCGTGGACCTGGACGATGCGCAGCCAGGTCTCCGGGGCGCCGGGGCCGGCGGCGGCCAGCCCGCGGACGTCGCGGGGCACGCCACGGGCCGGCGCCGCGTCGTCGGGGACGGCGTGCCGGGGATCGTTCCGGGAGGTCTGGTCCATCGTCCTCTCTGCTGTTCCTGGGTGCGGGTGGCTCAGCGTCGCCGGGTGGGGGCGGCCGAATGGGCGGAGACGGTCCGCGGCCGGCGGGCCGCGGCCATCCCCAGCCCGACGCTGGCCACCAGCAGGGCGGCCCCGGCGGCGAACGCCGGCACCGGTGCCGACGACGCCGCCAGCGTCTGCTGGCGAGCGGCGACCTGGAGGTCGAGCCCGGAGGTGGCCGAGGAGCTCCGGCCGACCAGGTGCACGGTGACCGAGCCGAGCTCGGCCCCGCGCGGAACCTGCACGATCGCCTCGACGGTCCCGTCGGGTGCCGCGACGACGGTGGCCAGCGGCTCGGCGACGCCGTCCAGCGAGACGTCGACCGCCTCGCCGGGGGTGAAGCCGCTCCCGCGGACGGTGACCACCCCGCCGGGCGCCACCGGTGCGGCGACCACCTGCTCCGGCAGGGAAGCCGGTGCCGGGTCACCGACCGGAACCGCGTGCGGTCCGGGAACGAGCTGGCCGGGGACGGGCGACGGTCCGCCGGCACCCATCGGCGGCAGCGGCGCCGGCGCCTTCGCCCCGCCGGCGGGCGGCGACCCGGGGGAGGCCGGGGCCACCGCGTCCGGCAGCGGCCCGACGGGCCCCGGCCGCGGGACGAGCGCGTCGCAGTCGGCCTTGCTCGGCCGGGTGTAGGTGCCGAAGTCCAGCGGCAGCTGCGCCTCGCCCGCGGCGTCGGTCACCGTGACGGCGACGTGGACGGTGCTCCCCCAGCCGACGTCGGCGCTCCCCAGCTCCACCCGGTCACCGGGCTCCAGGTCGGCGACGTCCTGCACGACCGTCCCGTCGAAGACGAGGGCGACCCGGTGCGGCTGGTTGCCGTTGGCCACCTGGACACGCACGACCCCGGGGCCGCAGCTGGGCCCGTGGGTGACCTCGGCGACCGGCCGGCGCGGGTCCTCGATGGCGGCGGCCGGCCCGGCGAGCGCCACCCCGGCCAGCAGCAGCGCTCCCACGGCCGCAGACGTCCGCGGCGCCCGGCGACGGCCGGCCGGGCGGGCGGCCTGGTGGGTCGTCGGCACACGCCTCCCGTCCTGGTGCGTCGCTGGTGGATGTCGGTGAGTGGCGTTCCACGGGTGGCCGACTGACTGCCCAGGAACGCCTCCCATCATGTGTCGCATCGCCTCAGAGTTCTCGCTCCGTCACTCCAGCCCCACGCGTGTCACGGCGTGTCGGGTCCGGCGGCGTGTCGCGGCCGGCGGAGCAGGCCGGCGATCCCGTCGTCGCTCCACGACGACTCCGCCACGCCGGAGTTCGGCATCCCGAGGAGGCAGTCGACAGCAACGTATTACGTTGTAATACTGGCACCGTGGCAGGCCTGACCTACAAGGGCGTGCCCCTGGAGGAGTTGAGGATCGATGCCGTGGAGTGGTCCGCAGAAGCAGCTCAGCACATCCGGACTCGATCGTCTCGACAACCGGGCGACCTCGACCTCGAGCCCGAGTGGGTCACCGAGGCGGCGCTGTCCCAGGACCGCATGGTCCGCCTAGCGATGACGGGCTCCGAGGAAACGGCCTCCCTGAAGGTCGTAGGGACGAGCGCAGCCGTCCCTGGCGGACCACGATTGCTCAAGGTCTGGTTGTGGTCTGACGATCCTCGTGATGCGACTTGGCAGGTCGGGTCTGCAGCCTTGGCCAACAGCAGTGACCAGCGACGACACGGAGAACGGAATCGGAATGAGCCGACGGGACGCTGAGATGGTCGCCGCCCTTGCGGCACTCGAAGCTGACGACGATGACGGACCGGCGATCCCGGTTCCGCCTGCCCGCAACCCTGCGCAGGTCTACTCGGTCCGCATTCCCCTCGACCGCATCGATCAACTCCGGGCCGTGGCAGCTGAACGGGGCACCACGCCGTCGGCGCTCATGAGGGCGTGGGTAGTCGAAAGGCTCGAGGCTGGGGCACGACCGCGGTCGAATGTGCTGGACATCCGCGGGGTGCAGGCGCCCAGCCCCGACCTCTCGCAGGCGAGGCGGTTGACCAACCGTGCGGTCTGAGGATCCGGTCAGCAAGCGCCTGGACCGCGCATGGTTCAGCGGTGGTGATACCGATCGCGTGTTCAACCTGCTCGCCGTCGTCAGCTCGGGTCTCCCGGTGGCCGTCGGCCTCTTGGTGGACGGCCGGGTCATCCGCGGGGTGCTGAGCGATCCGGACGCGTTGACGGATGCTGCTACAACGGCTCTTCAGAGGCCACTGGACACCTTCGCCGTCGAGTGGGAAGACGACGTCAGGACGACGTTCGGCGAGACATTCAAACGTCACGCCGAACAACGAAAGACCCAGGCGGCGGAAGACCGTGAGGTCGTCAACCGATACTTCGAAGCCCCGACGCCCCCGTCCGTCGACGCCATCGCCGATACCGACCTCGCACCCTTCTACCGCGAGCTGACCGAACCGAGCACCGTTGTGATGCGTCAGGTTCAACTCGTCCTCGACGAGTCCACTGCAGACATCGACGTCCTGTCCGTGCGTCGTTCAGCCATCTCGGCCTGGTGGTTCCTGGACAGCGAAGACGGCGCGAGAGTCAATTACGGCCCACCAGCGAACTGAAGACGCAGCGACGCGTCAGTGAGGCCGGCCGCACGAGCCGTTCCGACCGCGAGGAGTGGCTCACTACGGTGGCCGGCGTGACCTCAGCGGCAGGAACCGGACGGCGGCGGCAGGACACGGTGTACCGGGCCGGGGTCTACGGCCACCGGCCCCGGGTGCCGACCGTCTACCGCGCGCTGGCCCGGGAGGCCCGCCGCCGGCTCGACGCCCGCGCCTACGGCTACGTCGCCGGGGGCGCCGGCGACGAGGCCACCCAGCGGGCCGACCGGGCGGCGTTCGACGCCTGGTCGGTGGTGCCGCGGGTGCTGCGGGACGTGAGCCGGCGGGACACCTCGGTCGAGCTGTTCGGACGGCGGTTGCCGGCGCCGGTGCTGCTCGGCCCGGTCGGTGCCCTGGAGCTGGTGCACCCGCAGGGCGACCTCGCCGTCGCCCGGGCCGCCGCGGCGGTGGGCGTGCCGATGGTCTTCTCCAACCAGGCGTCGGTGCCGATGGAGACGACCGCCGCGGCGATGGGCGACAGCCCCCGGTGGATGCAGCTGTACTGGTCGACGTCCGACGAGCTGGTGGAGAGCCTGCTGGGCCGGGCCGAGGCCAGCGGCTGCGAGGCCGTCGTCGTCACCCTGGACACCACGATGCTGGGCTGGCGCCCGCGCGACCTCGAGCTGGGCCACCTGCCCTTCGCTCTCGGCAAGGGCATCGCGCAGTACACCTCCGACCCGGTCTTCCGCCGGCTGGTGGCGGAGCGGGCGGCCGCGGGCGGCACCCCGCCGACCGGTGCCGCGGGCGCGGTGGACCGGCAGCGGCCCACGGTGGCCGCTGTCCGGGCGCTGGTCGGGATGGCCCGGGCCTGGTCGACCGCCACCGGCATGCCGCTGTCCGAGGCGCTGCGCTCACCGCTTCCCCGCGCGGCGGTGGAGACCTTCCTCGGCATCTACTCCCGGCCGTCGATCACCTGGGCGGACCTGGCCTGGCTGCGCGCCCGTACCTCGCTGCCGATCGTGCTCAAGGGCGTGCTGCACCCCGACGACGCGCGCCGGGCGGTCGACGAGGGCGTGGCCGGCCTGGTGGTGAGCACCCACGGCGGCCGGCAGGTGGACCGGTCGATCGCCGCCCTGGACGCGCTGCCCGACGTCGTCTCCGCCGTCGACGACCGGATCCCGGTGCTGTTCGACAGCGGCGTGCGCAGCGGCGCCGACGTGCTCGTCGCCCTCGCCCTGGGCGCCCGGGCGGTGCTGCTGGGCCGGCCGTTCGCCTGGGGGCTGGGCGTGGCGGGCGAGGAGGGGGTGCGGCAGGTGGTCGAGGACGTGGTCGGCGAGTTCGACCTGACCCTGGGGCTGACCGGGCACACCGCGGTCGACCAGCTCTCCCGCGAGGTCCTCCGGCGCCGCTGACGGCCTCCCGCGCCGCCGGCGGCTCGCCCGCCCGCCCTTGACTGACACGTGTGTGCTGGGTCACAGTGGGAACGGGCGGGGGAAGCCGGCTACCAATGGCCCTCCAGTGCTGGAGGGACCGACCAACGCGGCCAGACCGTCAGGACCGGCCCCCCGCCCCCACATCCTCTCCAGCCGGGCTCACGCGTCGGCGGAGGTGTCCTCCTCCGGCGCCGCGGACTCGTCGGCCGGCTCGGCCGTGCCACCCTCGGGCGACGCCGGTCGATCCGCCTCCTCCCCGCCCCCTTCCGGCGCGGGTTCGGTCTCCGGGGCGGCCGCGTCCGGCGCCACCTCGTCCTGCGTGGCCTCGTCCTGCGCGGCCTCGTCCGGCGCGGCCTCGTCCGGCGACGCCTCGTCCTGCGCGGCCTCGTCCGGGGCGCGCGCTCCCGGCGCCGACGAGCGCGCCGCTGCGACCGCGGATTCCGCCGCTGCCGCGCGTTCCCCGGCCGCCGCCGGGGCGGCCTCGGCCTCGTCCGGCGCGGGCTCCCCCGGCGCGGGCTCGGGCTCGGGCGCCGGGGCCGGCTCGGGAACCGGCTCCGGCTCCGGCTCCGGCTCCGGGGCGGGCTCGGGTGCCGGGGCCGGCGCCGGCTCGGGCGCGGGTTCCGGGGCGGGCGCGGGCGCGGGAGCGGGCGGCTCGGGCTCGGGCTCGGGCGGCCGCGGCCGCGGCCACGGCGGCACGTACTCGGAGCCGTTGCTGACCAGGATCGTCACCTGCTGGCCGACGTCCATCGGCCGTCCGGCGGGCGGGTCGGTGGCGAGCACCCGGCCGCGCGGCAGGTCGTCGTCCACCAGCACCGTCCGGGGTTCGAGGCCCGCACCGCTGATCAGCGACCGGCAGCTCCCGACGGTGGCGCCGATGCATCCGCGGGGCAGGGTGGTCCGGGTGCCCCGCACGTAGGCCGGGTCGGCCGGGGGGAAGGCGACGGGCTGGACGCCGGACAGGATCGGGGCCATGGCGTCGTGCCAGATGGTCGCCGCCTTGCCGCCGCCGAAGCCGCCGACGTCGCGGTTCTCCACCGGGTCGTAAACCATCACGCTGGCCGCGTACTGCGGCGTGTAGCCGACGAAGGTCACCGAGTAGTTGTCCTGCGTGGTGCCGGTCTTGCCGGCGATCTGGTGGCCGGGTACGTACGCCCGCCGGCCGGTCTGCCCCGGGTACCCCGGCTCGACGTCCTTGCGCAGCGCCTGGGTCAGGGTGTTGGCGATGCCCGGCTCGAGCGCCGGTTCGCACTGGGGGCCGGGCACCAGGGGCTGGCCGTCGTCCCGGGTCAGCGGCTGGCCGGCCCGGTCGAGGATCGCCTCGACCAGCCGGGGCTCGCAGTGGGTGCCCTCGGCGGCCAGCGTCCCGTAGGCGCTGGCCAGGGCCAGCGGGCTGGTCGGCTCGGCGCCGAAGGTGAACGAGCCGCGGTTCTCCGCGATCACCTGGTCGGCGATCGGGTCGAGGCTGGACAGCCCCATCCGCTGCGCCGTCCGGACCGGGCCCTCGACGCTGCCCAGCGCGTCCTCCAGGGCGAGGAAGTAGGTGTTGGAGGAGCGGTAGAGCGCCTCTTCCATGTCGAGGCGGCGGGGGTAGCGGCCGGCGTTCTCGACCTCGTAGGGCTCGTCGCCGTCCCGGTAGACCCGGGAGGAGTACGGGTCCGAGGTGCTCTGCGTGTAGCTGAGGCCGTAGCCCTGCTCCATGGCCGCCGCGGCGGTGAAGACCTTGTACGTCGAGCCCGCGCCCTGCCCGGCGACGGCGGGCAGGTCGACCGTGGTCTGCGCGGGATCGTTCTCGTCGAGCCCGTAGACCCGGTTCACCGACATGCCGAGCACCCGGCCCGTGTCGGGCTGCAGCGCCACGAAGATGCCGGCCCGCGGGTCGCCCATGGCCAGCGTGCCCCGCACCGCGGCGTCCCCCGCGGACTGCACCGCCGGGTCCAGGGTGGTCTGGATGGTGAGCCCGCCGGCCTGCAGACGCCGCAGCGGTAGTCCGTACTGCTCCGCCAGGACCCGCAGCAGGTGGCCGCAGAAGAACCCGCCGATGTGCGCCTCGGTGCAGCCGTTGGGTGGGCTCCCGCCGGGGACGAGGCCGAGCGGCTCGGCGCGGGCGGCCGCCGCTGCGGCGGGGTCGAGGAACCCGACGTCCAGCATCCGGCTCAGCACCAGGTTGCGGCGGTCGATCGCGCGCTCGGGCGCCGTCACCGGGTCGTAGATGGTGGGGCTGCGGACGATGCCGGCCAGCAGCGCCGCCTGCGCCGGGGTGAGCTTGTCGGCGGTGGTGGAGAAGTAGGTGCGGGCCGCGGCGGCGATCCCGTAGGCGCCGTTGCCGTAGTACACCGTGTTGAGGTAGCGGGTGAGGATCTCGTCCTTGCTGTACGCCTGCTCGACGGCCAGCGCGATCTGCGCCTCGGTGAGCTTGCGCCCGACGGTGTCGGCGGTGGCCGCCTGCCGGCCCTCGGCGTCCTGGGCGCGCTGCAGCCGCAGCTGCTTGACCAGCTGCTGGGTGATCGTCGACCCGCCCTCGGTCACCTCCCCGGCGGCGAGGTTGCGGATCAGCGCGCGGGCCATCCCCCGGGCGTCGACGCCGGCGTGGTCGTAGAACCGCGCGTCCTCGATGGCCACCAGCGCCTGCTCCATCACCGGCGCGATCTGGTCCGGGGTGAGCGGGTGCCGGTTGCGGCGGTAGATCTCGGTGATCAGCGAGCCGTCCGCGGCCAGCACCCGGGTGTTCCCGGGCAGCCGGGTGTCGACCGCCGCCGTCTCCAGCGGCTGCACCAGCGCGGCGCCGCGCCCGAGGGCCACCGCCGCGCCCCCCAGCCAGGGAGCGAAGACCCCGGCCACCAGCGCACCGGCGAGGACGACCGCGAGAAGCAGCCGCAGCAGCAAGCCGGCCCGGCGCCGCCGGGACGGAGCCGCCCGGTTCGCGGTCGGCAGCTTCCACGACCGCGAACCGACGGGACCCCGCGGGTGCTCGGACTTCGGGCGCACAGCGACGGGGGTCCTCCTCGGTCGGCTTCCAGGTTCGCCGGCCCCGATCAGGCCGACGTCGGCCTTCCTGTCTGCCACGTGCCGCCCCGGTCATGCACGGATCGGGTGGATCTACACGAGATCGTCATGTGCCGCGGCCCGGCCGGGCGGCGTCACGGCGCGGTGAAGTCGGCGCGCTCGAGCAGCCAGGCGCCGGCGAGCCCGGCGACGAGGCCCCAGAGCGGCGATCCGATGTTGAGGAACGTCACGTCGGCGACGGTCACCACGAAGGTGATCAGCGCGCCGAGGGTGAAGCGGCTGCTGAACGCGATGACGAACGAGCTCTGCAGCACCCGCAGCATGGCCAGCCCACCCAGGGCGGCGATGAATGCGGTCGGGGTGCCGAGCATCAGGCCGGTGAACAGCGGCGCGAAGAGGCCGAAGATCATGGCGAGCAGCCCGCACACGATGCCCGCGGTGTAGTGGCGCGACCGCTCGCCCGACGCCGACAGCAACGCGTTCGTCGGCCCGGTGAGGCAGCTGGACACCGTGCCCACGGCGGCCGTGAGCAGCGACCAGCCGCCGCAGGCGATCGTGACCGCGTTCACCGGCGCCGCGTGTCCCGCGGCCCGCAGGACCGCCACTCCCTGGCCGTTCTGCACCACGAGCACGGTGACCGCCAGGGGAACGACCAGCTCCAGCAGGGCCTGCAACGACCACGCCGGTGCCGTGAGCACCGGGGCCGCGAACACGGGCCCCGCGCCGATGGGATCGAACCGCCCCGACAGGGCCACCGCGATCGCCCCCACTACCAGTGCGCCGACGACCGGCGGCAGCGCCCGGCCGAGCGCCGGCACGGCGCTCAGCAGCAGGAACGCGATCACCATCGGGGCGGCGACGGCCACGTCGTCGCGCAGCGAGTGCACCAGGTCGAGCCCGAACCGCAGGAAGACCCCGGCCACCATCGCCATGACGATGGGCATCGGGATCAGCGCCATGGCGCGGCGGACCCAGCCGGTCAGCCCGAGCGCCGCAATCAGCAGGCCGGTGGCGAAGAACGCGCCCACCACCTGCGGCCACGTCAGGTGACCGAGCGCCGGGCCGACCAGGACGGTGCCGGGGATCGTCCAGAAGAACGCCAGCGGCTGCCGGTAGAGCCAGCACGCCAGCACGGTGAGGACGCCGTTGAGGAAGAAGGCACCGAAGATCCACGACGCCAGCTGCTCCTGGGTCAACCCCCCGTCCGCGCCCACCGCCAGGATGACGGCGACCGGGCCGGTGGCGGCGAAGATCAAGCCGATGAACCCGTTGGCCGCGTAGAGGGTGCCCAGGTCCCGCACCAGCTGACGAGGCCCGACGAGGGGCCGAACCGGCCGCTCGATCAGCTGCGTGGGCACGGCGATCCCGGCCGCGTCCTGCTCCTGGGCCATGCCCACCCCGTTCCGCAGTGAGAACATCGCGGCCCCGCTCTCCGAGGAGGGCGGGGCCGCGGCGCTGTCTCAACCAGACGTGCGCCCGAAGGGATTCGAACCCCTAACCTTCTGATCCGTAGTCAGATGCTCTATCCGTTGAGCTACGGGCGCCTGGTGCTGCGTGTTCAGTTGTCGCGCGGAGGCTCCGGGATTTGAACCCGGGATGGGGATTAACCCAAACCGCATTAGCAGTGCGGCGCCATAGACCGGACTAGGCGAAGCCTCCCGAGGACCGGGTTACCCCGGAACCACCGAGGATGAAGGCTACCAGCGCCCCGGGGCGGCTCCCAACGGGGGGGCGGCGGGAGGAAGCCGTCCGTCGTCCCGACCGGGCGTCAGGCCGGGACGACGTCGCGCCGCGGCGCAACCGCGACCACCGGCCGGCGACCGGGCACGAGGGTCACCAGGACGGCCAGACCGGCGGCGACCGTGGCCAGCACCAGGGTGCCGGACACGCCCACGCGGGTCTCGACGAGCGCCCCGCCGATCGCCGCACCGACGGCGGAGGCGCCGAACGTCACCGTCGAGAGCCAGGTGAAGGCCTCGGTGGTGGCCGACGCCGGGGCGATCGAGCCGACCAGCGCGTTCTGCACGGTCAGGGTGGGGGCGATCGCCGTCCCGCCCAGGAAGAGCAAGACGCCGAGCACCCAGGGGCTCTGCACGGCCGCCAGCGGGGCGAGCCCGATCGTCACGCCGAGCAGGCACCAGCGGTACTGCCGGGGCAGCGTGGCGCTGATCATCCGGGCGCCGAACCACAGGCCGCCGGCCGTCGAGCCCAGCGACCAGACCGCGAGCAGGACGCCGGACATCCCGGGCGAGCCGGCGGCGTCCGCGAACGCCGGAACGGCGACCTCGAGTGCGCCGAAGCCGAGCATCAGCGCCGTGCCGCTGACCAGCACCCGGGGCATGCCACGCGCGGTGACGGTGGCGAGCAACGGGCGGGCGGGTGCGACGACGGGCACCCAGGCGCGCATCGGTGCGCTGGTGGTGATGCCGAGCGCACCGAGCATGCCCAGGACCGCGCCGGCGACGATGGCGGTGGCCGGGCCGGCGAGCAGCGCCAGGACGGCGACCGCGGTGGGGCCGGCGACGAAGACCAGCTCGGTGGCGGTGGCATCCAGGGCGTAGGCGGTGGGCCGCACCCGCGGATCGACCCGGGACCACAGCGCCCGGACGGTGCCGGACACCAGTGGCGTGCTGACCCCGGCGGTCGCCGCGACGCACAGGAGTGCCCACGTGGGCGCCCCGGCGAGGACGACGGCGAGCAGCGCGCCCAGCAGCACCGGGTAGGCGGCGGCCTGGGTGAGCAGGATGGGGCGCGGGCCGCGCCGGTCGGCCAGGCGGCCGAGGACGGGGGCGGTCAGCGCCGTGGCGATGCCGGTGGTGGCGGAGACGGCGCCGGCGATCGCGTAGGAACCGGTCTGCTGCTGCACCATGAGCAGCAGCGCGAGCGGGACCATGGCCGACGGCATCCGCCCGGCGAAGCCGGCGACGAGGAGCACCGGGGCGGACGGCAACCGCCACACGGGGAGGTACGAACGCATGGCGAACTCACTTCAGGACGAGCGAAGAGGAATCGTAGGGGGTCAACGGCGGTTGACCGCCTACACCTCGGGGAGACTACGGAGACAGGGGTAGGGAGTCAAATGAACTACGACACCTACGGGTCGACTGCGGTGGAACTGGCCATCGACCTGGCCAACGTCGACCGCGACGCTCCCGGCTGGGTGCCTGCGTTCCTGGACGCCCACGCCGAGTGGTTCACCGCGGGGACGGCGGTCACGTTGTCGGCGGACGACGGAACGCAGATCGAGCAGATCTCCGAGCTCGTCCGGGCCGTGGCGCTGGCCGACCGGGAGGACGAGGTGAAGGCCCAGCTCAACGCCCTCCTCGGCCTGGCCTCGCCGCGGCCCTACGCCACCGATCACGATGGCGACCTGCACCTGCACTACGCCCGCCCCGATGCCGGCGCTCTCGAGCAGCTGACGACGACGGTGGCGATGGGGTTGTCCCAGGTGGTGATCCAGCACGGCTGGCAGCGGCTGGGGGTCTGCTCGGCCGAGGGCTGCGGCAACGTCTACGTCGACACCTCGCGCAACGCCAGCCGCCGGTACTGCTCCAACACGTGCGCCAGCCGGTCGACGGTCGCCGCCTACCGGGCCCGCCAGCGCACCTGACCCCGCTCGCCGTGCTGCTCGAGCGCGCCGGCGCCGAGCCGGAGGGGCGCTTTCGAGGAAGCTTGTGCTCTGAGTACAGGGGGGACTCAGAGCACAAGCGTCCACAGGTGGTACTTCCGAGGGACGCCCGGGCCTGCTGAGCTGCGTACTCTCCGTCTTCCGGAACCGAGCGGGGACGACGGAGGATGACGCATGCGGCTGGCGCGGGGAGCTGCGGGGGCGCTGATCGCGCTGGCGGTGCTGACGGGGTGCTCGAGCAAGGCGCCGGCCAACGACACGCTGCCGAGCGCCGCGCCGACCTCCGCCGACGCGAGCGAGACGCTCCCACCCCTCGGCCCACCGGACTTCCCCATGCCCGCCGAGGCAAGAGCGCAGACGCCCGCCGGAGCCGAAGCCTTTCTGCGGTACTACATCGGGTTGTACAACGCAGCCCAAGAATCCATGGACACCCGGTACTTGAAGCAGTTCGGAAGGGCCTGCGACACCTGCATAGGATTGTCGAATCAACTCGAAGAGGACGCCAAGGCGGGTTACCGCTACCAGGGGGGAGATGTCATCGTAAACGGCATATCCCCGCCGTTAACGAGAAGGTCTGAGGCGGAAATTGCATTCAGTATCACTCAAGCCGCGTTGACGCTAACCACGGCAAGCGGCGAACCGGTCGAAGATCTAAGCTTCCCCGAGAAGAAGAACCCAGCTTGTGGCGCCATTTTATCCTGGTCTCCGACCACCTCATCATGGGCGATGACCCAATGGGACGTCGGCTAACGCGCGCACTCGCTGCGGTCACCGTTGTGATGGCAGCGTTGGTTGGGACGGTGTCGGTAGCTGGAGACGCTGCTGCTCAGCCGTGTCGAGGCCCGAACTGCTTCAGCACTGGCCTCGAGAGTGGACAAGCGTTCGTAGCGGCGAGCAGCGTTATCGGACCGATCGACAGCGGCATATACGTCGCCTCGAACATCCAAACCCCGATCGCAATCTACAGTTGGCGTCTTCGCACGCCTTGCCAAGTGGACGACGAAGCCCTTGGCGCTTGTACGCCCGGAGTGGTCGCGTGTCCCTCAATAGGTGGTCGGATCATCAACCGCTACGTCGTGCAGAGACAAAGACTCGTTCAGCCAGATGGCACAGCAGTCGACGGCATCACGCCTGAACCCGGATTGCCGCCCGGGAGCGGCTATGGCGCTTGGGCGACAGTCGCAACTGCCTGCGTCGACGTCACGGACCTCAACCCTCCGCCGTCCCCGGACGAGGTGTTCCGCTTCTTCCAGACCCTCCCGCTCCCCCAGTTGACCACCCGGCAGCAGCCGCCGGGCAACGGCCTGGTCGGCCTCCCGGTCATCTTCTTCACCGACAGCCCGACCACCCAGACCTTCACCGTCGACATCCGCGGCTTCGAGGTCGACATCCAGGCCCGGGCCGTCGAGTTCGCCTGGCACACCGGTGACGGCACCACCCTCACCACCCCCGACCCCGGCGCGCCCCATCCGAACGAGACGATCACGCACGACTACCGGGCCGGCACGTACACCGCCTCCCTCACCACCACCTGGGGCGGCACGTACTCGGTCGACGGGGGCGCGTCCGCCGACGTCCCGGGCACCACGACCACCGACGGCCCGCCCGCCACGTTCGCCGTCCTCCAGGCCCGCACCGTGTTGACCAACCCTTACGACTGACCGCCCCGAAACCGCGATTCCCTCGTCAGCTCTTCGCTCCGGACGCCGCACTCCCGCCCCTCCGGACGCATCCGGCACCGCCCGCACCACTGGTCGCCATCGAGTCCAACGCGACCAACGAAACGGCCGATGCTTCGTCAGCATCTGCCCGGGTAAGAGGGCCAGCGGACCAAGCGGTCCACGTTAGAAACAGGGAGTGATCGTCGTGGTGCTCGCCGTTACCTGGCTCGTCGTCGCGATGGGGGCTGCTCTCCTCCTGGGCGGCGCCATCCGGATCGCCGAGCGACGCGCACCGCTCACCGACCACCTCGCCGGCTTGCCGGCCGACCTCACCGTCGACGACGTGCTCGGCCGCCACCGCACCGTCCCCTCCCGCTGACCGCCACCCCGGAGACAGCCGGCAACGACCCCGCTTGACCAGGCGGGAAGCGCGGTACCTCACTACGGTCCGAAGGCAGAGGTTGCCCCGGCACACGCCCGGGCAGTGCACGTGCTGCTGACGCACCCGATGGAAGAGGTCTCCCATGTTGGTCCGCCGGATCGCCCGGCCGTTGCTCGCGTCGTCGTTCATCTACGGAGGCATCCAAACCCTCCGGAACCCGCAGAGCCGCGTGCCCGGCGCCACCCCCATCGTCGAACAGCTCACCGAGGTCGCCGACAAGCAGCTGCCCGTCCAGGTACCCAGGGACGTCGAGCAGTGGGTCAAGATCAACGCGGGCCTGCAGGTCGGCGCCGGCGCCCTGCTGGCCCTCGGCAGGTTCCCGCGCTTCTCCGCCCTGGCCCTGGCCACCTCCCTCGTTCCCACGACGCTGGCCGGCCACCGCTTCTGGGAGCACGAGGACCCGAAGGAGCGCTTCGGCCAGTCCGCCAACTTCGCGAAGAACACCAGCATGCTGGGCGGCCTGCTCATCGCCGCCGTCGACACCGAGGGCCGGCCGTCGGTCGGCTGGTTGACCCGCAAGACCGCCGGCCGGGCCGCCGCCGCGGCCGAGGCCAGCTACGAGCGCGCCTCCAAGAAGGCCGCGAAGGCCCAGAAGAGGGCCGCCAAGCAGGTCAAGAGGGTCACGCACTGACCCCAGCACGATGAGCACCGCACCGCTGCCGCCCGCCGGCGCGCTCCGGAGGATCGCCTTCCTCCTGGAGCGCGCCCGCGAGCCGTCGTACCGGGTGCAGGCCTTCCGGACGGCGGCCACCGTCGTCGCCGCCCTGGACGACGCCGAACTCGACCGGCGGGTGCGCACTCGAACGCTCAAGGACCTCAAGGGCATCGGCACCAAGACCGCCGCCGTCGTCCTCGAGGCGCACCGCGGCGAGGTCCCGGCCTACCTGCAGGCGCTCGAGGAGCAGTACGCGGAGCTGGCCCCGCTCGCCGACGACGCCGCCGCGCTGCGTGCCGCGCTCAAGGGCGACCTGCACGCCCACTCCGACTGGTCCGACGGCGGCAGCCCCATCCGGGACATGGCCGAGGCCGCGATCGGCATCGGCCACGAGTACCTGGCCCTCACCGACCACTCCCCCCGGCTCACCGTCGCCAACGGCCTCACCGCCGCCCGGCTGGAACGCCAGCTCGACGAGGTCGCCGCGCTGAACCAGGAGCTCGCCCCGTTCCGGATCCTCACCGGCATCGAGTGCGACATCAACGTCGACGGCTCGCTCGACCAGGCCGACGAGCTCCTCGGCCGGCTGGACGTCGTCGTGGCCAGCGTGCACTCCGAGCTCCGCGCGCCCCGCCCGCAGATGACCGAGCGGATGCTCGCCGCCGTCGCCAACCCGCACACCGACGTCCTGGGGCACTGCACCGGCCGGCTGGTCATCGGCCGGCAGCAACGCAACGGCACCCAGCGGCCCCGGCCGGAGAGCGACTTCGACGCCGAGGCCGTCTTCACCGCCTGCGTCGAGCACGGAACGGCGGTGGAGATCAACTCCCGCCCCGAGCGGCTCGACCCGCCGCGCCGGCTGCTCACCCTGGCCGAGGAGCTGGGCTGCGAGTTCGCCATCGACACCGACGCCCACGCCCCCGGCCAGCTCGACTGGCAGGACGCCGGCTGCGTCCGCGCCGTGGAGTGCGGAGTGCCGGCCGACCGGGTGATCAACACCAGGACGGCGGACGTCCTGCTGCGCTGATCGACCACGGTCGGCCGGCACCTACCTCACTGCGCGTCCGAGCCCGGGCTGCCCTTCCGGGCAAGGGCACGGGCAGTGGCCCCGTCGCCGCGCGGAACGATCGGCGACGGGTCGGGATCGCTGACCTCCGCGTCCTCCCGACCGGGCCGGGCACCCGCGAGCGCCTGCGCCTGCTCCGGGGTGACGTCGTCGACGACGAAGTTCGCCCGCACCGCCGGCCGCTCGTCGAGGACGACGGTGGAGCCGCTGATCGCCACCTGCGCGGCCCGGTCGGGGTCGACCACGAAGTTGCCGTACGGCGACCGTGACCCCTCGGCCACGAACGACCGCTGCGGGCGCGCACCGTCCCCGGCCGGCACCGGCTGCTCGCGAAGGACAGCGACCGGCGTGACCCGGACCCAGGGCAGCAGCCGGGCCCCGCGGCCGGCGGCGACGTCCTCGACCCAGCCGACGAGCAGCACGGCCACGAAGATCAGCGCCCAGGTCGCGGCGAACTGCAGCGCCATCCCCTGCCCGTCGTCGGTGTGGTACCGGGCCAGCGGGGTGCGCGCCAGCACGTACGGCGCGAGGAAGATCGCGAAGTTGCCCCACAGGTAGATCGTCATCGCCCGGCTGTTGAACAGCGAGACGATCGCGTCCAGGGTGGGCAGCCGGCCGAGCCAGTCCATCCGCGTGTAGAGGCGCAGCAGGATCAGCACGGTGCCGGTGAAGTACAGCATCGCGGCCATCGGGTTGTCGTCGACGTTCCACGAGCCGTACCGCTCCTGCTGGGACAGCGCGAACCACAGCCCGCCGGCCATCAGGGCCAGCCCGGCCAGGATCGTGCTGCCCAGCGGGAGGTCGCGGATCTTGCCGTCGTGGTGGGCGAAGCCCAGCATCCAGCAGATCCCGTAGATGCACAGCGAGGCGATGATGTCCCAGTACGGGTCGGGGAAGTCGACCAGCCCGAGGGTCATCAGCGGCAGCACCAGCGCCGGCACCGCCATCGTGCGCAGCGGCCACCGGCGGAACAGCCACAGCAGCGCCGGGCTGATCAGCAGGAACCACAGGTACGTGCGGATGTACCACAGCGGCAGCACCCAGTCCGACCCCAGATCGGACGCCGGCGGGTCGGCCAGCGGGAAGATCCACAGCCAGGCGTTGCGCCAAGTGAGGTCCGCGGTGCCGTACTCGTCGCCCGCCGTCCAGCCGGCCGCGAGCATGAACACCAGGACCGTGGCGCCGAACACCCAGAACGGCGGGAGCAGCCGGCGCAGCCGCTTGCGCCAGAAGTCCCGCGAGCTGACGGCGCGGTCCAGCGACGACGTCACCAGCGCGCCACCGAGGGCGAACATGATGCCGATCGACGGGAAGATCGCGGGCAGCCACACCCAGCCGAAGGTGTGGAAGGTGACGACCCGGATGAGGGCGAGCGCCCGCAGCAGGTCGATGTAGCGGTCCCTGGTCCTCATGCGGCGCTCCCTCGTGTGGCCGCGGCCACTGATGTCCACAGCTCGGGGTCCTCGCCGCCGAGGGCCCAGATGGCCACTCCGCGGAGCTCGGCGTCGATCGCCAGCTGCTGCTTGGCAGCCAGCGAGCGGGCGTCCTCGTACCAGACGGTGTGCTGCACGCCGTCCTGTTCGTAGCTGAAGGTCCAGCTGGCCGACCGGGGAACCCACTCGGGCGTGGCGCCGACCCTGCGGGCCAGCTCCACGGCGTCGGTCGCCTGCAGGGTCGTGCCCTGCTGCCCCACCCAGTCGTAGCCGTAGGTGGCCAGGCCGAGCATCAGCTTCTCCGCCGGCACCCGCTGCGTCGCGTACGTGATGACGCCGCGCACCCACTCCAGCGGCGCGACCGGCCCGGCCTCGCTGGTCGACCAGGAGTGGTCGTAGGTCATGACCCGCACCTCGTCGGCGATCTGCCCGAGCACCTGGTAGCTGTAGGCCAGCCCCCACTCGTCCTGGTCGTTCACGCGGGCCGGCACGGCCACGGTCAGCCGCATGCCCTCGGCGTGCAGGTCGTCGGCCAGCTGGTCCAGGAAGTCGGTGAACACCGGGCCGGCCGTGGGCGGCAGGGCCTCGTAGTCGATGTCCAGCCCGTCCCACTCGTGCTGCACGGCGGTCCGGACGAGCTCCCTGCGGTGCGCGTCGGCCTTCCCCGGGTCGGCGAGCACCTCGGCCACCAGGCCGCCCTGCCAGCCACCGTCCAGGTAGTTCTGCACGGTCGGGATCACCCGCACGTCCGGGCGCTCCAGCAGCGCCTGCACCTCCGGAGCCGGCTGCTGCACCGCCACCCCGCCGTCCGCGGTGAAGGACGCCAGCGTCGGGCTCACCTCGGTGACCCCGGCGTCCAGCGCCGGGGGCAGCGAGCCTCCGGCCCGGGGGTCGGCCGTGGGCAGCCAGGCCGCCGCGACCAGGGTGTGCGGGCCGGGGAGGACGACCGGTCGCAGGACGACGATGCCCGCCGCCACGCCGAGGACGGCGACGACCGCCGCCGCCCACAGCGCCACTGATCTCCGGCTCATGCGCGCACCGCCACGGGCTGGACGGCGTCCGGCTCGGCCGGGAGCGGCCGGACCTCGTTCGGCTGCGTGGCGACCTCGTCCATGTGGGCGGTGCGGGCCAGCTTGTTCCAGCCCAGCCGCACGCCGCGCAGCGCGGTGCCCAGCGAGGCGTAGAGCAGGTAGGCCCGCAGCGGCTCGTAGATGAGCCGGTAGAGCGGCACCATCAGCAGGTGCGTCGGGCGCTCCTTCATCAGGTACAGCGCCACCGCGGCCATCACCCCGTAGATCGCGGAGAACAGGCCGAAGTACAGCAGCACGTGGGCCAGGCCCTGCGTGGCCAGCATCTGCGCGACGACGATGAAGATGAACGGGGTGAACACCAGCGGCACCAGCACGGTGATCAGCGCCATCGGCATGATCAGCATGCCCAGCCAGCCGTACCGGGGCCGCAGGATCATGTTCCGGTGCCGCCAGACCGCCTGGAGGGTGCCGAACATCCACCGGACCCGCTGCTTGAGCAGCGCGTCCACCGTCTCCGGCGCCTCGGTGTAGGCCACCGCGTCGTCGGCCTGCTCCACCCGCCAGCCGTACTGGTGCAGCATCAGGGTCAGGTCGCAGTCCTCGGCGAGCGTGGCGTCGCTGTACCCGCCGGCCTGCAGGACGGCGCTCTTCCGCCAGGCCGCGCAGGCCCCGGGGATGACCATCACCGCGTTGAGCAGCGCGGACGCCGAGCGCTCCACCCCGATCTGGGTGATGTACTCCAGCGCCTACCACCGGGTGATGACGTTGCGCGAGTAGTTGCCGACCTTGATCACCCCGGCGACGGCGCCGACCCGCGGGGAGCGGAAGCCGGCCATCAGGTGGCCGACGGTCTCCTGGGTGAACAGGGTGTCGGCGTCCAGGGTGACGACGAAGGGCTGGGTCACGGCCCCGAAGCCACGGTTCAGCGCGGCCCACTTGCCGGCGTTCGCCTGGGTGATCAGCCGGACGCGGCTGTCCCGGGCCGCCAGGTCGCGCACCATCGCGGCGGTTCCGTCGGTGCTGCCGTCGTCGACCACGATGACCTCGCGCACCGGGTACTTCGACGCGAGCACGTACTCGACGGTGCGGGTGATCACCAGTTCCTCGTTGAAGGCGGCGATCAGCACCGACACACCCGGCCGGGCGGTGGACGGCGCGGCCGCCGTCCGGCGGCGCACCACCCAGGCGCGGACCAGGGCGAGCACGGTGTTGAACAGGCCGAGCCCCAGCATGGTGACCAGGGCGAGGACGAACAGGCCCTGCAGCAGACCGCCGGGCAGGACGAACAGCACCTGGGCCACGTGCAGCGCGGTGCGGTCCCAGATGGTCACGTCGGCGGTGCCGGTGCCCGCCTCGATGTCCGGGTTCACCTGGGCCATCGTGTGGAAGGTGTAGCCGGCCTCGCGGGCCTCGCCGATCAGCTTCTCGACGTAGTCGAGGGTGATCTGCCGGTCGGCGCCGCCACCGTCGTGCAGCAGCATGGTGATGTTCTCCCCGCTGCTGAGGTCGGGCAGCGGGATCTCCCCCTCCTTCTCGCCGCTGGCGTAGGCCCAGTCCAGGGTGTCGAAGTCGTGCGAGGCCACCACGTAGCCGAGCTGCTGGGCGCGGAGGATGCCCGGGATGTCGCCCTGGATCGACTCGACGTCGTCACCCTCGTAGGGCAGCCGGAAGTAGGAGGCGTACTCGCCCGTCTGCGCGCGCATGATCCGGTCGGCGAGCGCCAGCTCGGCTTCCTGGCGGAACCCCGTCGCGGTGTTGATGTCGACGTGCGTGGTGGTGTGGTTCCCCAGCGCGAAGCCCTCGCGCAGGAGCCGCTTCATGATCTCGGGGTTCTTGGCCATCTGCTCGCCGGTCACGAAGAACGTGGCCGGCACCTGGTACTCGCTGAGCAGGTCGAGCAGCTTCGGGGTCCAGTACGGGTCGGGCCCGTCGTCGAAGGTCATCGAGATGGTCCTGGTCGCGGCGGCGCTGTAGCCGTAGCGCTGGACGACGTACTCGGCGCCGTCGGTCGCGTCGACGTCCTGCGGCGACAGCTCGGCGAGGATCTCGCCGTCGAACGGGTCCTGGCCGTAGACGACGCCGGCGGCCGGGACCAGCCGGAGGACGCGGGTCAGCGGGCCGTCGCCGATGACGGGGGCGGTGCCCACCTCGTCCGCGGTCGGCCCGTCGAGCGCCGGCCGGCCCTCGAGGGCGGGGGACGTGGTGATCCGGGGGATGGCGATCGCGACGAAGGCGATGGCGAAGGCCAGCAGCGTGAGCAGGAGCGCGCGGATGACCTTCCAGCGCCGCCCGGAGGGGTTGAGGAAGACCGGGCGGTCGGGGTGGACGCGGCGGCGCACGGTGGCACCGCGGTCACGGACGGAGCGGAACATCGAGGGGGGCCCTCCTCGGGCGTGCACAGGGCGGCACGGTGGAAAGACGGGTCAAGGTCTTGGGGGATCGAGGAACGGGCCCGACGAGGGGCCGGCCGCGATCAGGCCGACGGGCAGCAACGCAGCGGCCGCAGCGGGCCGGGCCGGCGTGCACCGGGGCGTGCCTGCACGAAGGCAGGCGGGAAGAGAGCCCGCAGGCTCAGCCGGGGCTGGACCCCGGAACGGCGGCGCGGAGGACGACCGGAGCGACCGTGTGCAGGACGACGGCGCCCGCGGGGTTCGCGTCGCTGGACGCCGCGGCGAGGGGGTGCACCGCCCACGGGAGACCCTGCGCGCCACCGCCGCCACCCGTGCCGGGGCCGGCCTGGGACGACGTGGGGCAGGCGCCACCGGACACCGGCGCGGCGGGTGCCGACGCGGGCATCGGGGTGGGGCCGAGCGGGGCCGGCACGGGGGCCGGCGCCTGGACCGGCGCGGAGGCGATGGCCTGGGCAGCGGCCGCGGTGCGCGACGGCGTCGCGGTCTGGACCTGGGCGCTGCGCGGTCGGGCGTGCGTGGCCGGGGTCGACCCGACCGCGACACGGGCGACCGAGGAGGCGGTGGTGATGTCCGCGCGCCCCGCGCACAGCGCCGACGGCGCGACCGCGTCGGCCGGCCGGGCCGGGGCCTGGGCCGTCTCGTCGGCGGTGGTGGTTCCGCTGCGGAGGCCTGTCGCGCTGCGGAGGTCAGCCGTGGTGGGCCCGAGGGAGAGGGCGGGCCCGGCCGCACCGGCCGCCGGCGGGGCGTCGGCGGCGGCGTCGGGCTGCTCGGCGGCGTCGGACGGCTCGGCGGCGCCGGCCGGCGACTGCTCCGCCGGGTCCTGCTTCACCGGGTCCTGCTCCGCCGCGACGCCGGCCACGGGGCCGGCCACGGGGCCCTCGACCACGACGGGCTCCACCACGACCGGCTCCACCACGACCGGCTCCACCACGACCGGCTCCACCACGACGGGGGCTTCGGGGGTGGGCGGCGGCACGGGCAGCGCCGGAACGGCCGGCGGCCCGCCGGCGTCGGGGAGCTGGGGGGTCTCGTTCCCGGGAGCTGCGTCCTCGGCGGCCGGGTCGCCCGCGGGGGCGTCACTCGGCGCGGGGACATCACCGGCGTCGCTCGGCGCCGGTCGGCCGGCGTCGGCGCCGGGGTCCACCGCCGGACCGGGCGCGCCGCCGGGGGCCGGAGCCGGAGGCTGCGCCGGCTGCGGCTCGATGGAGGAGGGAGACGAGGGCGCCGGGCGATCGACGGGAACGCCCTCGCCGACAGCCTCGGGGTCACCGACTGTGACGTCGACGGGTCCGAAAGATCCCGGAACTGCGGGCTCGCCGACCGCGACGCCGGCCGGAACGGGGGAACTGTCGGTGAGGACGCCGGCGAGTCCGTCGACCGGGGCCGGCAGCGAGGCGCTCCGGTCGGCTGACGAAACCTCCTGCGCAACGGCGGTGTCCGCGGCTGCGGCGGCGACCACGCCGGCCCCCAGGAAGAGGAACGCGCACGTGACCAGCCGCCGGCGCCAGTTCCGGCCGAGCACGGTCAGTGACTGACCGTTTCGCTCCGCACCGACGCTGCTCACTCGGGCGAGGCTAAGGCCGGAGATCATCAGTCACCAAGTGTTACCCCGGTGGGATGGAGCTCACCCGCGACACCCCGCACCGGCTTCGCGTGGAGTGCCCCCGGTGTCACTCAGTGTGGCCATTTTCCCGGGCGTGATCACGGCCCGGTAACGGCGGCAGGCTGCCGGCGGTGTCCCAGCACGACCTCCCTGTTCCCGGTCGGAGCCGGCTGGGCGGCGTCGACCGCCGGGAGGACCATCGTCCCGGTGCCTTCGGTGGTGAACGTCTCCAGCAGCAGTGCATGCGGCAGCCGCCCGTCGATCACCGTTGCCCGGGACACCCCGCCGTCGACCGCCCGGAGGCAGGCCGCCATCTTCGGGATCATCCCGGCCTGCAAGGTGGGCAGGACCTCGGCCAACTCCCGGGTGTCGATCTTCTGGACGAGGGATTCCCGGTTCGGCCAGTCGGCGTACAGCCCCTCGACATCGGTCAGGACGACGAGCTTCGCCGCCCCCAGCGCCACGGCGAGCGCGGCGGCGGCGGTGTCGGCATTGAGGTTGTGCACCGTGCCCGCGGCGTCCGGGGCGACCGTGGCGACCACCGGGATGTGGCCGGCCTCGATCAGCGCGGTCACCGGGGCCGGGTCGACCATCGCGACGTCGCCGACCAGGCCGACGTCGACCGGCTCGCCGTCGACGATGGCGTGGGTGCGTTCAGCGGTGAACAGCCCGCCGTCCTCCCCCGACAGCCCGACCGCCAGTGGACCGTGCTGGTTGATCAGCCCGACCACCTCCGGCCCGACCTGGCCGGTGAGCACCATCCGGACGACGTCGATCGCCTCCGGGCTGGTGACCCGCAGCCCGCCGCGGAACTCGCTGGCGATGCCGAGCCGGCCCAGCATGCGGCTGATCTGCGGCCCGCCGCCGTGCACCACGACGGGGTAGATCCCGCAGGTGCGCAGGAAGACCATGTCCTCGGCGAACGCGGCCCGGCACTCCTGGTCGACCATCGCGTGCCCGCCGTACTTCACGACGATCACCCGGCCGTGGAACTCCCGGAGCCAGGGCAGCGCGCCGGTCAGCACGGCGGCCTTGGCCTGGTCGCCGGCAGGATCGTGCCTCCGCATGACCCGGGTGCCGCCCACCGTCCGGACCGCACGGACCTCGTTGGGCGGCAGGCCGGTCAGCGTGGGAGCCGAGACGACTGAGGAATCAGTAGCGGTGCTCATGTGAAGTTTCCGCCTTTTCCGCTCGATGTGGATGTCCGGGACGAAGTGCTCGGGAAAGTGGCTCGAGGTGTGCCCCGGCCGGCGACCATGACGCGGTCGAGCAGGTGCTGGGTGAGGTCGCCGGTGGAGTCGGCGGGTACGGGCAGCCCGCTGTCGCTGTACCAGTCGGCCGTCGCTTCGGGATGTGGCCCGACGACGCCGACCGCGCCGTGGCCGAAGGGGGCGACCACCGCCGCGGGCAGGCCGTTGTCGTAGGTCGCCAGGATCTCGGCCGGCCCCCGGCCGGCGTCCAGGTCGAACCACGGGCCGTCCTGGAAGTACACCTGCCGGCGGCGCCCGGCCCAGGTGAGGGTCACGACGTCGTCGTCGGCGTGGTCCGGCCGGGCGCCGGGAGAGGAGATGAACCGGTCGGTGTCGCCGGGTAGCAGGCCGAACCCGGGGGTCTCGCCGGCCAGGTAGCCCCCGAGGCAGAAGCCCAGGTAGCGGCCGCCGGATCCGACGAAGTCGCGGATCGCGGGCGCGTCGCCCTTGAGCTTGCGGTACGCCCGCTTGAGGGTGCCGCCGCCGGGCTGGGCGTAGAGCACCGCGCGCGCCAGCACCTCGGGCCCCAGCTGCAGGGTCTCTTTCGGCCCGACGTAGCGGACGTCGAGGTTCCAGCGGCTGCGTGCCAGCGCACCGGCGACGGCCTCCGGGCAGCCCGGTACGGACGCCGGGCCCCGGTAGACCAGTGCCAGGCCCCCCGGCATCGCGTCAGCTCCGGCCGGCGCCATTGCGCTCCTTCGCGGGCGCTGCGCCCAGGACCTTGCGGCGGGCGGCGCCGGCTGCTTGGGCGACGATCTCCTCGAACGGGCCGCGGGTGTGGGTTCTGCTCCAGGCCAGGGCGAAGGCGATCAGGACGGCGGTCTGGATCAGGAAGCCGGTCAGGTTTCCGGGCATGACCGGCCAGCTGAGCATGAGCAGGTGGGCGCAGTAGAGGGTGAGGGTCATGCTGCCGGCGGCGGCCAGCGGCCGGAGCACGGTGGTGGTGGTGCGGCCGATGAGGATGCAGACGCCCAGCACGGCGAGCCCCACGCCGATCGTGTACGCCAGGTCCAACGGGGTGCTGGAGTGCGGGGCCATCGTCGCCAGCCACCACGAGGTGTCGGTCGCGGTCGTCCCATTCCACCCGGAGGTCATGACGTCGGCGTAGGCCTTGGGCGTCATCGTCTGCAGCGCGGCCTCCTCGAGCCGGCCGCGGCCGCCGAGCACGTCGAGCAGCAGCCAGGACACCGCGGTGGAGGCGGCGGCCAGGGCGGCCCCGATGATCGTGATCAGCACGACGGTGCGCCGCGACGAGAGCACGGAGCGCCCGACCGCCAGGCCGACGCACAGGTACGCCATCCAGGGCAGCGCCGGGTACTGCCCGGTCAGCGCCAGTTCCGCGATCGCCTGCACCGGGTGGTCGGCCAGGTCGGTGAACGTCATGTTGGGCACGATCACCGTCTCCGTGCCGAGCCGAAGCACGTGGCTGAGCACCGGCACCGCAACCGTGATCGCCGCGGCCAGCCCGATCAGGGCGCGGATGGGCAGTGCCAGCAGCGGGATGGCCAGCACGAACAGCAGCGCGTAGTAGGGCAGGATCACCCCGGCGTAGTCGGTGGGCACCAGGTAGCCGATGGTGAGCCCGACCGCGCCGATGAGCAGCCCGCGGACGGCCAGCGAGGCCGCGTTGGCGGTCCAGGTGCGGCCGGTGGGGCGCCGGCGGCCGCCGCTGGCGAAGGCGATGCCGACCCCGGCGAGCAGGGCGAACAGCGCCGCGGACTTGCCCGCCGACAGCGTCCAGGCCAGCGACGCCGTCCCGTCGGCATCGGTGGCCTCGATGTTGTGCACCGCGACCATGCCCAGCAGCGCGATGCCGCGGGCGGCGTCGATACCGACCAGCCGGGGCTTGGACCGCTGGGCCGGGGCGGTGCTGGGCGGGGTGCCGGCGACGTCCCCCGAGGGAGTGGGGTCGCAGTCGTGGCTGAGCGCGGCGGCCCTGGCCGGGGTGGCCTGCGGTTCGGCGGCGGTCATCGCCGGTCGGCTGTGGGGAGGGTCCGGCCGTGGCGGTCGACCGGGGCTGGTGTGGTGGGTGGGCGGTTGACCTTCTGGGCGGGGATGCCGCACCAGGTGGTTGCGGTGGGGAGTACTTCGCCCTTCATGACCAGGCTCATGGCCAGCAGGGTGGCGTCTTCTTCGATGAGGGAGTCGTAGAGGACGACGGCTTTGGCGCCG
>NZ_BAAGVS010000007.1:0-150341 GCF_054780755.1 Modestobacter lapidis | reverse complement strand
GGCCGCCGCCCGGCGTGCGGCCGGGCCGGTGCGCGGCGTCCCGGCCGCGGGCGCCGCGGTGGGCGCCGGGCCCTGCTCGGTGTCGGTCACGCACTGTCTTCGCGCCCAGGGCCCGTTTCGGTTGATCACAATCGCATAACGGGCCGCACAGTCGGCTGGAGCCAGCCTGCCGGGCGACGTGCCAGGCTGCACCCATGAGCGCCGCGCGCCCTGCCCAGCCCTCCTCGGATCCCGCCACCGGCGCGTCCGGCGCGCCCACCTCGGCCCGGGTCGCCGTCGTCGTGCTGGCCGTCGTCGGTGCCCTGCTGCTGATCAGCGCCCTGCTCACCTGGGGCGGCCGCGACGGGGTCGTCGAGCAGTACCTCCGGGCACAGCCGGACGCGACCCGGGCCGATGCGGACCTGCTGGTGCTGCTCAACGTCGTCCAGGGCCTCGTGTTCGGGCTCCCCGCCGTCGTGTCCGCGTGGTTCCTCGCGCACCGGCACGGCTGGGCCCGGTGGGCCGGGCTGGTGACGTGCGGGCTGCTCGGGCTGCTCACCGTGTGGGTCAGCGCGGGCGCCGGCGGGATCGCCGTCAGCTCGCTGCTCCTGCTCGTGCTCTGCGTGGCCGCGGCGAGCAGCCTGCTCGCGCCGACCACCGCCGCCTGGACGCAGACCGGGGCCCGCGGCCGCGCCTGACGCGGGCCACCGGCCCCGGTGGGCGACGTCCTCGCCCGGACCGACGGCGACGCTGCCCCATGCCACCGTCGCGTGGGAGGCCTACGCTCCGGCGGATGACGACGCCCCCAGGTCCGCCACCCGAGTCCTCCCGTCCCGACGACGAGCGTCCCGGGCCGGCCGGTCCCCCCAGCGGCTCGTCCGGTTCCGGGGAGTTCACCGGCTCCGGGCAGTCGTGGTCGGCCCAGCAGTTCCCACCGCAGCCGGGCTACCCGGCGGCGCCGCCGCCCGGCTACGGACAGCCGGGCACGCCCGGGCAGTACGGCCAGCCCGGGCAGTACGGCCAGCCCGGCGAGCCCCCAAAGTCCAACGGCCTGGGCATCGCCGCCCTGGTGCTGGGCATCCTGTCGATCCCGGCGGCCTTCCTCGCCGGCGTCCCGGGCATCGTGCTGGGCCTGCTGGCGATCGTGCTGGGCATCCTCGGCCTGCGCCGGGTCAAGGCCCGCCGGGCCGACAACCGGGGCATGGCGATCACCGGCATCGTGACCGGCGTCATCGGGCTGGCGCTCGGCGCGGTCATCCTGCTGGCCACCGTGTTCTTCGTCACCACGGCCGGCGACTGCATCACCGAGTTCAACCAGACCGGTGACCAGGCCCAGTACGAGCAGTGCCTGCAGGACGCCGTCGAGGGCTGACCCGGCACCACGGAGCCGGCGCGATCGACAGCGCAGTTGTGGTCGCCGACCCGCGCGGACGCGCCGGGGTGGGCGACCACAACTGCCCACTCACGATCCCGCGGCGCCCACGTCAGACCCGGGCCACGGTCAGGCCGGTGTCGCCGGCCTCGCCGGCCACCCCGGCGGGCCAGTCGACGAGCACGTCGTCGCCGTCCCGGATCTCGCCGGCCAGCAGCGCCCGGGCCAGCTGGTCGCCGATGGCCGACTGCACCAGCCGGCGCAGCGGCCGCGCGCCGTAGACCGGGTCGAAGCCGTTGATCGCCAGCCACTCGCGGGCCGCGTCGGTGACCTCGAGGGTGAGCCGCCGGCCGGCCAGCCGCCGGGCGAGCACCCCGACCTGGATGTCGACGATGCCGGTCAGCTCGTCGCTGCCGAGGGCCCGGAAGACGACGACGTCGTCGAGCCGGTTCAGGAACTCCGGCTTGAAGTGCCCGCGGACCACCTCCATCACCGCCTGCCGGCGGGTCTCCTCGGGAACCGACTGGTCGGCGATGAGCTGGGAGCCCAGGTTCGAGGTGAGCACCAGGATGGTGTTCCGGAAGTCGACCGTGCGGCCCTGGCCGTCGGTGAGGCGGCCGTCGTCGAGCACCTGCAGCAGCACGTCGAAGACGTCGGGGTGGGCCTTCTCCACCTCGTCGAGCAGGACGACGGTGTACGGACGGCGGCGGACCGCCTCGGTGAGCTGCCCGCCGGCCTCGTAGCCGACGTAGCCGGGCGGGGCACCGACCAGCCGGGCCACCGAGTGCTTCTCCGAGTACTCGCTCATGTCGATGCGGGCCATCGCGCGCTCGTCGTCGAACAGGAACTCCGCCAGCGCCTTGACCAGCTCGGTCTTGCCGACGCCGGTCGGGCCCAGGAAGAGGAACGAGCCGGTCGGCCGGTCGGGGTCGGCGACCCCGGACCGGGCCCGGCGGACGGCGTCGGAGACGGCGCGCACCGCGTCGGGCTGGCCGACCACCCGCCGGCCGAGCTCGTCCTCCATCCGCAGCAGCTTCTGCGTCTCGCCCTCCAGCAGGCGGCCGGCCGGGATGCCCGTCCAGGCCTGCACGACCTCGGCGATGTCGTCCGGGCCGACCTCCTCCTTGAGCATCGAGTCGCGGCCGGCGACCGACGCCTCGGCGTCGGACAGCGCGCGGTCGAGCGCCGGCAGCCGGCCGTAGCGGAGCTCGGCGGCGCGGGTCAGGTCGCCGTCCCGCTCGGCCCGCTCGGCCTCCTGGCGGACCGTCTCCAGCTCCTCCTTGGTGTGCTGGATCCGGTCGATGGCGGTCTTGTCCTGCTGCCAGCGCGCGGTCAGCTCGTCGAGCGCCTGGCGGCGGTCGGCCAGCTCGGACCGGAGGGCCGCCAGTCGCTCCATCGAGGCGGCATCGGCCTCCTTGGCCAGCGAGATTTCCTCGATCTCCAGCCGGCGGACCACCCGCTCGACCTCGTCGACCTCGACCGGCCGGCTGTCGATCTCCATCCGCAGCCGGCTGGCGGCCTCGTCGACCAGGTCGATCGCCTTGTCCGGCAGGAACCGGGCTGTGACGTACCGGTCCGACAGCGTGGCGGCGGCGACGATCGCGGCGTCGGTGATCCGGACACCGTGGTGCACCTCGTAGCGCTCCTTGAGCCCGCGGAGGATGCCGATCGTGTCCTCGACCGAGGGCTCGCCCACGAACACCTGCTGGAAGCGCCGCTCCAGGGCGGGGTCCTTCTCGATGTGCTCGCGGAACTCGTCCAGGGTGGTGGCGCCGACCATCCGCAGCTCGCCCCGGGCCAGCATCGGCTTGATCATGTTCCCGGCGTCCATGGCCGAGTCGCCGCTCGCGCCCGCCCCGACGATCGTGTGCAGCTCGTCGATGAAGGTGATCACCTGCCCCTCGGCGTCGGTGATCTCCTGCAGCACGGCCTTGAGCCGCTCCTCGAACTCACCGCGGTACTTCGCCCCGGCGACCATGGAGCTCAGGTCCAGAGCCATCAGCCGCTTGCCCTTGAGGCTCTCGGGGACGTCGCCGGCCACGATTCGCTGGGCCAGGCCCTCGACGATCGCCGTCTTCCCCACGCCCGGCTCGCCGATCAGCACGGGGTTGTTCTTGGTCCGCCGGGACAACACCTGGACGACCCGGCGGATCTCGGTGTCCCGGCCGATGACCGGGTCGATCCGGCCCAGCCGGGCGCGCTCGGTCAGGTCGACGGCGTACTTCTCCAGGGCCTGGAAGGTGCCCTCCGGGTCGGGGGTGGTGACCTTCCGGTTGCCGCGGACGGTGCGGAAGGCCGCGAGCAGCGCGTCCCGCCCGGCACCGGCGGCGTTCAGCACGGAGGCGGCCTCGCCCTCGGTGGTGGCCAGCCCCACCAGCAGGTGCTCGGTGGAGACGAACTCGTCGCCCAGCGCCGAGGCCTGCTCGCCGGCGGCGTTGATCGCCCGCAGCAGGTCGCGGGACGGTGCGGGAGCGGGCACGGTGGCGCCGCTGACCCGGGGCATCCGGTGCACGGCCGCCTCGGCCTTGGCGCGCACGTCGGCGGGGTCGGCGCCGGTGGCCTGCAGCAGTGGCCCGGCGATGCCGTCGGACTGCTCGAGCAGCGCGACCAGCAGGTGCAGGGGCTCCAGCGCGGCCTGGCCGCGGCCGACCGCGAGCCGCTGCGCGGCGGCGATGGCCTCCTGCGAACGGGTGGTGAGCTTGCTCTCCATGGTCGGGGATCCCGGTCCTCTCCTGCGACGACGTGCCTGTCGGTCGGTCCAACGACGAGGGAGTTGAGTCTGTTCCGCTCAAGTCTCACACGGGGCACTCCCATGGGGGGCGTTGGAACCGCTCCCGGCCGGGTGGCGCCCTACTCTGACGGCATGACGGAAACTCCGTCGCCGAGCGTCGCTCTCGACGACCAGCTGTGCTTCGCGCTCTACGCGGCCTCCCGCGCGGTCACCGCGCGGTACCGCCCCATGCTCGACGAGCTGGGCATCACGTACCCGCAGTACCTGGTGCTGATGCTGCTGTGGGAAGAGGACGGCCAGACGGTCGGTCAGTTGGGCGCCCGCCTCGCCCTCGACTCCGGCACCCTCTCACCGCTGCTCAAGCGCCTCACCGCGGCCGGCCTGGTGACCCGGCACCGCCGCGCCGACGACGAGCGGTCGGTCTCCATCCGGCTGACCGACGCGGGCCGCGCGCTCGAGGGACCGGCCTGCTCGGTCTCCGCCGAGATGATCGACGCGCTGGCCATGGGCAAGGACGAGTTCCTCGCGCTCCGCGACCTGCTGCACGTCATCACCGAACGGGTCGGCACCCCTCGGGCGGACGCCACCACCTCCTGAGCCGCCCCTCCGGGCAGCGCCCGGCTGGCGGCGCACGACCGGTCGCGGGATGGTCGGGCACGACCCGTCCACCCCCACCGACCACCCCGGCCGGTGGATCGTGCCCCCAGGAGGCCCCATGCCCACCCGCACCGCACGCACCGCCTGGAACGGCTCCCTGCAGGAAGGTTCCGGTCAGGTCGAGCTGAGCAGCTCGAAGGTCGGCACCTACGCGGTGTCCTTCCCCAAGCGCGCCGCCGACGAGGCGGGCGGCACCACGAGCCCCGAGGAGCTCGTGGCCGCGGCGCACTCGTCCTGCTTCGCCATGCAGCTGTCCGCGATGATCGGCGAGGCCGGTGGAACGACCCAGAGCCTGGAGGTGAGCGCCGACGTCTCCCTCGGGCCGGACGAGGCCAACGGCGGGTTCATGCTGACCGGCATCGCGCTCACCGTTCGCGGCGAGGTCGAGGGCCTGGACGCCGACGGCTTCTCGAAGGCCGCCGAGGCGGCCAAGGTCGGCTGCCCGGTCAGCAAGGCGCTCACCGGCGTGCAGATCACGCTCGACGCCGCACTCGTCTGAGGCGGAAGGCCCGGAGAACCCACCCGACGGAGGGCCGCCCACGGTCGGCGGTCCTCCCTCGCGTGCGGCGGGCGTGGCTACCGCCGGGGAACCACGGCGGGCCGCCCGGCCAGCTGTGCGTCGACGGCGGCGGTGGCGTCCGGCGGCCCGGCGTCGCCCGGGGCCACGCTCGCCGATCGCAGCCGCTGGTCGCCGGACTCGGTGCGCAGCGCCACCTCCCGGATGAAGAGGATCGCCGCGATCGTGATAATCGACAGCAGCGCGGAGATCAGGAAGATCCGGCCCGTCGCGTCGCCGTAGGACTCCATGATCAGCTGCCGCAGGGCGGGTGGGGCGTCGGCCAGGTCGGCCAGGCCCACGTCGCCCGACGCGGCGGCCGGGGCGCCGGGGACGTCGGCGATGCCCTCCTGGATGAGGACCCCCACCCGGCTGCTGAGCGCAGCTCCCAGCACCGAGACGCCGATCGTGCCACCGAGGCTGCGGAAGAAGGCCACCGCCGAGCTGGCCGCCCCGAGGTCGGCGGCCGCCACGGTGTTCTGCACCGCCAGCACCAGGTTCTGCATGGTCATCCCGATGCCGACGCCCAGCACCGCCAGGAAGACGCCCAGCACCACCATGTCCGTGGCGTGATCGAGCGTGGAGAGCAGCCCGAAGCCGGCGGCGACGAGCACCGACCCGGCCACCAGGTAGGCCTTCCACCGGCCGTACCGGGAAATGAGGATGCCCGACGCCGTCGAGGACACCAGCAGCCCGCCGACCATCGGGATGGTCAGCAGCCCGGCCGCGGTCGGCGAGTAGCCGCGGGAGATCTGCAGGTACTGCCCGAGGAAGACCGTCGAGCCGAACATCGCCACGCCGATCGCCACGCTGGCGATGATCGCCAGCGTCGTCGTCCGGTCGCGGAACAGCCGCAGCGGCACGATCGGCTCACGCACCCGCAGCTCGGTGACGACGAAGGCGACGACGGCGAGCAGCCCGCCGGCGACGAACAGCGCGCTCTCGGTCGACACCCAGTCGAAGCTGCCGCCGGCCAGGGTCACCCAGATCAGCAGGGCCGAGACGCCGGCGGTGAGGAAGGTGGCACCGAGGTAGTCGATGGACACCTTCCGCTTGGTGACCGGCAGGTGCAGCGTGCGCTGCAGCAGCACCAGCGCGACGATCCCGAACGGCACGCCGACGTAGAAGCACCAGCGCCAGCCCAGCCAGCTGGTGTCGACCAGCAGGCCGCCGATCAACGGGCCGCCGACGGTGGCCACCGCCATCACCGCGCCGAGCAGGCCGGAGTACCGGCCCCGCTCCCGCGGGCTGATCATCGCGGCCATCGCGATCTGCACCAGGGCGGTGATGCCGCCCAGCCCCACGCCCTGCAGCGCCCGCCAGCCGATGAGCATGGGCACCGACGAGGACAGCCCGGCCAGCATCGAACCGACCACGAAGACCACGATCGACAGCTGGATCAGCAGCTTCTTGCTGAACAGGTCGGCCAGTTTGCCCCAGATCGGGGTGGTCGCCGTCGAGGCGAGCAGGGTGGCGGTGACCACCCACGTGTACTGGCTCTGCGAGCCACGCAGGTCGGTGATGATCGTCGGCAGGGCGTTGGAGACGACCGTCGAGGACAGGAAGGCGACGAACATCGCCAGCAACATCCCCGACAGCGCCGACAGGATCTGCTGGTGGGTCATCCCGCCCTGCTGCTCGGCCGGCGCCGGTGCGGGTGGGCCGGCTGCTGGCCGGGCCGGGGCGGTGCTGCTCATCTGCGGATCTCCTGCGGAGTGCGGTTCGGGTGGAGCGGGGAGGACGGCGGGCACCCGCGGGCGGGGCGGGCTCACCCGGCGACCGGGGTCGACGGGCGGGGAACGGGTCGGCGGGCGGCCTCCAGGGCCCCGGTCAGCCGCTCCAGCCGGGCGGTCAACTCCCGGGCCTCCTCGTCGGTCCAGTCGTGGAGCGCGGCGGCCACCCAGGTACCTCGCACCTCGCGGGTCCGGGCGAGGGCGGCTGCACCGGCTGCGCTGAGGCTGACCAGGCTGGCCCGCCCGTCGTGCGGGTCGGGACGGCGGTCCAGGTACCCGGCCCGCTCGAGTGCCGACACCTGACGGCTGGCCACCGAGACGTCCACCCCGAGCCGGGCGGCCAGGGCACTGCACCGCTGCGGACCGTCCTGCTCGAGCGGCACCAGCACCGCCCAGCCGAAGGAGGGCAGGTCGCCGTAGAGGTCGTCGGCGACCCGGGAGCCGAGCCGGCGGCCGGCGCGCACCAGCTGGGTCACCCCGGCGGTCAGCCGATGGGAGGTCGCGGGGGTGATCTGCACGTCGCCGTCCTGGGAAGAGGGGCGCCGGGCCGGTCGGCCGTGCGCGCAACGTCGTCCAGCATCCACCAGTTGGTTGCTGTCTACAACATTGCGGGCTGAGAGGCCGCCCACAGCAGGACGGGCACCGGCGCGACCTCGGAAGAGATCGCGCCGGTGCCCGTCCTGGGTGGTGCGGAGTGCCGATCAGTCCTACGCGAGTGCCTCCAGGACCAGCTCGGCCGGGTGCCACGCCGTCCGCTGGGTGCCGTGGAAGATCTGCTGACGGCAGGAGACCCCGGTCGCCGCGATGACGGCGTCCTCGTCCGCGGCACGGACCGCCGGGAACAGCCGGTCCTCCCCCACCTGCAACGAGACCTCGTAGTGCTCGGACTCGAAGCCGAACGACCCGGCCATGCCGCAGCAGCCGGCGTCCAGCTCCTGCACGGTGACGCCCGGGATCCGCTCCAGCAGGGCGACGGTGGCCGCCGTCCCGGCCTCGGCCTTCTGGTGGCAGTGCCCGTGGAAGACCACGGTCCGGCCGGCCAGCCAGCTGTCCGCGCGCAGCCGCAGCCGGCCGTCGTCGATCGCCTCGACCAGCAGCTCCTCGGGCAGCTTCACCCGGGACGCGACGTCGCGGACGTTCGGGTCGTCGGGCAGCAGCTCCACGTGCTCGGCCCGCAGCGTGAGGATGCAGGAGGGCTCGCAGCCCACGATCGGCGAACCGGGCTCGGTGCCCTCGCACAGGTTCGCCGCGAGCTTCTGCGCCTTGCCCCGGGCGTCGTCGAGCATGCCCTTGGAGATGCTCGAGCGGCCGCAGCAGCCCTTGCTCTCCAACCGCACCGGGTGCCCGGCCGCCTCCAGCAGCCGCACCACGGCCTGGCCGATGCCCGGCTCGGTGTAACTGGTGAACGAGTCGGCCAGCATGGTGACCGGCTGCTGGGTCGCGCCGACCGGCGCCTGGTGACCCTTGAACCAGCGCATCAGCGTGGTCCGGTGGAACGTCGGCAGATCCCGCTGACGGGCGATGCCGAGCCGGGAGTCCATCAGCGCCCGCAGCGGCTTGATCTTCCCCGGCAGGTTCGACAGCGGCGCGGTGGCCGAACCGAGCCTGTTCAGCGTGCGGATCCCGCCGAACACCCGGGACCGCAGCGGGGTGCCCTGCACGTCGTGCTTGGCCGCGAGCGCCTCGCTCTTCATCTTGGAGACGTCCACCCCCAGCGGGCACTCGCTCTTGCAGGCCTTGCACATCAGGCAGAGATCGAGCACCTCGTGCAGCCGCTCGTCGGCCAGCGCGGTGTGCGGGTCACCCTCGCTCAGCGCCTTCACCAGCGCGCCGGCCCGACCGCGGGTGGAGTGCTCCTCCATCCGGGTCGCGATGTAGGAGGGGCACATCGTGCCGGTCGTGGACTTGCGGCACAGCCCGATGTTCATGCACCGGTCGGCCGCGCCGAACATGCCGCCGACGACGTCGAACTCCAGCCGGGTGCGCAGCGGGCCGGGCACCGGCGGGTTGGCGTCCCGGAGGTGCTCGGTCATCGCCGGGGAATCGACGATCTTGCCCGGGTTCAGCCGGCCCTCCGGGTCGAACAGCGCCTTGACCTCGCGCATGGCCTCGTAGAGCTCGTCGCCGAACAGCTCCCGGTTGAACTCGCTGCGGGCCAGGCCGTCACCGTGCTCGCTGGAGTTCACGCCGCCGTACTCGCGGACGAGGTCCTTGATCTCCACCGCCACCGACCGCATCACCTCGACCTGGCCCGGCTGGGACAGGTCGACGAAGGGGCGGATGTGCAGGCAGCCCACCGAGCAGTGCCCGTAGAAGCCCGCCTCGAGGCCGTGCCGGTCGAGCACGTCCCGGAACCGGGCGGTGTACTCGGCCAGGTGCCTGGGATCGACGGCGGTGTCCTCGACGAACGCCAGCGGTCGGCGCGCGCCGACCGAGTTGGCCATCAGCAGGCCGAGGGCGGACTTGCGCACCTTCAGCAGGGCCGACTGCTGGGCCGGGGTGACCGCCCGCAGGGTGTGGTAGCCGTGCCCGTTGCGCTCCCAGAGGGCGACCAGCCGGTCCATCGAGGACACCAGCTCGGCCTCGTCGTCACCGGTGAAGGAGACGAACAGCAGCGCGTCCGGGTCACCCTGCAGGATCTTGCCGAGCCCGGCGTACTCGATCTTCTCCCGGGACAGGTCGAGGATCGTCCGGTCCAGCAGCTCGACCTGGGCCGGGTCGCACGACAGCGCGTCCTCGGTGGCGTTGATCGCCCCCTGCACCGTCTCGAAGTGACCCACCGCGAAGACCTGCTTCTTGGGCTTCGGGACCAGCCCGACCCGGGCCGCGGTGACGATGGCCAGGGTTCCCTCCGAGCCGACGAGGAACTTCGCCAGGTCGAACGGGGCGCCGTCGGCCAGCCGGTCCAGCCGGTAACCACCGGCCCGCCGCCAGAACTGCGGGAAGCCGCTGGCGATCGCCTCGGGGTGCGTGGCGACCAGCTCGGGCAGCCGGCGGTAGATCTCGGCCTCGAGGGTCGTGCCCTGCGCGCGGCGGGCCCGCTCGGCCTCGTCGACCACACCGAAGGTGGCGGTGGACCCGTCCGCCAGGACGACGTCGACCTCCTGCACGTGGTCGATCGTCATGCCGAAGCGCACCGAGCCGCTGCCGGCGGAGTTGTTGCCGATCATCCCGCCGATGGTGGCGCGGTTGGACGTCGAGGTGTCCGGGCCGAACATCAGCCCGTGGGCCGCCGCGGCCTGGTTGAGGTCGTCCTGCACCACGCCCGGCTCGACCACCGCCGTCCGGGCCCCGGGGTCCAGCTCCCGGATCGCGTGCATGTGCCGTGAGAGGTCCAGCACGAGCCCGGGGCCCACCGTCTGCCCGGCGAGGCTGGTGCCCGCCCCCCGGGCGAGCACCGGGATGCCGGCCCCGGCGGCGAGCCGCACCGCGGCCGCGACGTCGGCGGCGTGCTTGGGGTACACCACCCCGGCGGGGGTGATCGTGTACATGCTGGCGTCCTGGCTGAACAGGTGCCGGGTGTAGTCGTCGAAGGCGACCTCACCGTCCAGCGTGGCCCGCAGCTCCCGCTCGAGATCCGCGGTGCCGGCCGGCGCCGTGCGCTCAGGAGCCGCTGTCATGGCTGCTGGAGCCGGTCGAGGGCGGCCTGCAGGCCGGCCGGGTCGATCTTCACGCCGGCCCGCACCAGGCCCATCTGCACCCCGGCGAGCGTGCCGGCCAGCGTCAGGTCGTTGAAGTGACCCAGGTGGCCGATCCGGAACACCTTGTCGGCCAGCTTGGTCAGCCCGGCACCCAGGGACATGTCGTACTCGCGCAGGATGACGTCGCGGATCGCGTCGGCGCCGCCCTCGGGCAGGTAGATGGCGGTCAGCGCGCCGGAGTACTCCCGCTCGTCGAGCGCCAGCACCTCCAGGCCCCAGCCGTGGACGGCGGCCCGGGTGGCCTCACCGTGCCGGGTGTGCCGGGCGTAGACGTTCGACAGCCCCTCGTCGTCCAGCATCTCCAGGGCCACCTTCAGCCCGTAGAGCAGGTTGGTCGCCGGGGTGTAGGGCCAGAAGCCGCGCTCGTTGGCGGCGAGGATCGGCTGCCAGTCCCAGAAGGCGCGCGGCAGGCGCGCGGTCTTGGACGCCTGCAGCGCCTTCTCGCTGACCGCGTTGAAGCTGAGCCCCGGCGGCAGCATGAGGCCCTTCTGCGAGCCGGCGACGGTGACGTCGACACCCCACTCGTCGTGCTTGAACTCGATGCTGCCCAGCGAGGAGATGGTGTCGACCAGCAGCAGCGCGGGGTGGCCGGCGGCGTCGAGCGCCCGGCGGATCTCCGGCACCCGGCTGGTGACGCCGGTGGAGGTCTCGTTGTGGACCACCATCACGGCCTTGATCTCGTGGCCGGTGTCGGCGGCGAGCCGCTCCTGGGCGGCCTCCGGGTCGGCGCCGTGCCGCCAGTCGCCCGGGACGAACTCCACCTCCAGGCCCATGCGGGTGGCCATGTCCTGCCACAGCGTGGCGAAGTGGCCGGTCTCGAACGCCAGCACCTTGTCGCCCGGCGACAGCGTGTTGGTCAGCGCCGCCTCCCACGCCCCGGTGCCCGAGGCCGGGTAGATCACCACCGGCTGCTCGGTGCCGAAGACCGGCTTGACCGCCTGGAGCACGTCCAGGCCGAGCGCGGCGAACTCCGGCCCGCGGTGGTCGATGGTCGGGGCAGCGATCGCCCGCAGCACCCGGTCGGGGACGTTGGTCGGCCCGGGGATCTGCAGGAAGTGCCGCCCGCCGGTGCTCGTGCTGACTGACATGCCTTCGCCCTCTCGTCAGAAGTCCTCGGGTGAGGCCCGAAGTCCACTCTGCGGAAGGTTACTACCGGCTGGTGGACAGTCCAGCAGGGCCATGACTGGGTCTGTGACGCTTGACACTGCGTCGCCTGGCGGCTCTAATCCCCGCTAGCGAAAAATCGGTTCCGCATCGCGGAAGCGCTGTGACCAGCGGGCTTCGGCCCGCCTCGACCTCAGGGAACGCCGGTGTCCGTACAGCTCGTCCTAATCCTGATACTGCTGGTGGTCTTCTTGATCGCCACGGTGCTCCCGGTGCACATGGGGGCACTCGCGCTCGTCGCGGCCTTCATCGCCGGGTACTTCATCTACGCCGGCGGGGAAGAGAGTTACGACGACACCATCTTCGGCTTCTTCCCGGGGTCGTTGTTCGTCGTCCTGGTCGGGGTGACGTACCTCTTCGCCATTGCGAAGAACAACGGCACCGTCGACTGGCTGGTGCACGCCGCGGTCACGGCCTCCGGCGGCCGGCTGGTGGCCATCCCGTGGGCGATGTTCGCCGTCACCGGCGCGCTCACCGCGATCGGCGGTGTCGTGCCGGCCGTGGTCGCGATCATCGCCCCGGTCGGCATGTCCTTCGCTCGCCGGTACGGGATCAACCCGGTGCTGATGGGCCTGTTCATCATCAACGGCGCCACCGCCGGTGGCTTCTCCCCGCTGTCGATCTTCGGCGTCATCACCAACACGGTGGTCGACGACAACGGCCTCGCCGGCAGCCCGCTGTTCCTCTGGGGCGCCTCGATCGTCATCAACATCCTGCTGTCGATCGCCGTCTTCTTCCTCTTCGGCGGCCGCAAGCTGCTCGGCGGCGGGCGCGTCGACATGACCGACCGGCGCGACGACGACTTCGTGGCGGCCACCGTCGCCGGCGACGCCACCGAGGACACCGGCGCCGACATCCCCGGCGGACCGGCCCGCGGGACCGCCGTGGGCAGCACCGGCACCGGCGGCGCGGCCATCTCCGGCGGGCGGGTCACCGAGCCCCGGCACGGCGAGCCCGGCCACCAGCACTCCAGCTCCGAGGACCGCGCCGACACCAAGGCGCTGCAGACCACCGCACTGGCCACCGAGGACCACGGCCAGGTCACCACCCTCGACCGGGACCGCAAGCTCACCCTGGCGGGCCTGGCGCTGCTGGTCGCCGGCGCGCTCGGCTTCGACCTCGACATCGGCCTGATGGCCATCACCGTCGGCGTCATCCTCTCCGTGGTCGCCCCCCGTGGGGCCAAGGGCGCCGTGGGGCAGATCGCCTGGCCGACCGTGCTGCTGATCTGCGGCATCGTCACCTACGTCGGCCTGATGCAGGACCAGAACGTCCCCGGGTGGCTCGGTGACAACGTCGCCGCGCTGGGCCTGCCGCTGATCGCCGCGCTGCTGATCTGCTACATCGGCGGCGTCGTCTCCGCGTTCGCCTCGACCACCGGCATCCTCGGTGCGCTCATCCCGCTGGCCGTGCCGTTCCTGCAGGGCGACAACGCGATCGGGGCGATCGGCCTGATCACCGCGCTGGCGCTCTCCTCGTCGATCGTCGACTCCAGCCCCTTCTCCACGAGCGGCGCCCTGGTGGTCGCCAACGCCACCGAGGCCGAGCGGGAGCGGACCTTCAAGAATCTGATGGTCTGGGGCTTCTCGATGGTCGCGCTCATCCCGCCGATCACCTGGCTGATCCTGATCGTGCCCGGCTGGCTGTGAGCCACTGAACGACCGAGTGCACGCAACGACCGCGCCCCGGCAGGCCACCCGCCTCCGGGGCGCGGTCGCGTCCGGGCCCAGGATGGGCAGCAGACGACGTCGATACGGAGACAGATGTGAGCACCCCCGGACAGACCGACGAGCAGACCCCGGCGCGCCCTCCGCTGACCGGCATCACCGTGCTGGAGGTGGGCGTGTTCATGGCGGCGCCGTACGCCGCCATGCAACTGGCCGACCTCGGTGCCGAGGTGATCAAGGTGGAGGACCCCCGGTCCGGTGACCCGGTCCGAGCGAGCGGGCCGTTCGTGGACGGCGAGAGCTCGCCGTACCTGCGGCTCAACCGCAACAAGGAGTCCGTCGCGCTGGACCTGAAGTCCGCGGCCGGCAAGCAGGCCTTCCTCGCCCTGGTCGAGCGCGCCGACGTGGTGGTGGAGAACCTGCGTCCCGGCGCGATGGCCCGGCTCGGCCTGGACGCCGCCGGCATCTGGGCGGTCAACCCGGCGGTCGTCTACGCCTCGGGCTCGGGCTGGGGACAGGACGGGCCGCTGGCCCCGCTGCCCGGGTTGGACATCATGGCCCAGGCCCGCAGCGGGATCATGAGCATCACCGGCACCCCGGGCGGCGAGCCGGTCAAGGTCGGTGTCCCGGTCTGCGACCTGGTCTGCGGGCTGTACCTCGCCCTGGCGATCACCGCCGCGCTGCGCGAGCGCGATCGCACCGGCGTCGGCCAGGCGATCGACGTCTCGCTCTTCGAGGCCGGGGTGAGCCTGGCGGTGTGGGAGGCGGGCAAGTACTTCGCCACCGGCGAGGTCGGCGGCCCGCTGGGCTCGGCCCACCAGAGCCAGGCGCCCTACCAGGCGTTCCAGACCGCCGACGGGTGGATCACCATCGGCGCGAACACGCCCAACACGTGGGCGGGGTTCTGCACGACGCTGGACATGGCCGACGAGCTGGCCGACGAGGGTTACGCCGACGCCTCCCGCCGGCACGCCCGCCGGGGCGAGCTGCTGGACGTCATCGAGTCCCGCACCCGCGCCCGGACGACCGCGGACCTGCTCGAGGCGCTGGGCGCGGCCGGGGTCCCGTGCGCACCGATCAACGACTACGGCCAGGTGTTCACCGACGAGCACCTCGCCACCCGCGGGTTCTTCTGGGACGCCCCGCACCCGGCCCTGGGCCCGGTCCGGCAGATCGGGTCGCCGATGCGGCTGTCCCGGACCCCCGCCGTCCGTGGCGTCGCCGGCCCACCGCTGGGCGCCGACACCCGCGCGGTGCTGACCCGGGCCGGCGTGCCCGCCGACGTGGTCGACGCCGTCGCCCCGGCCCGAGGAGAGGAGCAGGCATGAGCGAGTTGGAGGTCACCCAGGACGGGGCGGTGCTCACCGTGCTGTTCAACCGTCCCGAGCAGCGGAACGCGATGACGTACGCGATGTACGACGGCCTCGAGCAGGCCTGCGCGCGGGCCGACGAGGACGACTCCGTGCACGTCCTGGTGCTCCGCGGCGCCGGCGGGCGGGCGTTCGTCGCCGGCACCGACATCAGCCAGTTCCTCGAGTTCGGCAACGGGAAGTCGACCAGCGGCGAGGACGGCATCGCCTACGAGGCGCGGATCGAGCAGGTGACCAACCGGCTCGAGGACGTCGGGGTGCCCACCGTCGCCGCGGTGGAGGGGTCCTGCGTCGGCGGCGGGCTGATCCTGGCGGCCGCCTGCGATCTGCGGGTGGCCACCTCGTCGTCCCGGTTCGGGGTGCCGGTCGCCCGCACCCTGGGCAACTGCCTGTCGATGAACACCTACTCGCTGCTCGTCGCCCACCTGGGGCCGGCGCGCACGCTGGACATGCTGCTGCGCGCCCGGCTGCTGTCCGCCTACGAGGCGGCCGCCGCCGGCTTCGTCAGCGAGGTCTGTCCCGACGGGGAGCTGGACGGGGCGCTGACCGAGCTGGTGACCCCGCTGCTGGGCCATGCGCCGCTGAGCATGCGGGCCGCCAAGCAGGCCGTGGCCCGGCTGCGGCGGGCGAACGTGCCCTACGGCGACGACCTGGTGCGGGAGGTGTTCGGCAGTGCGGACTTCCGGGCCGGCGTGCAGGCCTTCGTCGAGCGCGGGCAGGTCAGCTGGACCGGCCGCTGAGCGCGCCGGGACCGTCCTCGCTGAGCTCGGCGGCCAGCGCCACGGCCGTCGCCTGCAGGAGACGGACGACCTGCGGCACGCTCTCCATGGCCACCCGTCCCTCCGGGCCGGAGATGGAGATCGCCGTCATCAGCGGGCCGCCGGGGACCGGGACGGCGACGCACCGGACGCCGGTCTCCTGCTCACCGTCGTCGAGGGCGTAGCCCTGCTCGGCGATCCGGGCCAGCCGGACGAGCATCTGGTCCGGGTCGGTGACGGTGAGCGGCGTGCGCGAAGGCATGCCACCGCGCACGAGCAGCTCGCGGGCGGTCTCCGGCGGCAGCTGGGACAGCAGCGCCTTGCCCACCCCGGTGCAGTGCAGGTGCACCCGGCGGCCCACCTCGGTGAACATCCGCATGGAGTGCCGGGACGGGACCTGGGCCACGTAGACCACCCGATCGCCGTCGAGCATCGCGAGGTTGGCGGTCTCGCCGATGGTGTCGACCAGGGAGGTCAGGTGCGGGCGGGCCCAGGTGCCCAGCGTCCGCGAGGAGCTCTCGCCGAGGTGGATCAGCCGCGGGCCGAGCACGTAGCGGCGGGACGGCAACTGCCGCACGTATCCGCGGGCGACCAGCGTGCGCACCAGGCGGTGGATGGTCGACAGCGGCAGTCCGCTGTCGACCGCCAGCCGGGACAGCGCCACCTCGCCACCGTCCTCGGCCATCAGCTCCAGCAGCAGGAACGCCCGTTCCAACGACTGCACCCCGTCCGACGCGCTGCCGATCGTCGCCATACCACTCCCCTGCCCACGTCCGGAGCTCCCCGCTCGTCTTGACCGGGCTCCGGGAGCGAGGATACGTTTTCCACATCACAGATGGAACCTCCCGCATCTCGGAAGGTTCTCCGCGCGCGCCCGCGGGCATCGTCACGTCGGGGCCGCGGTCCGATCGACGAACCCGAGGAGAACCATGAGCACGGTCGACGGTGTGCAGATCACCGGCCCGATGGGCGAGCGTTTCGACGAGGTGCTCACGCCTCGCGCGCTGGACCTGATCGCCCTGCTCCACCGCGAGCTCAACGGCCGGCGGCTGGAGCGGCTGCAGGCCCGGCAGGAGCGGGTCGAGGCGCTCGCCGCCGGCGGCACGCTCGACTTCCTGCCCGAGACGGCCGCCATCCGCGAGGACGACTCGTGGCGGGTGGCCGAGCCGGCGCCCGGCCTGGTCGACCGCCGGGTGGAGATGACCGGCCCGACCGACCGCAAGATGACGATCAACGCGCTGAACTCCGGGGCCAAGTGCTGGCTGGCCGACCAGGAGGACGCCAACTCCCCGCTGTGGGAGAACGTGGTCAACGGTCCACTGAACCTGATGGACTCGATCGACCGCACGATCGACTTCACCAGCCCGCAGGGCAAGAAGTACGAGCTCAAGCCGGACGACGAGCTGCCCACGATCATCGTGCGCCCCCGCGGCTGGCACCTGCCGGAGAAGCACATCACCGTGGACGGCGAGCAGACCAGCGGCAGCCTGGTCGACTTCGCCCTCTACCTCACCGCCTGCGGCCAGAAGCAGATCGACCGCGGCCAGGGCCCGTACTTCTACCTGCCCAAGATGGAGAGCCACCTCGAGGCGCGGCTGTGGAACGACGCGTTCAACCTGGCGCAGGACCAGCTCGGCATCCCGCGCGGCACGATCCGCGCCACCTGCCTGATCGAGACCTACCCCGCGGCCTTCGAGATGGAGGAGATCCTCTACGAGCTGCGGGAGCACTCCTCGGGCCTCAACGCCGGCCGCTGGGACTACATGTTCAGCGTCATCAAGACCTTCCGGACCCGCGGCGAGGAGTTCACCCTCCCGGACCGCAACTCGGTCGGCATGACGGTGCCGTTCATGCGGGCCTACACCGAGCTGCTGGTGCGCACCTGCCACAAGCGCGGCGCGCACGCGATGGGCGGCATGTCCGCGTTCATCCCCAGCAAGGACCCGAAGGCCAACGAGTTCGCCTACAACAAGATCACCGAGGACAAGACCCGCGAGGCCAACGACGGCTTCGACGGCTCGTGGGTCGCCCACCCCGGCATGGTTCAGACGGCGATGGACGTCTTCGACAAGGTGCTCGGCGACCGACCCAACCAGCTGGACAAGCTGCGGGAGGACGTCACCGTCACCGCCGCCCAGCTGCTCGACGTCAAGTCCACGCCCGGTGAGGCCACCGAGGCCGGCCTGCGGGCCAACGTCAGCGTCGGCATCCAGTACGTGGAGTCCTGGCTGCGGGGTTCGGGCGCCGCCGGCATCAACGGCCTGATGGAGGACGCCGCCACCGCGGAGATCTCCCGCAGCCAGGTGTGGCAGTGGCTGCACAACCAGGTGACCCTGGCCGACGGCCAGGAAGTCACCCGGGAACTGGTGGAGCGAGTCATCGAGGACGAGATGGGCAAGATCCGCGACGCCCGTGGAGATGCCTTCGCCTCGGGCCGGTGGGACGATGCTCGGGCCCTGTTCACCGAGATGGCCCTGGCAGACGAGTACCCCGACTTCCTGACCGTCCCGGCCTACGAGCGCATGCCCTGAGCACTGCTCCGCAGGGAACCGGAACGACGGCCCCTGACGTACGGCGGGCCGGTGCCGGGGAGACCCGGCACCGGCCCGGCACCACCCCGCGGGACTCCCGCGGAGCACGACACCCGAGGTCCGGCGACGGAGGCGGCACCCGATGAGCGGTATGCACGGCACGGAGACGACGGCGGGCCCGGTCGAGGGGCACGTTCCACCGGAAGCCACCTCGGCCACCGGCGAACCCGGCGCCAACAGCGCGGGCATGGCGGCGGTCGGCCGGGTGGCCCGCGAGGTCATGCCCGTCACCGGCGTCATCGCCGACCCCACCCAGCTGCGCACCTACGAGTGCGACGGCCTGGCCCACTACCGCGTCACCCCGGCCCTGGTCGTGCTCCCCGAGACCACCGAGCAGCTCGCCGCCGTGGTGCGGGCATGCAGCGAGCACGGCGTTCCGTTCGTGGCCCGCGGCTCGGGCACCGGCCTGTCCGGTGGCTCCCTCCCCCGGGCCGACGGCGTGCTGATCGTGACGTCCCGGATGCGCACCATCCGCGAGATCCGGCGTGCCGACCAGCGGGCCGTGGTCGACCCCGGTGTGATCAACCTCGACGTCACCCGCGCCGCCACCCCGGAGGGCTACTACTACGCCCCCGACCCCAGCAGCCAGCAGATCTGCTCCATCGGCGGCAACCTGGCCGAGAACTCCGGCGGCGCGCACTGCCTGAAGTACGGCTTCACCAGCAACCACGTGCTCGGCACCGAGCTGGTCACCCCACAGGGCGACATCGTCACCCTCGGCGGCCTGGCCCCCGACGCCCCCGGCTACGACCTGCTCGGCACCGTCGTCGGCTCGGAGGGGACGCTCGGCATCGCCACCACCGCCACCGTCCGGCTGGTGCGGCTGCCCGAGGAGGTCCGCACCCTGCTGGCCGGCTTCGCCTCCACCGACGAGGCCGGCGCCGCCACCTCGGCGATCATCAGTGCCGGCGTGCTGCCGGCCGCGATCGAGATGATGGACGCGCTGGCCATCGAGGCCGCCGAGGCCGCCGTGCACTGCAACTACCCCGCCGGTGCCGGCGCCGTGCTGGTCATCGAGCTCGACGGCCCCTCCGCCGAGGTCGAGCACGAGTACGCCCAGGTGGAGCGCATCTGCCAGGACCACGGCGCCTTCGAGCTGCGACTGGCCATCGACGCCGCCGAGCGGGCGCTGATCTGGAAGGGCCGCAAGTCCGCGTTCGCGGCGGTGGGCCGGATCAGCCCGGACTACATCGTCCAGGACGGCGTCATCCCCCGGACGGCGCTGCCCGAGGTGCTGCGGGCCATCGCCGAGCTATCGTCGTCCTCCGGGGTGCGGGTCGCCAACGTCTTCCACGCCGGTGACGGCAACCTCCACCCGCTGGTGCTCTTCGACGACGCGAAACCCGGTGCCGGGGACGCCGCCGAGAAGGTCAGCGGCGCCATCCTGGACCTGTGCATCAGCCATGGCGGCGCGATCACCGGCGAGCACGGCGTGGGCGTGGACAAGGCGGCCTACATGCCGAAGATGTTCACCGACGACGACCTGGACACCATGCAACTGGTCCGCTGCGCGTTCGACCCGGGCAACATCTCCAACCCGGGGAAGATCTTCCCGACGCCCCGGCTCTGCGGCGAGGTGCCGGGCAAGCGCAAGCACGCCCACCCGCTGGTCGAAGCCGGCCTGGCCGACGCGTTCTGAGGGGCCCGAGATGACCACTGCTGCCCGCACCCGCCTGGACGCCGCCCGCACCGCGCTCGGCTCCGCCTGTGGCGAGGTCACCGACGGCACCCCGGCCGACGCCGTCGACGGGGTGCCCGTCGGCCTCGTCGCCCGGCCGGCGAGCACCCCCGAGGTCGCCGAGGTGCTGCGCGCCGCGGCGGTCTACGGCCTGGTGGTCGTGCCCCGGGGGCACGGCACCAAGATGTCGTGGGGCCGCCCGCCCGAGCAGGCCGACCTGGTGCTGGACCTCAGCCGGATGTCCGCCGTCCTCGACCACGCCGCCGGCGACCTGATCGTCGACACCCAGGCCGGTGCCCCGCTCGCCGAGGTGCAGCGGACGGTGGCCGGCGCCGGGCAGCGCCTGGCCCTGGACGAGCCGGTGGCCGGCTCCACCATCGGCGGCATGCTCGCCACCAACACCAGCGGTCCGGGCCGGATGGCCGTCGGGACGGCGCGCGACCTGCTCATCGGCGTCACGGTGGTGCGCGCCGACGGCGTGGTCGCCAAGGCCGGTGGCCGGGTGGTGAAGAACGTCGCCGGGTACGACCTGGGCAAGCTGGTCATCGGCTCCTACGGCACCCTCGCCGTCGTCACCCAGGCGGTGTTCCGGCTGCACCCGGTGCCGGTCGCCCGCCGGGTGGTCAACGTCTCGGCCGACTCCCCCGACGACGCCCAGCGACTGGTCCAGCAGGTCGTGCACGCCCAGCTCGTGCCGGCCGCCGTCGAGGTCGACTGGCCCGGCACCGGCGGCGGCACCGTCGGCGTGCTGCTCGAGGGCACCGAGGCCGGCGTCGAGGGGCGCACCGCGGCCACCATCGCCCTGCTCGGCGGGGACGCCGCTGCCGCCGACGGGCTCCCGTCCGGATGGGGCCGCCTGCCCTGGGACGAAGACCCGACCACCGGGCGGGCCACCGCCCTCAAGGCCACCTTCGCCCTCTCCGGGCTCTCCCGGGTGCTCGAGGCCGGCCGCGCTGCCGCGGCCGCAGCGGCGGTGCCGCTGCGCCTGCGCGGGTCCGGTGGCGCCGGGGTGCTGCACGGCTCGCTGCCGGCCGACACCGATGTCGCCGCCGTCCGCGAGGTCGTCACCCGGCTGCGCGAGGCGTGCGCCGTGGCCGGCGGCGCGCTCGTCGTCCTGGACGGGCCGCCCGAGGTCAAGGCGGGCGTGGACACCTGGGGGCCGGTCCCGGCGTTGGACCTGATGCGACGCGTGAAGGAACAATTCGACCCCGAGCGCCGTCTGGCGCCCGGCCGGTTCGTCGGAGGCATCTGATGACTGAACAGTCCGCCCAGGCCCGCGTGCACGAGCAGGAGCCCCAGGGCGACCCGCAGAAGGCCGGCGCGCTGGCGCACGGTCCGGTCCCGGTCGACGGGCCCGCCCTGCGGCCGGCCTTCGACGACGACCACCCGCCGTCGGCGGAGCTGATCAGCGACTGCGTGCACTGCGGCTTCTGCCTGCCGACCTGCCCCACGTACACGCTGTGGGGCGAGGAGATGGACTCCCCGCGCGGCCGGATCGACCTGATGAAGGCCGGGCTGCAGGGCGCCCCGATGAGCGACACGATGGTGCAGCACTTCGACGCCTGCCTCGGCTGCATGGCCTGCGTGACCGCCTGCCCGTCCGGCGTCCAGTACGACGCGCTGATCGAGGCCACCCGGGTGCAGGTCGAGCGGCACCACACCCGCGCCCCCGGCGACCGGGCGCTGCGGGCGGCGATCTTCGCGTTGTTCCCGCACAAGAAGCGGCTGCGGGCGCTGCGCGGGCCGCTGCGCGCCTATCAGGCCAGCGGGCTGCCCAAGCTGGTCCGGGGCAGCGGCCTGCTGGAGCGACTGGCGCCGAAGCTGGCCGCCATGGAGGGCCTCGCCCCGCCGCTGGAGAAGCGCGAGAAGCTGCCCACCCGGATGCCCGCCGTCGGCACCCGGCGTGCGGTCGTCGGGCTGCTCACCGGCTGCGTGCAGGGCGAGTTCTTCCCCGGCGTCAATGCCGCCACCGCCCGGGTGCTCGCCGCGGAGGGCTGCGACGTGGTGATCCCGCGCAAGCAGGGCTGCTGCGGCGCGCTGTCGGTGCACAACGGCCGCCAGGAGGAAGCGGAGAAGTACGCCCGGGCCACCATCGACGCCTTCGAGGCCGCCGGGGTGCAGACCGTGGTCGTCAACGCGGCCGGCTGCGGATCGAGCATGAAGGAGTACGCCGCGATCCTGGCCGACGACCCGGCCTACGCCGAGCGGGCGAAGACCTTCGCCGGCTCGGTCCGCGACGTCTCCGAACTGCTCGCGGAGCTGGGCACGGTCGCCGAGCGGCATCCGCTCGAGGTGACCGTCGCCTACCACGATGCCTGTCACCTCGCCCACGCCCAGGGCGTGCGCGCGCAGCCCCGGACGCTGCTCCAGGAGATCCCCGGCCTCCAGCTCAAGGAGATCGCCGAGGCGGAGATCTGCTGCGGCTCCGCCGGGATCTGGAACATCCTGAACCCCGAGCCGGCCCGTGAGCTCGGCGACCGCAAGGCCCGCAACATCGCCGCCACCGGGGCCGAGCTGCTCGTGACGGCGAATCCGGGCTGCCTGATGCAGGTGTCCTCGTCGCTGGAGCGGCAGGGCACCCGGATCGGGCTGGCGCACACGATCGAGGTGCTCGACGCGTCGATCCGCGGACTCCCGGTCAGCACGCTGGGCCCACAGCACTGAAGAAGGACCCCGCTGCCCCCCACCCTTCGCAGGCTCAGGGCGGGACCCTGCAGCGGGGCCTGACCGCTGCCCCCCACCCTTCGCAGGCTCAGGGCGGGACCCTGCAGCGGGGCCTGACCGCTGCCCCCCACCCTTCGCAGGCTCAGGGCGGGACCCTGCAGCGGGGCAGCGGGGTCCTTCTTCAGTCCTCGCGGGCCTCGCCCTGCTGGTTCAGCCGGTTGAGCAGGGTGGCGAGCGTGGCGACGTCGGAGGTCGGCCAGTCGGCGAGGTTGGCCTGCCAGCGGGCCCGGCGGGTCTCGCGGACCTCGCTGAGCCGCCGGTGCCCCTCCGCGGAGATCGTCAGCACCTGCGCCCGGCCGTCCGCGGGGTCCGCCACCCGGTCGACCATGCCCAGGTCGACCAGGGCGGCCACCTGGCGGCTGACCGTGCTCTTGTCCAGGCCGAGCCGCACGACGAGTTCACTGGCCCGCAGCGGGCCGGCGTCGTCCAGCAGGATCATCAACCCGTACGAGGCGCCGTCGAGGTCGCGGTGCAGCTCGCCGCCCAGCCGGCCGGAGACGATCCGGGACCGGCGCAGCAGCAGGGCCACCTCGCGCTCAAGGCGGACGTAGGCCTCGTGGCTGTTCTCGACGTCGGCCTTCTCCGGGCCGGGGCCGGGCGTGGTGCTCACACCGTCTTCGACGTGCCGGAACGGCACCGCGTTCCCGTTCGGTGCCGACCCGTCGTCCCCGCCCGGGGCCGCCGAGGGCGTCACGGGCGGGCCGCCGGGCGCCACACCACGAGGGCCGAACCGGGGGTCGACAACGGGACCAGGTCGCGGCGGTAACCGGCAGGGACGGCGGACTCCGCGGCGATCCGCCGGCTCTCGGACACCTCGACCTCGTGCAGCAGCTCGCGCACCCGGTCCTGCAGCGCCTCGACCTGGGACTCCAGCTCGATGATCCGCTTGATGCCGGCCAGGTTGACGCCGGCCTCCTGGCTCAGCCGCTGCACCTCGCGCAGCAGGGCGACGTCCCGCGGGCTGTACCGCCGGCCTCCACCGGGGGTGCGGCCGGGGCGGACCAGACCGAGCCGGTCGTACTGGCGCAGCGTCTGGGCGTGCATGCCGGCCAGCTGGGCGGCCACCGAGATGACGAAGACCGGCGCGTCCTCAGCGACCGGCCGGGCGGCCCCGCGGGGGCCCGGCACGCCGCCGTCGGGAGCGGTCATCGCGCACCTCCGGCCCCCAGCACCGCGGTGATCTCCGGGCGCGGGTCGTCGGGCAGTTCGGCGGCGAGCTTCTCGATCGCCTCCCGGGCGCCCGGGGTGAGCTTCTTGGGCACCGCGACCTCCACGGTCACGAGCAGGTCACCGGTGACCCCCTTGCCGGGCACACCGCGGCCCCGCACCCGGAACGTCCGCCCGCTGGCGGTGCCCGGTGGCACCTTCAGCGACACGGGGCCATCCAGGGTCGGGACGGTCAGCGTCGTCCCCAGCGAGGCCTCGGCGAAGCTGATCGGCACGCTCAGCGTCAGGTCGTTCCCGTTGCGGCCGAACAGGTCGTGCCCGGACACGTGGACGACGACGAACAGGTCACCGGCCGGTCCACCGCGGCGCCCCGGAGCGCCCTTGCCGGCCAACCGGATCCGCTGCCCGTCCTTGACCCCGGCGGGGATCCGCACGGTGATCGTCCGGGTCTGGGTGGTGACCCCGTTCCCCCGGCACTCCGGGCAGGGGTCGTCGACGACCGAGCCGGTGCCCCGGCACTCGCGACACGGCTCGGAGAACGCGAACGCGCCCTGGCTGCGGCTGGTCACCCCGGCGCCGTTGCACACCGGGCAGGTGTGCGGGCTGGTGCCGGGGCGTGCCCCGTTGCCGTGGCAGGTCGGGCAGGAGCCCGGACTCTGCATGCGCAGGGGCACGGTCACGCCGAGGACGGCCTCGTCGAAGGACAGGGTCGCCTCGGTCTCGACGTCCTGGCCGCGGGCCGGGCCCGATGCCGCCTGGCTGCGGCTGCGCGGGCCGGTGGCGCCACCGGCTCCGCCGAACAACCCGCCGAAGATGTCACCCAGGCCACCGGCGCCCCGGCTCCCGGCGCCGGGAGCCCCGGCGCCGGTGAACAGGTCGCCCAGGTCGAAGGCGCTGCCCCCGGCACCGCCGGGGAACCCGCCGGCGCCACCGGGAGCACCGGTGCGGAAGCCGCCGGATCCGAACAGCCGCCGGGCCTCGTCGTACTCGGCCCGCCGCTTGGGATCGGACAGGACGTCGTAGGCCTCCGAGACGTCCTTGAAGCGGTTCTCGGCCGCGGCGTTGTCCGGGTTCTTGTCCGGGTGCAGCTCACGGGCCAGCTGCCGGTAGGCCTTCTTGATGGCCGCGGCGTCGGCGTCCTTGGGAACGCCCAGGGCCGCGTAGTAGTCCTTCTCGATGAAGTCCCGGGTGCTGCTCACGGGCGCCCCCTTCCTGCGGGGAGTGGCCTCCGCGGAGGCCGGAACGGACGGTGGGAGTGGCGGGCGCTCAGCCTGCGGTCGAGCCCGTGGAGCGGCCCGGGTCGCCGGCCGGGGTGTCGGCCGGGGTGTCGACGACATCGCCGTCGATCACCTGCCCGTCGATCGCCTGACCCTCGAACACCTGCCCCTCGGGCACCTGCCCCTCGGGCACCTGACCGGAGTCCGCGGCCGCCGACGCGGCAGGCGCCTCGGGGTCGGTGACCCCGACCATCGCCGTCCGCAGCACCCGGTCGCCGCGCCGGAATCCCGGGCGCAGCACCGTGGTGGCGGTCGGCGCCGACACGTCCGGGGAGGTGTCGTGCAGCACGGCCTCGTGCAGGGCCGGGTCGAACGGGTCACCGGCCTGACCGAAGGCGGTCACACCGAGCCCGTCGAGCAGCCCGAGGACCCGGTCGGCGACGCCCTTGAACGCGCCGGTGAGGTCACCGTGGTCGCGGGCCCGCTCGATGTCGTCGACGATCGGGAACAACTGGCCGGCGAAGCGCTCGGCCGCCTGGTCGACGACCAACGACCGGTCGCGCTCGACCCGCCGCCGGTAGTTGGCGTACTCCGCGGTGACCCGCTGCAGGTCCTCGGTGCGTTCCGCCAGCTCGCGGGTGGCGTCGTCCGGGGCCCCGGCGTCGGCCTGCTGGGCGGTCGCCGCGGCGTCCGTCTCGCTGTACTGCTCGCTCATCTGCTCTCCCTGTGCCGGTCGGCTCGTGGTGGACCGCGCGTCCCCCCGGCCCGGTCGCCCGGGCCGGGGGGACGCGCGAAGGGCGCACCGTCAGCGCTTGTCGGCGTCCTCGTCCACGATCTCGGCGTCGACGACGTCGTCGTCGTTGCCCGGCGCGGTACCCGGGGCGTCGGTCGGGTCACCGGCGGCCCCCTCCGCACCCGGGGCGCCGGCGGCGTCCTGGCCGGCCTGGGCGTAGAGCGCGCCGCCGACCTCCTGCGAGACGCGGGCGACCTTCTCCTGCGCGGTCTTGATGGCGGCGATGTCCGAGCCACCGAGGGCCGAGCGCAGCTCCGTCAGCGCCTCGCCGAGCTCGTCCTTCTTCTCGGCCGGGATCTTGTCACCGTTCTCGGCCAGGAACTTCTCGGTCTGGTACTGCAGCGACTCGGCCAGGTTGCGGGTCTCCGCCTCGTCGCGCCGCTTCTTGTCCTCCTCGGCGTGCGACTCGGCGTCCTTCATCATCCGCTCGATGTCGTCCTTGGGCAGGGCCGAGCCGCCGGTGATCGTCATCGACTGCTCCTTGCCCGTCCCGAGGTCCTTCGCGTGGACGTGCACGATGCCGTTGGCGTCGATGTCGAAGGCGACCTCGATCTGCGGCACGCCGCGCGGGGCCGGCGGCAGCCCGGTCAGCTCGAACATGCCGAGCTTCTTGTTGTAGGCCGCCATCTCGCGCTCGCCCTGGAAGACCTGGATCTGCACGCTCGGCTGGTTGTCGTCGGCCGTCGTGAAGATCTCCGAGCGCTTGGTCGGGATCGTGGTGTTGCGCTCGATGAGCTTGGTCATGATCCCGCCCTTGGTCTCGATGCCCAGGGAGAGCGGGGTGACGTCGAGCAGCAGGACGTCCTTGACCTCACCGCGGAGCACACCGGCCTGCAGCGCCGCACCCACGGCGACGACCTCGTCGGGGTTGACCCCCTTGTTGGGCTCCTTGCCGCCGGTCAGCTCACGGACCAGATCGGTGACGGCGGGCATCCGGGTGGAGCCACCGACGAGGACGACGTGGTCGATGTCGCCGACCTTCACGCCGGCGTCGCGGATCGCCTGGTTGAACGGGGCCTTCGCGCGGTCCAGCAGGTCCTGGGTCATCCGCTGGAACTCGGCGCGGGTGATCGTGACGTCCAGGTGCAGCGGGCCCTCGGCGCCGGCGGTGATGTAGGGCAGGTTGATGTTCGTCGACTGCGCGCCGGACAGCTCGATCTTCGCCTTCTCGGCCGCCTCGCGCAGCCGCTGGGAGGCCAGCTTGTCCTTGGACAGGTCGATGCCGTTGGCGGCGTTGAACGTCTTCACCAGGTGGTCGACGACCTTCTGGTCCCAGTCGTCACCACCGAGCTTGTTGTCACCGGCGGTGGACTTGACCTCGATGACGCCGTCGCCGATTTCCAGCAGGCTGACGTCGAACGTGCCGCCACCGAGGTCGAAGACCAGGATGGTCTGCTCGGTCTCGCCCTTGTCGAGGCCGTAGGCCAGCGCGGCCGCGGTCGGCTCGTTGACGATTCGCAGCACGTTCAGGCCGGCGATCTCACCGGCCTCCTTGGTGGCCTGCCGCTGGGCGTCCTCGAAGTACGCCGGGACGGTGATGACCGCCTCGGTGACCGGCTCGCCCAGGTAGGTCTCGGCGTCGCGCTTCAGCTTCTGCAGCACCCGCGCGCTGATCTCCTGCGGGGTGTAGGCCTTGCCGTCGATCTCGCCGGTCTTCCAGTTCGTGCCCATCTCGCGCTTGACGCTGCGGATGGTGCGGTCGACGTTGGTGACCGCCTGGTTCTTCGCCGACTGGCCGACCAGCACCTCGCCGTTCTTGGCGAAGGCGACGACGGACGGGGTGGTGCGTGCGCCCTCGGCGTTGGCGATGACGGTGGGCTCGCCGCCCTCGAGGACCGCGACGACGGAGTTGGTGGTGCCGAGGTCGATTCCGACTGCTCGTGCCATGGAGAGGGCCTTCCTTGTCGATCGGTGGTGGTTCCTGCTGCGGGAGCCGAGCGTCCGGGGGGCCTTCGCCGGCCCTTGCGCCGGAGCCGCTCAACTTTCCTGCCCACCCTAACGGCAGGCCGCGCCGCGGTGTTCCCGGGGTCCGCCGGCATACGCGACGACCCGCTCCTGGTTGCCGTCCTCACCCCACAGCGTGGGGACGGCGACCACCGGGTGAGGACGGCGACGAACCGGAGCCGCCGTGTCCACAGATCGCCTGGCACCGCCCCGGCAGCGCGTCGGCCCGGCCAGCCTTGCCCGGTGCACCCCGCCCTGCGCCACGTCGCTGCCCACCGGCTGGGCGTCTTCACCTCGGCCGAGGCCCGGCTCGCCGGCTACACGCACGGCGAGGTCCGTCACCTCTGCTCGTCCGGTCGCTGGGTCCGGCTGCGCCGTGGCGTGTTCGCGAGCGCCGCCGACCTGGCCGAGGTCGAGCAGCGCGGGGTCCGCCACGCGATCGACTGTCTCGGCGTCCTGCTGACGCTGGCCCGCCCGCACACCGTCGTGAGCCACACGTCAGCGGCCCGCCTCTAGGGGTGGCCGCTCCCGCGCGACCCGGCCCCCACCGTCCGGCTGACCGACCCGGAGCAGTGGCGGCGTCGCGCGGACTACCTGATGACCTGCGCGCCCCTCCCGGTGAGGGACGTCACCACACGCGGGCCGGTTCCCCCGACCTCGCCGGCCCGGACGCTCGTCGACTGCGCTCGTGAGATGCCCCTCGAGGACGCCGTGGTGGCGATCGACGCCGCCCTGCTCCGTCGACACACCTCGCCTGCCGAGCTCGAGCGCGCCACGGCGGCGGTGCGCCGCTGGCCCGGTTCGGCGCGTGCCGCGCGGGCGGTCGCGCTGGCCGACGGGAGGGCCGAGTCCCCACTGGAGTCCCGCGGCCGGCTCCGGGTCATCGGCGCCGGCCTGCCCGTCTTCGAGCCGCAGGTGGAGGTGCGGGTCGGTGCGCGCCTGGTCGCCGTCCTGGACGGGTGGTACGAGGACGCCGCGGTGGCGATCGAGTTCGACGGTCGGCTCAAGTACACCGACCCCTGGCGCGACCGCACCGCAGGCCAGGTGCTGTGGGAGGAGAAGCGACGCGAGGACGGACTGCGCGCCCTGGGCATCGGGGTCGTGCGCATCGCCGACACCGACCTCGGCCGGGGATGGGCACGGGTGGAGCAGCGGCTGCGCGACCTCCTGACCGGGGCGGGACCTGCGCAACGGCGGTTCACGGTGGTGCGGCGGACGGCAGGAGTGCTCCGACGGTCCGAGTAGCCGTTCCACCGGACTCACCTCGTGGTCGCCGTCCTCGCGCTACGGGATGAGGATGGCGACCACAACGTGCGGCCCGTCCCGCGACGGAACGGTCCCGACCGGGGCGGTGCGGTCCGGACGAGGTGTTACTGGCGAGTAGCCTGAGCCGCCCGGTTATGGTCCGGTCCGGGGTGGGCGAGCACGCCTGCGCACGCGCACGAGAGGGAGCTCATGGGCCCGTTGCAGATCGTCCTCGGCACGCTCGCCGTGGTGTTGCTCGTCGTGGCGGTGGTGTACGCCGTGAAGGCCGTGCGCTCGATGCTCGCGATCATCCGGACCGGCCAGCCCGACGGCAGCCGCTCCGGTCCGGTCGGACCCCGGTTGAAGACGCTGGCCATCGAATCGCTCGGGCACACCCGGATGCTCAAGTGGTCGACCATCGGCGTCGCCCACTGGTTCGTCTTCCTCGGCTTCTACGGGCTGTTCCTCACCCTGGTCGAGGCCTTCGGCGAGGTGTTCGATCCGGCGTTCCACCTGCCGCTGATCGGTACCTGGAGCCTGTGGAACCTCTTCGTCGACGTGATCGGCACCGGCACCGTGCTCGGCATCGGCTACCTGATCGTCCGGCGACAGCTCGACCACCCACGCCGCAAGGGCCGCGCCAGCCGCTTCGCCGGGACGAACGAGGGCCGCGGCTACTTCGTCGAGGCCGTCGTCCTGGTCATCGGCCTGTGCATCCTGGGCATCCGGGCCGCGAAGATCGCCGCCGGGCTGGACGACGCCCCCGGCTGGTCGCACCCGGTCTCCGGGGCGCTGGCGAACCTGCTGCCGGCCAGCCCCGACCTGGTCAGCGTCATCGCCTTCGTCAAGATCGTCGTCTCGCTGGTCTGGCTCATGGTGATCTCCCGGATCCTCAACATGGGCGTCGCCTGGCACCGGTTCAGCGCCTTCTTCAACATCTACTTCAAGCGCGAGGACGACGGCGGCCAGGCCCTCGGCCCGCTGCCGGCGATGACCTCGGCCGGCAAGCCGATCGACTTCGAGGACCCCGGTGAGGACGACGTCTTCGGCCGCGGCAAGATCGAGGACTTCACCTGGAAGGGGATGCTGGACTTCACCACCTGCACCGAGTGCGGGCGGTGCCAGAGCCAGTGCCCGGCCTGGAACACCGGCAAGCCGCTGTCACCGAAGATGGTGGTCATGGACCTGCGGGACCACCTCTACGCCAAGGCCCCCTACCTCACCGGCGCGACCAAGGCCTCCGACGAGGCACCGGACTTCGCCGACTACACGACGCTGGAGCCCAGCGACGAGCAGGTGTGGGCCGGCGGCTACGGCCGGATCGAGGGCACCAACGACGCCCAGGCCCACCGGCCCCTGGTCGGCACGCTGGAAGAGGGCGGGGTCATCGACCCCGACGTGCTGTGGAGCTGCACCAGCTGCGGGGCCTGCGTCGAGCAGTGCCCGGTCGACATCGAGCACGTCGACCACATCATGGACATGCGCCGCTACCAGGTGCTGATCGAGTCGAGCTTCCCCTCCGAGGCCGGCGTGATGATGCGCAACCTGGAGAACCGCGGGAACCCGTGGGGCGTGGGCGGCAACGTCCGCGAGGAGTGGATGAAGGACCTCGACTTCGAGGTGCGCCAGGTCGACGGCGCCATCGACGACGACGTCGAGTACCTGTTCTGGGTCGGCTGCGCGGGCGCCATCGACGACCGGGCGAAGAAGGTCACCAAGGCCGTCGCCGAGCTGCTGCACACCGCCGGCGTGGAGTTCGCCGTCCTCGGGTCCGGTGAGACCTGCTCGGGCGACCCGGCCCGCCGGATGGGCAACGAGTTCCTGTTCCAGCAGCTGGCCCAGGAGAACGTCGAGACGCTGAACACCGTCTTCGAGGAGCGCCCGGCCGGACGCCGGAAGATCGTCGCCACCTGCCCGCACTGCTTCAACTCCCTCGGCCGGGAGTACCCCCAGCTGGGGGGCGACTACGAGGTCGTCCACCACACCCAGCTGCTGGGGAAGCTCGTGGAGGAGGGGCGGCTCACCCCGGTCACGCCGATCGATCGCAAGGTCACCTACCACGACCCGTGCTTCCTGGGCCGGCACAACAAGGTCTACACCCCGCCCCGGGAGATCCTCGACTCCGTGCAGGGCCTGCGCACGCAGGAGATGCACCGCTGCAAGGACCGCGGCTTCTGCTGCGGCGCCGGCGGCGCGCGCATGTGGATGGAGGAGAAGATCGGCAAGCGGATCAACGTCGAGCGCACCGAGGAGGCGCTCGAGCTCGATCCCGACGTCATCTCCACCGCGTGCCCGTTCTGCATCACCATGCTGAGCGACGCGCTGACCAGCAAGAAGCAGAACGGCGAGGCCAAGGAGCACGTGGAGGTCCTCGACGTCAGCCAGATCCTGCTGCGCTCGCTCGCGCCGGCCGGCACGCCCGGCACCGGCTCCGGCCCGGACGTCGGCACGGTCCCGGGGGACGACGCCGGCACCGGCTCGGCCGCCACGCAACACTGAAGAAGGACCCCGCTGCCCCCCACCGCTCGCGAGCTCGCGGCGGGCCCCTGCAGCGGGGCCGCTCCAGCACGTCACCACGCTCGGCGCGGGACCCTGCACGGGGGCCGCCCGCGCCCCCCACCCCTCGCAAGCTCGGCGCGGGACCCTGCACGGGGGCCGCTCCAGCGCGTCACCAGGGACACTGGGCGGCGTGAGTTTCGTCTTCGGCGGCGCCCGGGGCCGGGCGGACGCCGAGCTGGCTGCCGGCAACCGCCGCACCCGGATGCACTACGCCCGTGACGTCAACGACGAGCGGGCGCTCGCCGACGACCGTCCCCCGGTGCACCGCAGCCGGCACTGGACCTGGCTGGCGGTCGCGGTGGTGGTCATGGCCGTGCTGGCGGCGATCGGTGGTCGCGGTGCCGAGCCGGTGCCCCTGGCCGCCGACTGCCGCACCCCGGCCATCGGCGTGGAGACCAGCGCGGTCACGGCCGGGCAGCCGCTCCGGTTCCGGCTCACCGGCCCCGACGGCGTGCTCTACGTGGTCACCCTGGACGGCGTACCGGTGCGCGGGAACGCCGGCAGCACCGTCTCCTACACCGAGTCGGCGGCCGGCCCGCAGCTGGAGCTGCAGCAGTGCCTGAGCCCCACCCTGACGGTGGCCACCCCGGCCGGCGACGGTCCGCACCGGCTGGTCCTGCGGCAGGTCGCCGCCGACGGCACCAGCCGGCCGGTCGCGGAGGTGCAGGTCACCGTCAGCGGCACGCGCTGACCCCGGGGCGCTGCGGCCCGGTCGTCGGAGGACGATGACCGGTCGTGACCCGCACCACCCCCGCGCCGCCGTCCGCCCCGGGCCGGCGGGGCCTGCTGCTCGTCGGTGCGGCGATCGTGCTCACCGGGCTGAACCTGCGCACGGCGGTCAACTCGGTCGGTCCGGTGCTCGCCGAGATCGAGCACGGACTCGGCGTGTCCTCCGCCGCGGCCGGGGTCATCACGACGCTGCCCGTCCTGTGCTTCGCCCTCCTGGGTCTGGCCGGGCCGCCGCTGGCCGCCCGCTTCCGCGACGGCCACGTGCTCGCCGCCGCGATGCTGGCCATGGCCCTCGGGCTGGTGGGGCGGGCGGTGGCCGGCTCGTTCGCGCTGTTCGTGCTGGGCACGGTCGCGGCGATGGCCGGCGGTGCCCTGGGCAACGTGCTGCTCCCGGGCCTGGTCAAGCGGTACTTCCCCGAGCGGACCGGCCTGCTCGTCGGCGCCTACGGCACCTCGATGGCCATCGGCGGCGCCCTGGCCTCCGGCGCCACGGCGGGCATCGCGGCCGGCATCGGCACCGACGGCTGGCGCTGGGCCCTGGGCATCTGGGCGGCGCTCGCGCTGGTGGCCGCGGTGCCGTGGCTCGCCGTGCCGGCCCGGCCGGGCAGCTCGCGCGGCGCGCACCGCTCGGTGCGGATGCGTGCCCTCGCCCGCAGCCGGCTGACCTGGGCGATGGGGGTGATGTTCGGGCTGCAGGCGATGCAGGCCTACGTGATCATCGGCTGGACCGCGCAGTACCTCCGCGACCAGGGCATGGCGGCGGCCACCGCCGGCCTCCTGCTCGGCCTCAACGCGGTGGTCGTCATCCCGGTGAACGCTGTCGTCCCGTCCCTGACGGTCCGGCAGCGCCTGCAGCGGCCGCTACTGCTGCTCTTCCTCGGCTGCTACCTCGCCGGCTGGACCGGTCTGCTGGTGTCGCCGCTGACCGCGACCTGGCTGTGGATGAGCCTGCTCGCCCTGGGCATGGGTACGTTCGCGATGGTGCTGACCCTGATGGGCCTGCGGGCCAGGACGCCGGAGTCGACGGCGGCGCTGTCGACGGTGACCCAGAGCTGGGGATACGTCCTGGCCGGGGTCGGACCGCTGCTGGTCGGGGTGCTGCGGGGGGTCACGGGCGGCTACACCGGCATGTTCGTGCTGGTCTACGTGGCCGTGGCGCTGCTGCTGGTCAGCGGCTGGGCCGTCTGCCGGGAGCGGTACGTCGACGACGAGCTGCCCGGTGCCGCCGGCCCCGCGGGATCCCGCACCGACGCCGCCGGAGCCCAGGGTCCGGACGTCGAGGTGGCCGGCGCCGAGCTCCCGGTGACCGTGTCGCACGCCCACCGGGAGCCGGGCGCCTGACCCCACCGCGGTGGCCGGCCCCGGACGGTCAGCCCGGCAGCTGCAGGGCGCGGCGCACCTGGTCGGACCGGTCCCGGACCTCGGGTGACCGGGTGAGCAGGGCGACGGCGACGACGTACTCGTCATCGCCGGCCCAGCCGCGTCCTTCGGCGACCAGTTGCTGGATGTGCCGGAGCACCTTCGGCTCACGGCTGTAGCGGCCGAACTCCAGGCCCATGGCCAGGAAATTCGCCACCCGGTAGCCCAGATGGGCCGCGGTGCTGAGCGTCTCAGCCGGATCGGAGTAGCTGGGCAGGGCCACGAGGACGTGCTCGAAGCCGGCCTTCAGCAGCCGCAGCACCAGGTCGTTGCCGTGCTCGCCGCCCCACAGCTCGGGCATCAGGAGGTCGCCGTCGGGGGCGGGGAGGTAGGGCGGGTTGGCGATCGCCGTGGCGATCCGCTGCCCCGCCGGGGAGTCGGCCCACTCGAAGAAGTCGCCCAGCTCGACGGTGTAGCGGTCGGCCACACCGAGCTCGGCGATGGACTCGCGGGCCCGCTGCACCGACGTGGCGCTGATGTCGGTGCCGTGCACCCGCAGCCCGGGTTGGGTGCGCACCACCTGGCCGATGGCCCGGGCATCGCCGCTGCCGAGCTCGGCGACCCCCTCCTGCCGCCAGGGCACGAGGGATGCGTACTGGGTGAGCAGGAGCTGCACGGAGAAGGCGTAGTGCGCGGACTCCTCCGCGCACTCGAAGGAGCCGACGCTGTCGGGTGCGGCGGGAGGGGGCCGCAGCACCGCGGCGTCAGGGCTGTCCCGGAGGTCCATGGGCGGCCCCTACCCCGCCGCCCCGCTCGTCACCCGGCCCATGATCGATCTCACCCTGCCGAGCGGGGGACGACGGTCAGGCCGGGTCGAGCCGGCGGGTGTCGGCCCGGCTGAAGTTCCGGAACGACCGGGACGGCGTCGGCCCGCGCTGGTCCTGGTACCGCGAGCCGTACACCGCCGAGCCGTAGGGGTGCTCGGCCGGCGAGCTCAGCTGGAACAGGCACAGCTGCCCGATCTTCATGCCCGGCCACAACGTGATCGGCAGGTTGGCCACGTTCGAGAGCTCCAGGGTGATGTGGCCGGAGAACCCGGGATCCACGAACCCCGCCGTGGAGTGCGTCAGCAGACCCAGCCGGCCCAGCGACGACTTGCCCTCCAGCCGGGCGGCGAGGTCATCGGGGACGGAGACGACCTCGAGGGTGGACCCGAGCACGAACTCGCCGGGGTGCAGGACGAACGGCTCCTCGCCCGCCGGCTCGACCAGGGTGGTCAGGTCGTCCTGCTGCAGCGCCGGGTCGATGTGGGTGTACCGGGCGTTGTTGAACACCCGGAAGAACCGGTCCAGGCGCACGTCGATGCTCGAGGGCTGGACCATCCCGGCGTCGTAGGGCGCGATGCCCAGCCGGCCGGCCGCCAGGGCGGCGCGGATGTCACGGTCGGACAGCAGCATGGCGCGGAGTCTAGGGACGGACCGGCCGGGGCCGTCGTCTCACCCGCGGGAGCCGGGTCCACCCGGGCCGCCCCCTGCCGATCCACCCCGGTGGGGCGCACTGTCCGCCACGGCTCGGCGAGCGTGGTGCGGGGCGACTCCGACATCACCGGGCTCTTCCGGATGGCGGAGCGGCTCCGGTCGGAGATGACCGGCTTCCTGGGCGAGATGCGAGGCTGAGCGGCAGCAGCCCAGGCCGCACGGAGAGTTGCGATCCGGCCTCGGTGCGTCACCACTCTGGGCGACTCCAGCGGTGCACCCCCTCCCGGTAACACCCGCTGCCGCCGTTGGCTCCTCAGTGGCGTGCCGTCCGGCACGCGCCAGGAGAGGGCCCGATGACACGCATCCCCACCCCGAGCGCCGCCCCACCGAGCACGGCCCGGTCGACCAGCACCCGCACCCGCACCCGCGTGGTGGCGGTCGCCGCCGCCGCCCTGACCGGGTTCGGCGGCGCCGCCGCCGTCGACGCCCTGGCCCAGCCCGCGCTGACGGTCGCCCAGGGGTTCGGTCCCGGGGACGGGCTGATCCGGTACGTCCTCACCGCCGCGGACGGCGCGGTGACGCCGGAGTTCCTCACCGCACTGGACGACGTCGCCGGCGTCGACTCCGCGCAGGCCCTGCACGACGGATCCGCGCTGGTGGCCACCGCCGGCCTGACCCCGCAGGAGCTCCGGACGCTGCCGGGCGTGGCGACGGTGGACTTCTCTCCCGCGGTGCCCGTCGCGGGCTCGGTCACCGATCCCTACTGGGCGCAGTACGGCTGGAACCTGGAGAACACCGGCTCCAACGCCTACCAGCAGGCCGCCCGCGCTGACGCCGACGTCGACGCCACGGACGGCTGGACCGCCACCACGGGCCAGGGCGTCATCGTGGCGGTCATCGACACCGGATTCGACTCCGACCACCCCGACCTCGCCGGTTCGCTGTGGACCAACCCGGCCGAGCGCTGCGGCGCGGTCGACACCGACGGCAACGGCAAGGCCGGCGACTGCCACGGCTGGAACTTCGCCGCCAACTCCGCGGACGTGGACAACGGCGCCGGCGGCAGCCACGGGACCGCCGTCTCCGGCGTCGTCGCCGCCGCGGCGGGCAACGGCCACGGCTCCGCCGGGATAGCGCCGGACGCCACGATCATGCCCCTGGCCGTCGGTAGCGGCGACACGCTGGACGTGTACCTCGCGGCAGAGGCCATCCGCTACGCCGTGGACCACGGCGCGGCAGTCGTCAACGCCTCCTTCGGCGGGGCGGTCTCCGGCCACCCGCTGACCACGCTGCAGGCCGCAGTGGCCTACGCCGCCAGCAAGAACGTCCTGGTCGTGGCTGCGGCCGGCAACGATGCCGGCAACCGGGACACCTCGATCGTGTACCCGGCCAGCCTGACGGACCCCAACGTCATCACCGTGGGGAGCAGCACGGCCGGTGACACGGTCAGCTCCTTCTCCGCGTACGGCGCCCGATCGGTCGACCTGTTCGCGCCCGGCAGCTGGATCGTGACCACGTGGAACGACGGCGGCTACCGGCCGATCAACGGCACCTCCTTCTCCGCACCCCATGTCGCCGCTGCGGTCGCGCTGTACCGCTCGCTGATGCCCTCGGCCACCGCGGCCGAGCTCAAGGCGGCGCTGCTCGGTGACGTGGACCCGGTCGCCGCCTTCGCCGGCAGGTCCGTCACCGGCGGGCGGCTCACGCTCGCCCACCTGCCGTCGCGGATCGCCGCCACCACCTCCTACCGGTTCGGCGGCATGACCGGCCCGGCGGGCACGCTGACCCCCCGGGTCACCGTCACCAGCCCGCCGGCCGCCGGCGAGTGGTCGGTGACCGTCGGCCTCGGCATGGCCCAGGACGGTGAGACGTGGGCGCTGGCCGACACGGGGATCACGCTGGACGGCGTCGAGCAGACCACGGACGACGCCGGACAGGCCACGTTCGCCCTCGGCAGCCGGCCGTCGGTGGACCAGCTGGAGCTGGCCCCCTCGGTGGAGCTGGCGGACGGCCGGTACGTGCTGGACGTGCAGCTGTACCGCGACGGCGAGGCCGTGGGCCGCACCCAGGCGGCTCCGCTGCTGGTCGGCACGGCAGCAGCCACCCCCGGCCCCGGAGCGACGCCGGGCACCGGCACCACGCCGGGCACCCCGACGCCCGGCAGCCCGACGCCCGGCAGCCCGACGCCCGGCAGCCCGACGCCCGGCAGCCCGACGCCGGGCACCGGCACCACGCCCCCCAGCACGGGAACCCCGGGTACCGGCACCCCGACGCCCGGCACCCCGACGCCCGGCACCCCGACGCCCGGCACCGGCACCACGCCCGGCACGACCCCGGGCACCGGCACCACGCCTCCCAGCACCGGGAGCCCGGCCCCCGGTACCACGCCCGGCAGCGGCACCACCCCGGGCACGGGGACCCCGACGCCGGACACCGGCACCACGCCCCCCAGCACGGGGAGCCCGGGTACCGGCACCACCCCGGGTACCGGCACCACCCCAGGTACCGGCACCACGCCGGGTACCGGCACGACCCCGGGCGGCACCCCGCCGGCCACCGGCGGTTCCAGGGACTACCCGAGCACCGGCGCCTTCCGGGTCACCCGGATCGCCCCGTCCACGGTGGGCACCGCGGGCGGCACCGAGGTGACGATCACCGGGTCGGGCATCACCTCCGGGGCGCGGGTCCTGGTGGGCCCGAGCGCCATGGCGACCGTGGTGCGCTGGTCGGCGACCTCGCTGACCTTCCGGGCACCCGCCCGGGCGGCGGGCACCTACGACGTCACCCTGTTCTCCGCCAGCGGGCAGCAGTCCTCGGTGCTGGCCGGCGGGTTGACCTACGTGGCCGGAGCGGGCACCCCGGCGCCCGGCACCCCGGCGCCGAGCACGCCGGCCCCGAGCCTCCCTGCGCCGGGCAGCGGACCGGACGCCGGGGCGGGCGGGGGCGCCGAGGCCGGCACCCCGACGAAGGCCGGGCCGCGCGGCGAGCGGCTCGTCCGGACGGCGAAGTACGCCTCGCTGCGGGCGGGATTCTGGGCGATGGACTGCAGCGCGGGCTGCAGCGGGGTCGTGATCTAGAGCGACCGCCCGGACGGCCTGCCGACCGGGCTACGGGCCTTGCTACGCTCTCCGACGAGGGCTGCAAGGCCCCACCGCGGGTGTAGTTCAATGGTAGAACATCAGCTTCCCAAGCTGACAGTGCGAGTTCGATTCTCGTCACCCGCTCTCCGCCTCCACCGGGCCCCGTCCCGAGGCCGCACCACTGCGCTTCGCGCCCGGCTCGACGAAGCTGGTCCGGTGACCAGCGCTCCTCCCACCGGGCGGGTCGACCTCCGCACGGTCGTCACCGCCGACCTCACCGCCGCCGAGACCGACCTGCTCCGCGCGTTCCTGAACGACGCCTTCGCCGGCCGGTTCGGCGACGACGACTGGTCCCACGCGCTCGGTGGAGTGCACGTGCTCGCCACGGTCGACGGCGACCTGGCGGCCCACGCGGCCGTCGTCGGGCGGCAGATGGTGGTCGGGGAGCACACCCTCCGCACCGGCTACGTCGAGGCGGTCGCCACCGGCGCCGCGTGGCGGCGCCGGGGTGTCGGCGGCCGGCTGATGGCCCCGGTGGAGCGACTGGTCAGCGGCGGCTTCGAGCTCGGCGCCCTCGCCGCCAGCGAGGACGGCGCACGGCTCTACGCCCGCCGCGGCTGGCTGCCCTGGGCGGGACCATTGGCAGCGCTGACCCCGACGGGCGTCGTCCCGACGCCGGATGGGCCGGTCTTCGTGCTCCCCACCCCGTCCACCCCCAGACCCCTCGACCTGGACCGGACGCTGACGTGCGACTGGCGGCGGGGCACGCTCTGGTAGGTTGTAGACCACCTGGTAGTTCGTAACTTGCAGTGATACGGCTACTGACTGTAGAGGCGCGCCGGAAGCAGCGCTCTTTCGGTACCGGACGGGTTTGGATCGTCAGGGACCGGGCCTTTCGTCTCTGTCCACAGCGTGACGGCGTGGACACGATGCCCGCATGCACCCCGCGCGACTGCTCGTCGTGGCCCCCGACGCCCCCGCCGCGCCGCCACCCGTGGCCGTCGCCGACTGCACCGTCCCCGGCCGGACCGATGCCCTGACCCCGCCGTCCGCCGGCACCCCGACGGCCGCCGCCCCGGCCCGTCCCATCCCGCGCCTCCCCCGCCGCCAGCGTCCGTGGCTGCTCGTGGCGGTGGACGCCGACCCGTCCAGTTCCACCGCCCTGGTGTGGGCCCTGCGCGAGGCGGCCCGCCGCGAGGCGACCGTCGTCGCGGTCAGCGTCCGTGCCGATGCGGCCGGGGACGACCTGCTCGTCGAGCGGCCCGGGCACGGGGCCTTGCTGGCCGAGCTGGACGCCCGCGTCCGCGCCGCCAGCGCGGAAGCCGGCGTGCAGCCGCAGGTGCGCACCGCCGTGCTGGACGCCCAGGTGTTCGAGGCGTTCGCCGGCGCCGCCCGGGGCGCCGACCTGGTCGTCGTCGGCACCCACGGCAAGACCCTGTTGCGTCCGGCCGTGGCCCGCACCCCGCTCCGGCGCGTCGCCCGGATCGCCTGACTCCTCCCCCGCCCACCGAGACGACCGGGCCCTGCCCCGTCCGGTCGTCTCGGGGGAACTCCGCACCGCGCGGCCCGCCGCCGGCCGCTGCGGCTCAGCCCGTGGGGTCCGGCTGTCCCAGCTTCGTCGCGAGGATCGCGGCCTGGGTACGCCGTTCGAGGCCGAGCTTGGCGAGCAGGTGGGAGGTGTAGTTCTTCACCGTCTTCTCCGCCAGCCCCATCCGGTCGGCGATCTGCCGGTTGGTCAGCCCCTCGCCGATCAGCCGCAGCACCGCCCGCTCGCGTTCGGTCAGCACGGCCAGCCGGTCCCCTCCCAGATCGCGACGCCGGTGCCGGAGCGGCCCGGCCGACGACGGGTGCATCCCGGCAGCGACCGCGTGCACCGCGGCCACCAGGGCGTTGCCGCGGACCGGCTTGCGGAGCGCCGCGGGCGCGCCGTTCCCCTCGGGGAACGCCCCACCCGGGCCCTGCAGGACCAGCACCGCGGTGCGGGGCAGCAGACCGCGCAACCGGCGGTGGACCTCGACGAGGTCGGCGCCGGGCAGGTCCAGCACGGCCACGTCCGGGCGCAGCGCGGGCAACCGGGCCAGGGCCTCGGCCACCGACCCGGCCTCGCCGACAACGGCGAGCTCCGGATCGTCGCCGAGCACCCCCGCCATCCCCCGGCGGAACACCTCGTCGGGGCAGAACAGGAACACCCGTACCGGGCCAGGCCCTGGACCGCTCACGCCGCCCTCCTCGACCGCCTCCACGCTGAGGTGGTCCCGTGGAGGGTAGGGCCGCGCGAGGTGCCCGAGGAAGCCCCTGCGGTGCGCCGGGCGTCAGGCCGGCAGCAACAGGGCGGCGTAGAGCGTCAGCCCGGGACCGAACGCCATGGCCACCACCGGGCCGTCGACGTCGGCGAGCTCCTCCAGCACCAGCAGGACGGTCGCCGACGAGCAGTTCCCGTGCTCGGCCAGCACCCGCCGGGAGGCCGCCATCTGCGGCTCGGTCAGCCCCAGCTCGTCGCGGACGACGTCGAGGATCCGCGGCCCCCCCGGGTGCACCGCCCAGCCGGCGACGTCCCCGAAGCGCAGCCCGGCACCGTCCAGCAGCTCGGTGACCACCTCGCCCACGTGCCGCGCCAGCACGTCGGGGACCCGGGGGGACAGCCCCATCCGGAAGCCGAGGTCGGTGACGTCCCAGGTCATGTGGTCGGCGGTCGAGGCGTCGGTGCGGGCGACCAGGCCGGCCATCCGTCGTCCGCGACCGGCGCCCGGCTCGACGACGACCGCGGCGGCGGCGTCGCTGAACAGCGCGTGGGCGACCACCTGGTCGAGGTCGCGCTGCGCCGGCTGGACGTGCAGGCTGGTCAGCTCGCAGCACAGCAGGACTGCCGGCCGCGACCGTGCCGCCACGAAGTCGGTCACCGCGCCGAGGCCGGGCAACGCGGCGTAGCAGCCCATGTGCCCGATCAGCAGCCGCTGCAGCCCACCGGGCATGCCCAGGTCGCTGGCCAGCCGGATGTCCAGACCGGGGGTGGCGTACCCGGTGCACGTGGCGACGGCGAACAGCCCGACGTCCCCGGGCGCCAGGCCGGCCGCGTCGAGCGCGCCGGCGACCGCCTGCTTCCCCAGCGGCAGCGCCTCGGTCAGGTACCGCTCCATCCGGGCACCCGTCCCCCAGTTCGAGAGGTCCTCGTCCACCGGGTTGGCCACCGCGTGCCGGGTGCGCACCCCGGTGGCCTTGAAGATGCGCTCCGCCGCCCGGATCTCGGAGTAGTGCCGGGCGAAGAAGCCGTCCCACACCTCGTCCTGGGAGTAGGTCGCCGGCAGGGCCCGCCCGGCGCCGGTGAGTACCGCCGCCGTCACGGGCCGGTCACCAGCACGTTCGGGTCCACCCAGCCGTTCTCGCTCATGCCCCCGAAAGTACGTGGGCCGCCGACCGCCCGCCGCCGGAGCCGGCTCACCGCTTCCGCCCGTACCCGGCGAACAGCACCCCGGTGTAGCGCAGCGGGCGCATCCGCACGCTCGTCCGCCCGTCGCGCCGCCAGGCCAGCAGGTCGCGCACCGACGGGCGCAGCCCGACCAGCCGCAGGTCCAGCCCCAGTTGCTCGGCGGTGGCGGTGAGCGCCGCGCGGTCGACGAACAGGGCGGGGTCGTGCAGGCCCGGCGGCGGGCCCCCGGGCAGCCGCTCCGCGATCCGGACGGCGATCAGGTCGGCCAGCCGGGTGGCGGCGATCGCGTCCACCACGAGGGTGCCCCCGGGCCGCAGCAACCGGGCGCACTCGCGGAGCACCCGGTCGTGGTCGGCGACGTGCTCGAGGATCTCGCCGGCGAGCACCACGTCGGCACACCCGTCGGCCAGCGGGACGGCGAGCACCGATCCGCCGACCACCGTGACCCCGTGGGTGCGGGCCACCGCCAGGCCGGTCAGCCCGAGGTCCACGCCGACGTGCCGGTAGCCCAGCCGGGCCACGTGCGGCGCCATCAGGCCGCCGCCGCAGGCCAGGTCGACCAGCAGGGCGTCCGGCCCGGGCGCGGGTGGCACGTGCTCGGCCCGCGCAGCAGCCAGCCAGTGCAGCATCGCGAAGGACCCGGCCGGTTCCCACCACTGGTCGACGAGCTCGTCGTACTGGGCCGGGTCGTTGCGGGCCCGGGACGGAGGGTGCGCCATGGTGCGGACGCTACTTCCGCGACGGCCGGCGATGGCTGCCCACCGACCTCCCCCGGGTGTCGGCGGGCCGGTCCGGCGGGTACCGGCCGGAGGTGGCCACAGACGGGAAGGACGTGCACCGGTCCGCCCGCGCCCGTGGCGAGACACCGGACGAGGTGCTCGACCGCAACGTCAACGAGCTGCTGCAGGAGATGCGGGTGGCCATCACCGGCGTCCAGGTGCTCTTCGCCTTCCTGCTGACCCTGCCGTTCCAGTCCCGTTTCAGCGAGCTCGACACCTTCGGCACCACCGTCTACACCGTGACCCTGACCAGCAGCGCGCTGGCCACCATGCTGCTCATCGCGCCCGTCTCGTTCCACCGCGCGGTCTTCCGCAAGCGCCGGAAGGAGGCCCTCGTCGACTTCGCGGCGCTGACGCTGTCCCTCGGCCTGGCGCTGCTGCTGACCGGTATCGGCAGCGCGGTGCTGCTCGTCCTCGACGTGGCGCTGGGCCGGTGGCCCGCGGTCGTCGGCTGCGCGCTGGTGACCGCGGTCGGGCTGCTCAGCTGGTACGTCGCTCCGCTGCGGGAACGGTCGCGGCCGGGCGGCTGACCCGGCGGGGCACCTGTGCTCTGCTGACCGGGACCGCGACCGGTCAGCGAACAGGAGGAACGGTGTCCGTTCTCGTCGTCGGCAGTCTCAACGAGGACGTGCTGGTCACCGTGGACCGGTTGCCCGGCCGCGGGGAGACCGTGATCGGCACGTCCGTACGGGTCGCCCCCGGGGGCAAGGGGGCGAACCAGGCCGCTGCCGCCGGCCGGCTCGGCCCGGGGGTGGCCATGGTGGGCCGGGTCGGGGACGACCCGGCCGGCGAGCGGCAGCGGGCCGCGCTGGCCGACCTCGGGGTGGACGTGCGGCTGGTGCACCGCACCCCCGGCGAGCTGACCGGCACCGCCACCATCCCGGTGGAGGCGGCCGGCGGGGAGAACCTCATCGTCGTCGTGCCCGGTGCCAACACCGCCCTCGGCCCGGACGACGTCGACCGGCCCGAGGTGCACCGGGCCGCCGTGGTGCTGCTCCAGCTGGAGAACCGGCTGGACACCGTGCGGGCGGCGGCCGCGGCGGCCCGGGGCACCGTCGTCCTCAACCCGGCGCCGGCGCAACCGCTGCCGGCCGGACTGCTGGACCGGGTCGACGTGCTGGTGCCCAACGAGCACGAGCTGGTGCGGCTGACCGGCGCGGACGACGGCGACCGCACACCCGCCGAGCTGACCGCGCTGAGCCGGCAGCTGGGCGTGCCGGCCGTGGTGGTCACCCTGGGCGCCCGCGGCGCGCTGGTGGTCCCGGCCACGGGGCCGGCGCTGCTGCAGGCCGCACCGGTGGTGTCGCCGGTCGACACCACCGGCGCCGGCGACTGCTTCTGCGGCGCGCTGGCCCAGGCGCTGGCCGGGGGCACCGAGCTGGCGGGGGCCGTGCGCTACGCGGTCGCCGCCGCGGCGTCCTCGACGACCGGCCCCGGGGCGCGCGGTGCGCTGCCCGACGACACCGCCGTGCGCGACCTGCTCTCCCGGACGCCGGCCGCCGTTCCGGTCGACCGAGGCGCGGGAGCGCCGGACGGTTGCCCGGCCGGGCCGCGGGGAAGGGCCGGGGCATGACCGAGAGCGCACCGCAGCGTGCCAGTGACGTGGACCAGCCCGACGGCGGGGCGGCGTCCCGCGACGAGGAGGGCACCGGGCGCACGCCGCACCCCGCCGAGCCTGCCGAGGGCGCCGACGACGACACGTCCGGAAGCGGCCCGGACACCCGGTGACCAGCAGCTGATCGCACCGCCGGCCCGGCCGCCCCCGGCGGCCGGGAGGGGCGGGTGGACGCCGGACGGCCGGACCAGTGATACTGACTTTGAGAATCATTGTCACTAGGCCGACCGGAGTCCCATCGTGCACCGCCCCCGCACCACCGCCCCTGCTCGCGCTGCCGCCCTCGCCGCCGCCGCGGCGCTCGCCCTGAGCGCCTGCTCCGGCGCGGCCGACGCGGGCGACCCGACCAGCGCCGGCGACCCGGCGAACTGCCCGGGCGAGGTGGTCGACGTCGTCGTGTCGGTCGGCCAGTGGGGCGATCTCGTCCGATCGCTGGCCGGCGACTGCGCCAACGTCACCACGATCGTCGACTCCGCCGCCGTCGACCCGCACGACTTCGAGCCCACCGCCGGCGACCTCGCCGCGTTCGAGGACGCCGAACTCGTCGTGGTCAACGGCGCCGGCTACGACTCCTGGGCGTCGGCCGCCGTCGCCACCCTGGACCCCGCGCCGGTGGTGGTCGACGCCGCCGCGGCCGCCGGCGTGGAGGGAGCCGGGGAGCACGGCGCGGCCGAGCACGAGACCGAGCACGAGACCGACCACGGCCACGCCGCCGGCGGGGCGAACCCGCACCTCTGGTCCTCCCCGGACGGCGTCACCGCGACGGGGGCGGCGGTGACCGCGGCGCTGAGCGAGCTGTCTCCCGACGCCGCCGGCTTCTTCGCCGCGCAGGCCGACGCCTGGACCGCGGACCTGCGGCCCTACCGGGACGCGATCACCGCCCTGCAGGCCGACGCCACCGGCCGGAGCTACGCCGCCACCGAGACGGTCTTCGACCCGATGGCCGCGGAGATCGGCCTGACCGACGCGACGCCGCCGGGCTACCGGGCCGCCGCCAGCAACGAGACCGATCCCGCCCCCGGCGACATCGCTGCCTTCCAGGCCGCCCTGGACGACGGCTCCATCGACGTGCTGGTCCACAACACCCAGACCGAGGGCAGCATCCCCGCACAGTTGCGGGCCGCCGCGGAGGACGCCGGCGTGCCCGTCGTGGAGGTCACGGAATCGCAGCCCGCCGGTGGCAGTTCGTTCGTGGCATGGCAGCTGGACCAGCTGCGGCAACTGTCGGACGCACTGGGCGGGACATGACCACGACGAGCCCGGACCGGACGACGGCGCGGCCGCGCACCGACGACGCCCTCGTCCTCGACGGCGTCCGGGCGGTGCGCGGCGGCCGCACCATCTGGTCCGACGGCACCCTGCGCGTCGGGACCGGCGCCATCGTCGGCGTCATCGGGCCGAACGGGGCCGGCAAGACGACGCTCTTCCAGCTCGTGCTGGGCCTGCTGCCGGTGGCCGAGGGGCGGATCGAGGTGCTCGGCGGAATTCCGCGGCGCGGCGACCGGCGCATCGGGTACGTCCCGCAGAACTACCGCTCCGCCGTGAGCGACGCCGTCCGGGCGCGCGACCTGGTGACCCTGGGCCTGACCGGCACCCGGTTCGGGGTCCGCCGGATCTCCGCCGCCGACCGCGCGCGCGTCGACGAGGCGCTGGCCCGCGTGGGCGCCCGCGACTACGCCGACGAGCGGATGTCCCGGCTCTCCGGCGGGCAGCAGCAACGGGTGGCGATCGCCCAGGCGATCGTCGACGACGCCGAGCTGCTGCTGCTCGACGAGCCGCTGGCCAACCTCGACCTGCGCCACCAGCACGAGGTCGTCGAGCTGCTCGGCGCGCTCCGCGAGGAGCGCCCGGTGACGATCATGGTGGTCGCGCACGACCTCAACCCGCTGCTGCCGGTGCTGACCGACGCGGTCTACCTGCTCGACGGGCACCCGCACCACGACCGGATCGACGAGGTGGTGCAGGAGGATCTGCTGACCCACCTCTACGGCACGCCGATCCGGGTGGTGCGCACGCCGCAGGGCGACCTGTTCACCCGCGGTGGCCGGAGCAGCACCTCGTGACCACCGAGGTGCAGGCCGCCGCGGTGCAGTTCCAGAGCAACTGGCTCCAGGTGCTGCAGACCACCTTCATGCAGCACGCGTTCATCGGCGGCACGCTGGTCGCGCTGGCGGCCGGGCTGATGGGCTGGTTCGTCATCACCCGGCAGAACGCCTTCGCCGCCCACGCCCTGGCCCACATCGGCTTCCCCGGCGCGACCGGGGCGATCCTGCTCGGCGCCCCGGTGACCCTCGGGCTGGCGGTGTTCTGCCTCGGTGGTGGCCTGCTGATCGGGCTGTTCGGCAGCCGCGGCGCCGACCGCGAGGTCGCCACGGGCACGGTGCTGGCCGCGGCCACCGGGCTGGGCGTGCTGTTCGCCTCGCTCGCCGCCGCGAACGCCAGCGCGACCACCAACGTGCTGTTCGGCAACCTGCTGGCCATCTCCTCGGGTCAGCTGTGGATCTTCGGCGCGTTCACCGCCGTCGTCGTCCTGACCCTGGCGGTGCTGGCCCGCCCGCTGGTCTTCGCCTCGGTCGACCCCGCCGTCGCGGAGGCCCGGGGCGTGCCGGTACGCGCGCTGGGCATCGCCTTCGTCGTGCTGCTGGCGCTCACCATCACCATGGCGGTGCAGGTCGTCGGGACCCTGCTGCTGTTCGCCCTGGTGGTCACCCCGGCGGCCGCGGCCCTGCGGCTCACCGCCCGTCCCGGGGCCGTGGCCGGCCTGGCGGTGCTGTTCGCCCTGGGCTCGGTGTGGCTGGGGCTGCTGCTCTCGGCCATGGTCGACCTCCCGCCGAGCTTCTTCATCGTCGCGGTCGCCACGCTGGTCTGGGTGGGGTCGCTCGCCGCGACCCGGGAGCGCATCCGCCCGGGAGCCGCCCCGGCGCCCGAGGTGGCCGGCCCGCTGGTACCCGAGCGCACTCCCTGACCGCCGGCCCCCCGTGAGCGACGTCTCACCACCCGACCGGGTTTCACCCGTTCCGGGCCTGTTTTCCGGCCGGTGACACAGGGGAAGCTGGACAACATGCGTGACATCGACGACGACCACCGCGACGACGACCAGCAGGCCCCCGAGCCGGCCGCCACCGAGACGCACGCGCAGGCCGCCGTGGTCGCCCGGATGCTGGCCAACCCCCGCCGGACGCGCCGGGCCTGACCCGACCGGTGGCGCGGGGTCGCGGACGGCGGCGGCCCAGGTGCTGGCGGTGACGCACCGCTGTCACATGCGCACCAGGAACCCCCGTCGTCCCGGGATGCACCCCCTCCCCAGTGACTCAGCGCAATCGGCGCTGCCCCCCGGCGTGCCGCGAACTGCTCCGTCACGTGGTGCTGCACGATCGGTCGCGTGACTGCCGCAGCTCTCCCCCTGCACCCCGCTGACGACGGGCAGGCGCCGCTCCGGCGCTCCCGCGCCGAGCGGCAGCAGATCGTCCTGGACACCGCGGAGCGGTTGTTCGCCGCCCGCAGCTCGCGCAGCGTCGGCATGGACGAGCTCGTGCGCGAGACCGGCCTGGGCAAGATGACGGTCTACCGGCTCTTCAAGAGCAAGGACGACCTGGTCGGTGCCTACCTGAGCCGCAAGGCCGCCACCGTGCTGGGGTACGTCGACGCCGAGCTGGACCGGCTGGACGGGAATCCCCGCGCCGCTCTGCTGTCGGTCGTGGACATCGTCGAGTCCGACGTCACCCGGGTCGGTTTCCGCGGCTGCCCGTTCACCAACGTCAGCAGCGAGTACGACGACCCGCAGCACCCGGCGCGCAGCGCCGCGGCGGACTACAAGTACGAGCTGCACATGCGGCTGCTCGCCCTGGCCGGCGAGCTCGTGCCCGGGTACGCCGAGGACCTCGCCGCACAGGTGCACCTGATCATCGACGGCATGTACCTCTCCGGCGGCCTGCTCGGCCCCGACGGCCCCGCCTCGCACGGGCGCGCGCTGGCCGAGCGGCTCATCGACGTGGCGATCGCCCAGGAGCAGCCGGCCTGAAGAGGGACTGCGTCCCCCGCACCCGTCGCACGCTCAGGGCGAGCCGCTGGACGGGGCCGCTGCGTGCTGGACCCTGCAGCGGAGCCGGCTGGGTGCGGTAGGACGGCGGTCGAGCGGCGGCGCCCGCCGGCGGGCCCCAGGATGGTCGGGTGAGCGACCGCACCCGCCCCGATCTCGACGACGACACGGTGTCCGCCCTCGGCAAGCTGTCCGAGGCGCTGGAGACCGTCGACCAGGCCCGCGGCCTGCTGTACGGCTTCCACCAGCTGACCGGCAAGGCCGACCGGCTGCTGCAGGACGCCGTGGCCGGGTTCCGCGACGCCGGCCAGACCGACCTCGCCGACGCCCTCGAGCGCGACCTGGTGGGCCGCAACGTGATCGCCGACCGGTGGACCTTCCAGGTCGTCGAGGATTTCGACGCGAGCTACTGGGCCGCCTTCCGCGCCTTCGACCAGCGCGCCCGCGACGAGCTCGCCGACGGCGACCGGCACGTGTTCGAGGCGCGGATGAAGCAGCGCGAGCGCACCCCCGGCCATCCGCACCAGTTGGCGGGCCCCGCCCTCGACGAGTGACCCGGCGCCCGGGCGGCCCTCCGAAGGGTCCGCCCGGGCCGGGTCTCAGCCGACCGGCGCGATCCGGCCGACCACGTCGGTGGCGGCCTCGTAGGCCTTCCCCACGTCGAGCACCGTCGCCTCGTCGAAGGGCCTTCCGGTGATCTGCATGCCGAGCGGCAGGCCGGCGGCGTCGAAGCCGACGGGTACGGCCAGGACCGGCAGGCCGGTGAGGTTCCCGGGGGACGTCAGGCGGACCATGGCCTGGTCCACCGACTCGGTGGAGCCGTCCGGCCAGGTCACCTCCGTCTCCCCGACCCGGGGTGCGACGAAGGGCTGGACCGGGGTGACCAGCACGTCGATGTCGGCGAACATCGCCGCCCAGGCGCGCTGGACGAGGGTGCGCACCCGCAGCGCCTTGATGTAGTCGGTGGCGAGGACGAGCTCCCCCACCTCCAGCGACAGCCGGGTCGTCTCGAGGTACAGGTCCGCGCCGGCCCGCAGCGACTGCTGGTGGTAGGCGGCGGCCTCGGGCAGCACGATCCCCCACTCGGTGCCCAGCACCTGGTCGGGGTACGGGATCGTCACCTCCCGCACCTGGGCGCCCAGCCCCACGAGCACCTCGACCGCTGCCCGGACGGACCGCTCGACGTCGGGATGCACGTGGTCGAAGAAGTAGTTCGTGGGCACCCCGACGCGCAGGCCGGTGACGTCGCCGGTCAGGCCCGCCGCGTGGTCGGGTACCGGGACGTCGACCGAGGCCGGGTCCAGCGGGTCGTGCCCCGCGATCGCGTCGAGCACCAGCGCGGCGTCGGTCACGTTGCGGGTCAGCGGCCCGACGTGGTCCAGCGACCAGGACAGCGACGTCACGCCCCGTCGCGAGGTCCGGCCGTAGGTCGGCTTCAGCCCCACGGTGCCGCAGAGGTTGGCCGGGATGCGGATCGACCCGGCGGTGTCGGTGCCCAGGCCCACCATGCACGACCCCGCGGCGACGGCGGCACCGGACCCGCCGCTCGAGCCGCCCGGGATCCGCCCGGTGTCCCAGGGGTTCCGGGTCGTGGGGGTGATGCCGCCGAAGGCGAACTCGTGGGTGTGCGTCTTGCCCACCATCACCATCCCGGCGGCGAGCAGCCGCTCGACCGCGGCCGCATCGGTGTCGGGCACGTGCTCGGCGCGCACCTTGGAGCTGGACGTGGACGGCACCCCGGCGGTGTCGTACAGGTCCTTCACACCCAGCGGGATGCCGTGCAGCGGGCCGCGGTACCGGCCGGCGGCGATCTCCGCCTCGGCGGCCGCGGCGGCCTCGCGGGCCAGGTCGCCGGTGACGTGGGCGAAGGCGCCGAGCGCCGGCTCGGTGGCCTCGATCCGCCCGAGGACGGATTCGGTCAGCTCGACCGGCGACAGCCGGCGCGCGCCGATCTCGGCGGCCGCCGCGGTCAGCGACAGCTCGTACGGCTGCATGCTCAGGCCTCCCAGCGGGCGTCGAACGCGGTGGCCGGTGGCGTATCCCCCAAGGGGACGTCGTCGAGCCGGTCGATCAGCGCGTACATCTCCGCCAGCACCGCGCCGACCACCTCGGCCCGTTCCGGGGCGAGGTCGAGGCGGGCACCGCGGGCGCCGTGTGCGAGCGCCTCGGAGGGGAAGGATCGGGGGTTCGGGGCCACGGGCTGCTCCCAGGATCGGCGATCGGTCGGGGGACGGAGTGGGACGATGCCACCCGGCGCTCCCCGATCGCACGGCGCGGGGCGCCACACGTCCCGGCGGGTGGGCCGGGCCGCCCGGGCGGACACTCGGTCGATGAGCACCTCCGGCCCCCAGCCCGCTCCCGACCGCGACGTCGCCCCGCTGGGCGGCGCGACGTCCCCGCCCGACGGGGACGACGCCGACGGCACCGCCGGGCCGGTGTACCCGCCGCCGGAGGCCGAGCCGGACGCGCACGCGGACAGCCGGGACTGACGCCGGCCGGGCCACGAGTGGGTTCCGGCTACCCCTCCGGGCGAGTCGCGACCGGGGAGCTTGCTCCGGTTACCCGTCGGTAATAGCTTTGTTACCGGCTGGTACGAGCCGGCCCGCGTCCGGCAGCACAGGAGCACCCGTGAGCCACTACACCGCCAACCTGCGCGACCTCGAGTTCAACCTCTTCGAGTTCCAGACCACCAGGGACCGGTTCGGAACCGGCCCGTTCGAGCAGATGGATGCCGAGACCGCGCGCGGTGTGCTCGCCGAGGTGCGCCGGCTGGCCGAGGGCCCGCTGGCCGCCTCCTTCACCGACGCCGACCGCAACCCGCCGGTGTTCGATCCGGCGACGCACAGCGTCACGCTGCCCGAGTCGTTCAAGGAGTCGGTGCGGGCGGTCAACGCCGGCGAGTGGTGGCGGCTGGACCTGCCCGACGAACTCGGCGGGTTCGGTGCGCCGTTCAGCCTGCGCTGGGCGGCGTTCGAGATGATGCTGGGCGCCAATCCGGCGGCCTTCATGTACGGCTCGGGCGCCACCTTCGCGGCGATCCTGCACTCGCTGGGCACCCCGGACCAGCAGCGCCTCGCCGAGCTGATGATCGAGCACCTCTGGGGCGCCACCATGGTGCTCACCGAGCCCGACGCCGGCTCCGACGTCGGCGCCGGGCGCACCAGGGCCGTGCGGCAGGACGACGGCTCCTGGCACATCAGCGGCGTCAAGCGCTTCATCACCTCGGCCGAGCACGACCTGGCGGACAACATCGTCCACCTGGTCCTGGCCCGCCCGGAGGGTGCCGGGCCGGGCACCAAGGGGCTGTCGCTGTTCGTCGTCCCCAAGTTCCACGTGGATCTCGCGACCGGCGCGCTCGGCGAGCGCAACGGCGTGTACGTCACCAACGTGGAGCGGAAGATGGGGCTCAAGGTCTCCACGACCTGCGAGCTCACCTTCGGCGACGGCCCGGTCCCGGCCGTCGGCCGGCTGGTCGGCGAGGTGCACGACGGCATCGCCCAGATGTTCAAGGTGATCGAGTACGCCCGGATGTTCGTCGGCACCAAGGCCATCGCCACCCTCTCCGCCGGCTACCAGGTGGCGCTGGCCTACGCCAAGGAGCGGGTCCAGGGCGCCGACCTCGCCGCCCCGGCCAAGGACGCGCCGCGGGTGACCATCACCCAGCACCCCGACGTCCGCCGCTCGCTGATGCGGCAGAAGGCCTACGCCGAGGGCATGCGGGCGCTGTACCTGTACACCGCGACCTTCCGCGACCAGGTGATGGAGGCCGAGGCCGCCGGCACCGCCGACAGCGAGCAGGCGCGGCTGGCCGCCCGCGTCAACGACCTGCTGCTGCCGGTCGTCAAGGGCTTCGGCTCCGAGCGGGCCACCCAGCTGCTCACCAGCGAGTCGCTGCAGACGCTCGGCGGCTCGGGCTACCTGCAGGACTACCCGATCGAGCAGTACATCCGGGACTCCAAGATCGACACCCTCTACGAGGGGACGACGGCGATCCAGGGCCAGGACCTCTTCTTCCGCAAGATCGTCCGGGACGGCGGGGTGGCGCTGACCTGGCTGGCCGGCCAGGTGCAGGCCACGATCGACGCCGAGGTCGGCAACGGCCGGCTCAAGGAGGAGCGGGCCCTGCTCGCCACCGCCCTGGCCGACGTGCAGGGCATGCTGACGGCGATGTTCGGCCACCTCACCGCGGCCCAGCAGGACCCCACGAAGCTGTACCTGGTCGGCCAGAACACCTCCCGGCTGCTGCTGGCGGTCGGCGACCTGATCACCGGGTGGCTGCTGGTCCGCCAGTCCGAGGTGGCCCTGGCCGCGCTGGCCGGCGACGTGACCGACCGGGACCGGCACTTCTACGAGGGGAAACTGGCCGCCACCCATTTCTTCTGCGCCCAGGTGCTGCCCACGCTGACCAGCGAGCGGACCATCGTGGAGAACACCGACAACGCGCTGATGGAGGTCGACGAGGCCGCCTTCTGAGGAAGGCCCCGTCCTCCCCACCCTTCGCAAGCTCAGGGCGGGGCCCGGGACGGGGCCTGACCGACGGCCGCCTCGCGGGCTCGGCGCGGGGCCCTGCAGCGGGGCCGTTCCATCCGGTCACCTGGCCGCCGTCGTGCGTGCATGGGGGCCGCCGGTCGCGGGCATGGCTGGAGCCGGACCGACGAGAGGACGAGCCGATGAGCGAGACCGGCGGCAGCGACCGCATCCAGCAGGACGTACCCACCGCCTCGGGGACCGGCGACAACAGCAGCACCGGGACCGACAGCTTCGACGACGTCCCGCTCACCGCCGACGAGGCGATCGCCCGGGACTCGGCGTCCGACGACGAGCAGCCCGCCCGCACCGGCACCGAGCCCTCGCTCGCCCAGCGCGCCGCACCCGACCCGACGTCCGAGGAGAACCCGTGAGCGAATCCGACCCGACCGGCTACTCCGAGTCCCCCGACACGGCAGACACCGACGAGAACCTGATCGACGGCAAGACCGGGGAGAACGTCAGCGACAAGGGTGCCGCGGACACCGTGCTGACCACCGACGACGCGGCCCAGCACGACGAGAGCGTGGCCCGGCCGGGCAACACCTGACCGGCGGGCCGGGGCGGTGTGCCGCCCCGGGCGCCGCCGCCCGGCGGCTCAGTCCTCGCGGACGATGCCGGACAGGTCGCTGGCCATCCGGGTCGCCTCCCGGGAGGCACCGCACATCGCCGCCTGCGCCTCGGCGGTGGAGCTGTTCTGCTCCTGGACGGCGGCAGCGATGGTCGACTGGCTCTCCACCACCCCGGCGATGATCTCCTGGATGCTGGCCAGCGCCGCGCCGGCCGCGCCGACGTCGGCGCGCACGGCGTCGACGACCCCGCGGATCCGCTCGGTGGCCCGGGCGGTCTCGGTCGCGAGGTCCTTGACCTCGCCGGCCACCACGGCGAACCCGCGGCCGGCCTCCCCGGCGCGGGCCGACTCGATGGTGGCGTTGAGCGCGAGCAGGTTGGTCTGGTCGGCGATGCCCGAGATGCTCCCGGCGATCTGGTCGATCTCGGCCATCGTCCCGGCGAGCCGCTCGATCGTGGCCGCGCTGCCGCGGGACTGCACGCTGGCCTCCTGCGCGGTGCTGCTGGCCCGGCTGGCCGCCGCGGAGATCTCCTCGATCGCCGAGCGCAGGCCCTCCATGACCGACGTCGCCGTCGACACGTTCTCGTCCAGGCGACGGCCGGCACCCTCCAGCGCGGCCAGTCGCTGCGCCATACCGGCGGCCCGCTCCTCGCGGGCGCGCAGCCGCCGCGCCTCCTCCTCGGCCACGGCGGCGCGCTCGGCGGCGAGCTCGGCCTCGGCCTGCACCTGGGCGGCCTGCTGCTGCTCGGCGAGGGCCTGCTGGGCGGCGCGGGCGCGCTCGGCCTCCTCGGTGAACTTCCAGCCGTAGGCCAGGAAGACCGCCTCGGCCAGCAGGAACGCCGCGTGCAGCCCTGCGAAGAGCACCGGGGCGTGCTGCGCCTCATGGGTGGAGAACACCGACATCGGCATCCAGAGGCTCATCGCCGCGTGGTGGACGGCGACGAACGCGACGGCGAGCAGGAACGGCGTCCAGTTCTGGTACAGCGCGACCATCGCCAGCAGCACGTAGAACCAGATGTGCAGGTCGGTCAGGCCGCCGCCGACGTGCACCAGCACGTCGGCGCCGATCATCAGCCCGAGGCTCACCGCGCTGCCGCGCGCCGCCTGGCCGGAGAACAGCTGCCCGGCCAGGAGCAGCACGACCATGACGGCCAGCTGGCCCCACAGCAGCAGGCCGCCGACGTCCCGGATGACACCGATCGCGGCCAGCACCGGCAGGTGCGCGGCCAGCACCACCGAGATCACCCGGTGGCGGGCACGGAAGGCCGGCTCCTCCAGCGGCACCGTGCGCGGGATGCGGGAACCGCGGGCAGCGGGCCGGACGTTCTCGGCGGCCGCGTGTGCAATCGATGTCACACCCGGTACATCGGCATGGGTCGTGGGCAACTGGACCCGAATCCCCCCGCCGGGGGGCGGTCGTACCGGCCTATTCTGATCCGGTGCGCACCGGCCACCGCGATCTCACCGTGGCCGTGACAGAGGCCGTGGCCGTGACGGGGGCCGTGGCGGAGGCGGACTGGACGGCGCGGGACGCCGCCCACCGACGGCAGGTGGACCGCTGGGTGCGGCCGCACCAGCAGCGTCGCCGCGCGGGGCGCACGCACCCGGTCCTGGACTTCCTGTTCACCTACTACTCCCACCCGCCCGGCCGGCTCCGGCGCTGGCACCCGGGCCGGGGCACGGTCCTGCTGGGCGAGGCCGCGCGCGAGCGGCTGAGCTGGCCGTTCCACACCGAGCTGACGGCGGTGGACGACGCCGGCCGGGAGGGAACCGGGGTCGCCCTCGACGTCCCGGCCTTCCTCCAGCAGCGGCGGGACACCGTCGCCTGGATCGCCGAGCTGCTGTCGGCCACGGCCGGGCGGCCGGCGTCGTTCGGGTGCTTCGGGCTGCACGAATGGGCCATGGCCTACCGGCCGGACGACGGCGCGGTGCGGCACGACGCCGTTCCGCTGCGGCTGGGTGCGGCCGGCACCGCCGCGGTGGTCGACCGCGCCCGCGTGCAGTGCAGCCACGTCGACGCCTTCCGGTTCTTCACCCCCCGCGCGCGGCCGCTCAACACCCTGCAACCCACCCGGGACACCCAGGTGCAGCTGGAGCAGCCGGGCTGCTTGCACGCCACGATGGACCTGTACAAGTGGGCCTACAAGCTCGCCCCGGCGACTCCCGGCGAGCTGGTCGGCGACTGCTTCGAGCTCGCGGCGGACGTGCGGGAGATGGACATGCGGGCCTCCCCGTACGACCTGGCCGACCTCGGTTACCCGCCGGTGCGGATCGAGACTGCCGAGGGCAGGGCCGAGTACGTCGCGGCGCAGCGCGGGTTCGCCGCGCGCGGCGCCGTGCTGCGCGCCCGGCTGCTGGCCGTGTGCGAGGGCCTGCTCGCCTGCTCACGCTGAACCGGGGCCGCCGCCGTCGTACCGTCGCGGGGTGACCTCGATCCGCACCGGCCGCTGGGTTCCGCTGCAGGGGACGGCGAACACCCGTGACCTCGGTGGCCTGCCGACCCGGGACGGCGGCAAGACGGTGCACGGCCGGGTGCTGCGCAGTGACAACCTGCAGAGCCTCAGCCCGGCCGACGTCGACCGTCTGGTCGGCGGGCTCGGGCTGACCGACGTCGTCGACCTGCGCACCACCGCGGAGATCCTGCTCGAGGGCCGCGGGCCGCTGCGCGACGTCGCGACGGTGACCCACCGGCACTTCACCCTGCTTCCCGAGCGCGGCCGGCGCACCGACGTCTTCGCCGGCGAGGAGGACGACGAGGAGGTGCGCAGCCGGCTGCCCGCCGACTGGGGCGAGTCGCTGCTGCCCCGGCAGACCGCCCCCGGCGCCGAGGACGAGCCGCCGGCGGTCCGGGCCTACCTGGGCTACCTGGTCGACGGCCGGGACAACGTGCTCGCCGCCCTGCGTGCGCTCACCGCCGGGACGGGGGCCGCCGTGGTGCACTGCGCGGCGGGCAAGGACCGCACCGGGGTGGTCTCCGCCCTGGCCCTGGCGGTCGCCGACGTCGAGCCCGCGGCGATCGTCGCCGACTACGCGCTGACCGCGGAGGTGATCGACGCGCTGGTGGCCCGGCTCGCGACCAGCCCCACCTACGCCGCGGACATGACCACCCGCGACGTCGCCACCCACACGCCGCGGGCCGAGACGATGCGCCGGGTGCTGGAGGTGCTCGAGGAACGGCACGGCGGGCCGGTCGGCTGGCTGACCGAGCACGGCTTCGGCGCCGGCGAGCAGGCCGCGCTGCGTGCGCGGCTGCGGACCTGAGGAAGGCCCCTCCGGCCCCCCACCACTCGCAGGCTCGCGGCGGGACCCTGCAGGAGGGCCAGCTGGCCGGGTCAGCGCGGCAGGTCGTCGCGCCGGCGGTCGGCGTGCTTGGCGCGGTACATGGCAGCGTCGGCCTCGCTGAGCAGCCGTTCGCCCGTGCGGTCGGTGTCCGGGTCGGCGTGCAGGGCCAGGCCGATGCTGGCCCGCACGGCCACCGGCGAGCCGGCCAGCCGGAACGGCTCGGCGAAGCAGCCGGCGACCCGCTCGGCCAGCCCCTCGGCGTGCCCGAGGTCGGTGACGTCGGGCAGGAGCAGGACGAACTCGTCGCCGCTGAGCCGTCCGACGGTGTCCCCGGGGCGGACGACGGCGCGCAGCCGGGCGGCCACCTGCCGCAGCAGTTCGTCACCGGCGGCGTGCCCGAGGCCGTCGTTGACCGCCTTGAACCGGTCGAGGTCGCAGAACAGCACGGCGAGCGGCGCCTCCGGGCCGGCGGCCTCCAGGTGCGCCTCCAGGCGCCGGGCCACCAGCACCCGGTTCGGCAGCCCGGTGAGGGCGTCGTGCAGGGCCTGGTGCTGGACGGTCTCCAGCAGCCGCGCCTTCTCCAGCGCGGTCGCCGCCTGGTCGCCCACGCCGCGTAGCCGGGCCAGGACGTCGCCGTCCAGCTGGGACGGGGCCTGGCCCTGCTGCCAGCATGCGGTGGCCACGCCCAGGAAGGCGCCGCCGGCGACCAGCGGGACGGCGATGACGTCGGTCACCTCCAGTGCGTCCAGGAGCGCGCGCAGGGCCGGGCTGGCGCGGTCCGCGGTCAGCACCCGCGGCTCCCGGTCGGTCAGCATGCCGACCAGCTCGGGAGTGTCTTCCGGCCGGAGCGGGTGGTCGAGGAAGAACGCGTGCCGCTCATCGTCCAGCCCGGTCGACGACCGGGCCTGCAGGCAGCCGTGGGAGGGGTTCCAGAGCATGACCGAGCCGCTGGTGCAGCCGATCACCCGGGGCAGCGCACGGGCCACCACGTCACACACCCCGTCGGCACCGGCCGAGCCGGCCAGCTCGTGGGCGAGCTCCAGGAGCGCCGCGGACCGGGCGCCCTGGCTGCGGGTCTCCTCGAGCGCGATCAACAGGTCCAGCGCCGCAGCGGCATGGCCTGCGTAGGCGGACAGGAGGAAGCCCTCATCGCCCGCGCCGCGGAGCTCGACGCGGTAGACCGCGGCCAGCCGGCCGTGCATCCGGCGGGACGAGGCGACGTCCACGACGATTGCGTGCGCGCCGAGGTCCCGCCCGTCGAGCAGCGCCGCGGCCAGGTCCTGCGCCTCGGCGTCCGAGAGACCCGCGCTGTGCACGAGCGGCGGGCCACCGGCCGGCGGGTGGATGGCGAGCACGTACGCCGGCGCGAGGACGGCCTGCGCCGCGCGCGCCACGATCCTGTCCAGCACCGTGTCGAGGTCGTCGCTGGTGACCAGGTCGGTGGCCGCGGACTGGAGGGCCCGGACCTGCTCGCGCAGCGCGGTGAGCTCGGTGTCGGCGGCGTTCCGCCGGTGCCGGCGCCACGGCAGCCGGGACCGCGGCTCCCAGGTCAGGTGGTACAGGCAGGTGGGATGCCCGTCGGACTCGCACTCGTCGTGCACGATGCGGGCCGGCGGGAGCCCGAAGACCGACGGGACCGACGTCAGCAGGCCCTGGGCGTACTGGCAGTCCAGCCGGGAGTGCTCGTAGGCCGGGTGCAGCCTCATGCTGACCGTGGCGTGCGTGACCCCGGAGTCCAGGACCTCCATCGTGGAGGTGGTCGAGAACTTGAGCACCGCGCCGGGCAGCTGGCGGACGACCTGCCGCGGCGAGCCCATCGCCCGCACCACCAGGACGACGGACGGCGACATCCCCCGGGCCAGGGCGGTGGCGCCGACCTGGAACATCGTCCGGGGGTCGCCGAGCACCTCGGTGGCCGCGGCGAAGAGCCGGATTCGGGTGTCGTAGCTCGTCCAGTTCGCCGGGTCCAGCAGGTCCACCTCGCCGTGCGGCACCCCGGCCCGGCGGATGGTCTCGGCGACCGCGTCGTCCCCGGCCGCGGCCCGGACGTACCGCAGCAGCCCGGCCGTCGTGGCCGAGGAGGTCTCCCGCGCGACGGACGGCGCGGCGGTGCCGGTCATGCCGGGTGCCGGCTGCGGGTCGGGGCGGAGGTGCTCACGTCCTCGTCATCGGCGCGTCGGGAGGGCCGGCTGAGCGCCACCGGCCCCGGACCCACCCGTTGGGGTGCCCCGCACGGCAGACGCCCCCGGTCTCCGTCGTGGAGGCCGGGGGCGGGTGTCGTCCGGGCACGTCCCTGCCGGCCCCCTCCAGCGGTTCGCCCCGAGCCTGTGCGGGGGTGCGGAGGAGGGGGTCCTGCTTCAGCGCGGGGCGGGGCCGAACGGGGTGCTGTTCGCCAGGGTCAGCAGCTCGTCGCGCATCGCGGGGCTGCTGGTGCGGGCCACGGCGAGGTCCAGGGCCCGCCGGGTACGCGCCGCCTGCCGACGGGCTCGCCAGCTGGAGGTCACGCTGCTCATGTCATGCCTTCTCTCGTCGGTACATCCGGTGATGCATCTGCAGTAAAGCAGGCTGCGCGTCGAATATTCCGACGAAACAAGGGGTCCACCAGTGATGTGACCGACGGATCACTTGTCCATACGGCTGCACACCCGTGGATTCGTCACATGTCGCGTACCCGCCGCTCAGCCGGCCAGCGCCGCCCGCGCCGCCAGCCGGGCCGCGCTCGGGTCGGCGGCCGCGAGCGCGGCCCGGGCCGCCCGGCGGCAGTCGGCCAGGTCGACGGTGGCGAGTTTGGCGCCGACCCCGGCGACCGAGCCGGCCGCACAGGACAGCGACGTCACGCCCATGCCCACCAGCACGCAGGCGAGCAGCGGATCGGCCGCGGCCTCGCCGCAGACGCCGACCGGCTTGCCGGCCCGCTCCCCCGCCGCCGCGGTGGCACGAACCAGGGCGAGCAGGGCCGGCTGCCAGGGATCGGTCAGGTCGGCGAGCTCGGCGGAGAGCCGGTCGGCGGCCAGCGTGTACTGCGAGAGGTCGTTGGTCCCGATCGACAGGAAGTCCAGGTGCTCCAGGAAGCGGTCGGCCAGCAACGCCACCGACGGCACCTCCACCATGACGCCGGGCACCAGACCGCGCGCCCGGACGGCGGCGGCGAAGTCCGCGGCCTCGGCCACGGTGGCGACCATCGGGGCCATCACCCACGGCGTGGCGCCGGTGGACCGGGCCGCCTGCGCCACGGCATCCAGCTGACGGGTCAGCAGGCCCGGGTCGCGGCGGGCCACCCGCACCCCCCGGACACCCAGGGCCGGGTTGGCCTCGTCCGGCGGGGTGGCGAAGGCCAGCGGCTTGTCCGAGCCGGCATCCAGGGTGCGCAGCACCACCTTGCCGCCCGGGAAGGCGGCGAACACCTCGGCGTACCCGGCGGCCTGCTCGTCGACCGGGGGCTCCGTGGCGTGCCCGAAGAAGGCGAGCTCGGTGCGCAGCAGGCCGACCCCCTCGGCATGGGCCGCAGCCGCGGCGCGGGCACCGACGCCGTCCTGCACGTTGGCCAGCACCTGGACCGGGTGCCCGTCGCGGGTCGAGCCGGGGCCGCGATAGCTCGCCAGGGCCGCAGTGACCGCCTGCGCCTCGGCCACCCGGGCGCGGGCCGCGACCGGTTCCGGATCGACGGTGACCGTGCCCCGCTCACCGTCGACCAGGACCAGCGCACCGGACGGCACGTCGCCGAGCCCACCGACCCCGACCACGCAGGGCAGCCCCAGCTGGCGGGCGATGATCGCGGTGTGGCTGGTCGCCCCGCCGAGCCGGGTGGCCAGCGCGACGATCCGGGCCGGATCGAGCCCGGCGGTGTCGGCCGGGGCCAGGTCGTCGGCCAGCAGGACCGACGGCGTCTCCGGCGCCGGCACCCCCGGCTCGCCCTGGCCGGTCAGCTCGGCGACGATCCGGTCGCGGACGTCGCGGACGTCGGTGGCCCGCTCGGCCATCACCCCGCCCAGGCCGGTGAACAGCTCCACGAACTGCTGGGCGGCGCCCACCGTGGCCACCGCGGCGGAGGCGCCGGCGTCGATCCGCTGCTCGACGGCCGACAGCAGCCCCCGGTCGGTGGCCAGCTGGGCGGTGGACGACAGCACCTCCGCACTGACGCCGGTGGCGGCCGCCGCCCGCGCGGCCAGCCGCCGGGCGACCGCCCCGGCGGCGGCGGCGAACCGGTCGCGCTCCACCGGGCGGTCGGCCTCGGCGACCGGCGCGGCACCCCCCTCCGGGAGCCGGACCGCGCCGGCCGGCCGGACCACCGGGCCGACCGCCACGCCGGGCACCACCGGGGTGCCGGCGAACACCGCCGGCCCGGCGAGGATGTCGGGCGCCGTGCTTGAGGTGGGAGATGACATGGCGTGCCTCGCTGTCTGACTCGTACCCGGATGCCCCGGGAGGACGGTCCACCCGCTCGCGCGGTGGTGGCAGCCGGGATGCACCCCGGCATGCGATTCGGTGACCAGAGTCACCAGTTCCGCTTGACTTGTCAACATGAAACAACGTAGAACAACACAAGGCAACGCCGTTCCCCACAGAAACGGGTGCCGGCGCAGCGCCACAGCGAACGGAGGCGCCATGTACGCCGAGGAACGTCAGCAGGCCATCGCCGGCCTCGTCACCGACCGCGGGCGGGTGGCGGTCACGGCCGTGGCCGAGCGGTTCGGCGTGACCACCGAGACGGTCCGTCGCGACCTCGCCGTCCTCGAGCGCGCCGGCCTGCTGCGCCGGGTGCACGGCGGCGCCGTTCCGGCGGGGCTGCTCACCGTCGCCGAGCCCGGGCTGGGAGAACGCAGTGGCGCCCGCACCGAGCAGAAGCGGCGGATCGCCGCGGCCGCGCTGGACCTCGTACCCGGGGTCCACGGCAGCCTCCTGCTCGACGGCGGCACCACCACCGCCGCGCTGGCCGACCTCCTGCCCGCCCACCGGCAGCTGCTCGCCGCCACCAACTCGGTGCCCATCGCCGCCCGGCTGTCGGCCGCCGCCGGCGTCGAGCTGCACATGCTCGGCGGGCGGGTCCGCGGCGTCACGCAGACCGCGGTCGGCGAGACCACCGTGCGCGGGCTGGCCGAGCTGCGCGTCGACGTGGTCTTCCTCGGCGCCAACGGGATCAGCGCCGGACACGGCTTCTCCACTCCCGACGAGCGCGAGGCGGCGGTCAAGCGGGCCATGGTCCGGGCGGGTCAGCGGGTCGTCGTGCTGGCCGACAGCAGCAAGCTCGGCCGCGAGCACCTGGTCCGCTTCGCCGCGCTCGGCGACGTCGACGTCCTGGTGACCGACGCGGACGCCGGCCCCGACGTGCTGGCCGACCTGGAGGAACAGGGCGTCGAGGTGGTGGTGGCGTGATCACCCGCGCGCCGGTCGTCACGCTGACCGCCAACCCGAGCCTGGACCGCACGCTCGCCCTGCCCGGGCCGCTGCACCGCGGCGGCGTCGCCCGGCTCGGGCCCAGCCGCACCGAGCCCGGCGGCAAGGGCGTCAACGTCGCCCGCGCGGTGGCCGCGGCCGGGATCCCCGTCGTCCCGGTGCTGCCGGCCGACGGCGCCGACCCGATCGTCGCCGCGCTGCAGGCCCTCGGCCTGCCGCTGGTGACCGTTCCGGTCGGCGCTCCGGTGCGCACCAACTACACGCTCACCGAGCCCGACGGCACCACCACCAAGCTCAACGAGCCCGGCGCCCCGCTGACCGCCGGCACCCGGGCCGCGCTGGCCGCGGCGGTCCGGGAGCACGCCGACCCGGCCGGCTGGATCGCGCTGTCCGGCTCGCTGCCCCCGGGCACCCCGGACGGCTGGTACGCCGACCTCGTCCGCACGCTGCGCGCGACCGGCGCCCGGATCGCCGTGGACACCTCGGAGGCCCCGCTGCTGGCGCTGCTGGCCGCCGGCCCGGACGCCGCCCCCGACCTGCTCAAGCCCAACACCGAGGAGCTGGCCCAGCTGGCCGGCACCACCGAGGCCGAGCTGTCCGCCGACCCGGTCGCGCTGCTGGCCGCGGTCGACTCGCTGCACTCCCGGGGCGTCGGTCAGGTGCTGCTCACCCTCGGCGCCGACGGCGCGCTGCTGTCCACCGGGGACGGCGAGCGCTGGTCGGCCCGGCCACCCCGGATCACGGTGCGCAGCACCGTCGGCGCGGGCGACAGCAGCCTCGCCGGGTTCCTGCTCGCCGAGCTGGCCGGCGCCGGCCCGGCCGACCGGTTGCGCACCGCGGTGGCCTACGGCTCCGGCAGCGCCGCGCTGCCGGGATCCGCCGTCCCGACGCCCGAGCAGGTCGACGTCTCCGCCGTCCACGTCCGGCCCGGCGACGACGCCGTGACCACCCCGTCCGCACTCCTCGGCGCCCGCCCGGTCGCCGGCACCGACCCCCGATGACCCAGGGAGACCCGTCCATGTCCGCACTCATCACCACCTCGCTGGTGGCGATCGACGCCGACCTCGGCCGCGACAAGAGCGACGTCGTCGGCCGGCTGGCCGGGCTGGTCGCCGACGCCGGCCGGGCCACCGCCGCCGAGGCGCTGCGCGCCGATGCCATGGCCCGCGAGGCGAAGGCGGCCACCGGGCTCCCCGGCGGCATCGCCATCCCGCACTGCCGGTCCGGCGCGGTCACCCAGGCGTCGCTGGCCTTCGCCCGGCTCTCCCCGCCGGTCGACTTCGGCGCTCCCGACGGGCCGGCCGACCTGGCCTTCCTCATCGCCGCCCCCGAGCACGGCGACGCCGACCACCTCACCCTGCTCACCGCGCTGGCCCGGGCCCTGGTGCGGCCGGAGTTCGTCGCGTCGCTGCGGGCGGCGGCATCGGCCGAGGAGGTGGTGGCGCTGGTGGAGGAGGTCGTCTCCCCCGCCCCTGTTTCCGCGGTCGCCCCCGCCGGTGCGCCGGTGGCCGCGGCCCCTGCGCCGGCGGTGGAGGCCCCCCAGCGCAGCATCGTCGCGGTCAGCGCCTGCCCGACCGGCATCGCGCACACCTACATGGCCGCGGACAAGCTGACCGCCGCCGCCCGAGAGATGGGCGTCGACCTGCAGGTGGAGACCCAGGGCTCGGCGGGGTCCACCCCGCTGGACCCGTCGGTGATCAGCCAGGCCGACGCGGTGATCTTCGCCGTGGACGTCGGCGTCACGGACCAGCAGCGCTTCGCCGGCAAGCCCGTCGTCCAGTCGGGCACCAAGCGGGCGATGAACGAGCCCGGGGTGATGATCCGCGAGGCGCTGGCCGCCGCCGACGATCCGAACGGCCGCCGGGTGCCCGGCTCCGCCACGACCGGCGGCGCGACCGCCCCTGCCGGTGGCAGGCCGTCGCTGGGCGGCGAGATCCGGCGGTGGCTGCTGACCGGCGTCAGCTACATGATCCCGTTCGTCGCGGCCGGCGGGCTGCTCATCGCGCTGGGCTTCCTGCTCGGCGGGTACCAGATCGTCAACCCCGACCCGGACGCCGAGGGTCTGAGCTACGCCGCCAACTGGGCGCTGAACAACACCTTCTTCGACCTGCCCGGCGCCGCTCCGACGGAAGGGCTCAACGACGGCCTGCTCGGCTACCTGGGCGCGCTGTGCACCGTGCTCGGCCAGGCGGCCTTCGGCTTCCTCGTTCCGGCACTGGCCGGCTACATCGCCTACGCGATCGCCGACCGGCCCGGCATCGTCCCCGGCTTCGTCGTCGGTGCCGTGTCGCTCACCGTGGGCGCCGGCTTCCTCGGTGGCCTGGTCGGCGGCATCATCGCCGGCTTCGCCGCACGCTGGATCAGCCGCTGGAAGCTGCCCACCTGGGCCCGCGGCCTGCAGCCCGTCGTGATCATCCCGCTGCTCGCCACGCTGATCTCCAGTGGCCTGATGGTCATCGCCCTCGGCCGTCCGCTGGCCGCCGCCCTCACCGGCCTCGGCAACTTCCTCAACGGCCTGACCGGCACCTCGGCGGTCCTGCTCGGGGTCATCCTCGGACTGATGATGTGCTTCGACCTCGGCGGTCCGGTCAACAAGGCCGCCTACGTCTTCGCCACCACCGGGCTGACCGCGGCCGCCACCGGCGGCTCGCTGGTGATCATGGCCACGGTCATGGCCGCGGGCATGGTGCCGCCGCTGGCGATGGCCATCTCCAGCACGATCCTGCGGCCGAAGCTGTACACCCCGGCCGAGCGGGACAACGGCAAGGCCGCCTGGCTGCTGGGTGCCTCGTTCATCTCCGAGGGCGCCATCCCGTTCGCCGCGGCCGACCCGCTGCGGGTCATCCCCTCGATGATGCTCGGCGGGGCCACCACCGGTGCGATCGTCGCCGGCCTGGGGATCGAGCTGCGCGCCCCGCACGGCGGGGTCTTCGTGTTCTTCGCGATGAGCAACGCCGTGCTGTTCCTCCTGGCCGTGCTCGTCGGGGCGGTCGTCGGTGGCGTCGCGGTGACCCTCGCCAAGAGCATCGGCCGCACCACGGCCGGCAGCGCTCCCGAGGACGCCGTCGACCTCGCGCACGCCCACACCGGCACTCCCGCCCGCCCGGCAGGCACCGCCGTCGCCTGACCGGCAGGCTCAGCCCCGCACCGACTACCAGGAAGAGGCACTCATGCCCAGCACCACCGTGACCGTCGGCTCCACCGTCGGCCTGCACGCCCGCCCTGCCGGGCTCATCGCCGAGGCCGTCACCAAGGCCGGCGTGCCCGTCACCCTGGCCACGGCCGGCGGCACGGCCGTGGACGCCGGATCGCCACTGATGATCATGACACTGGGCGCCAAGCAGGGCACCGAGGTCACCGTCACCAGCGACGACGAGACGGTCCTCACCCGGATCGCGGACCTGGTCGCCGCCGATCTGGATGCCGACTGAAGAAGGACCCCGCTGCCCCCCGCCACTCGCAAGCTCGCGGCGGGACCCTGCAGCGGGGCCGCGCGCCGTCGCGTTCACCAGGCCCAGACGTTGCCCGGATCGTGCAGCAGTGCGCCGACGTCGGCGAGGAACCGGGAGCCCAGTTCCCCGTCGATGACCCGGTGGTCGAACGACAGCGCCAGGGTGGTCACCTGCCGGGGCCGCACCTTGCCCCGGTGCACCCACGGCATCGCCCGCACCGTGCCGAACGCCAGGATCGCCGACTCGCCGGGGTTGAGGATCGGCGTCCCGGTGTCGACGCCGAACACCCCGACGTTGGTGATGGTGATCGTTCCGCCGGCCATGTCGGCCGGGGCGGTGCGGCCCTCCCGCGCCGTGCTGGTCAGCGCGGTGAGCGCCGCGGCCAGCTCGGGCAGGGTCAGCCGAGCGGCGTCCTTCACGTTCGGGACGACCAGGCCCCGCGGTGTGGCGGCCGCGATCCCGAGGTTCACCTGCCCCTTCAGCACGATCTCCTGGGCCGCGTCGTCCCAGGAGCTGTTGACCATCGGGTGCCGGCGGGCGGCCAGCACCACCGCCCGGGCGACGAACAGCAGCGGGCTCACCGTGAGCCCGGCGAACTCCGGCCGCTCGGCCAGCCGGCCGCGCAGCTTCATCATCCGGGTGACGTCGACGGTCAGGAACTCGGTGACGTGCGGCGCGGTGAACGCGCTGGCCACCATCGCCGCCGCGGTGTGCTTCCGCACCCCCTTGATCGGCACCCGCGTCTCCCCCGGGCTCTCGGTACCGGAAGCCCGCTCCGGGGTGGGTGCGGCGGGGGCCGCCAGGGCGGCGTCGACATCGGCGCGGGTGATGACGCCGCCCGGCCCGCTGCCGGGGACGGTGGCCAGGTCGACGCCGAGGTCCTTGGCGTACTTGCGCACCGGCGGCTTGGCCAGCGGGCGCAGCGCGCCCCGGCCGGGGTCGCGGGCGACGGACGTCGCAGCCTCGGCCGCGGCGGCCGCGGCGGCGTTCGCCTCCGCGGCCCGGCCGACCTCCAGGCCGCCGTGCCGGACCGGCTTGGTGGTGGCATCGGGCGCGGTCGCCAGCAGCGGCGGCCGATCGGGGCCCGAGCCGTGGTCGGCCTCCGCGGGCGCCTGCGGTGCGGTGGCCCGGGCGGCGACGGCGGTTCCGGACCGGCGCGGACGGCGCTTGGCCTCGGTGGTGCGCGGGCCGTAGCCGACCAGCACCGAGGTGCGGCCACCGGGCGCCGGGCCACCGATCAGGCCGGCCTCGACCGCCTCCTCGGCCGGCGCGGACGCCGGCGGCGCCGCTGCCGGTGCCGGCCCGTCCCCGCCGACGTCGATGGTGATGATCGGCGCGCCGACGTCGACCGTCGTCCCGACCTCGTGCAGCAGTTCGGTGACCGTGCCGGCGAACGGGCTGGGCAGCTCGACGGCGGCCTTGGCCGTCTCCACCTCGCACAGCGGCTGGTTCACCGTGACGGTGTCGCCCACCGCGACCAGCCAGGAGAGGATCTCGCCCTCGGTGAGGCCCTCGCCGACGTCGGGCAGCGTGAACTGGCGCAGCCGGCCCATCAGAACGCCAGCGAACGGTCGACGGCGTCGAGCACCCGGTCCAGGTCGGGCAGGTACTCCTCCTCGAGCTTGGACGGCGGGTACGGGGTGTCGTACCCGCCGACCCGCAGCACCGGCGCCTCCAGGGAGTGGAAGCAGGTCTCGGCGACCCGGGCGGCGATCTCCGCGCCCAACCCCAGGGTCAGCGGCGCCTCGTGCACGACGACGCAGCGGCCGGTGCGGCGCACCGACTCGAAGACCGGGTCGAGGTCCAGCGGCGACAGCGTGCGCAGGTCGACCACCTCCAGCGAGCGGCCCTCCTCGGCGGCGGCCTCGGCGGCCTGCAGCGCCGTCTTCACCATCGGTCCGTAGGCCAGCAGGGTCACGTCGTCGCCGCCGCGGACCACCCGGGAGGCGAACAGCGGCCCGGGAGCGGCGTCCAGGTCGACCTCGGCCTTCTCCCAGTACCGCCGCTTGGGCTCCAGGAAGATGACCGGATCGGGCGAGGCGATGGCCTGCTGGATGCCCCAGTAGGCGTCGACCGGGTTGGAGACGGCGACCACCTTGAGCCCGGCGGTGTGCGCGAAGTACGCCTCGGGGCTCTCGCTGTGGTGCTCGACCGCGCCGATGCCGCCGCCGAAGGGGATCCGGACGACGATGGGCATCGGCAGCTTGCCGCGCGAGCGGTTGTGGATCTTGGCCACCTGGGTGACCAGCTGGTTGTAGGCGGGGAACACGAACCCGTCGAACTGGATCTCGCACACCGGGCGGTAGCCGCGCATCGCCAGGCCGACCGCGGTACCCAGGATGCCGGCCTCGGCCAGCGGGGTGTCCACGACGCGGTCCTCGCCGAAGTCCTTCTGCAGCCCGTCGGTGATCCGGAAGACCCCGCCGAGCCGGCCGATGTCCTCGCCCATCAGCAGGACCTTCGGGTCGTCCTCCATCGCCCGGCGCAGGCCGAGGTTGAGCGCCTTGCCCAGGGCCAGCTTCTGCGTCATGACTCGACTCCGGTCTCGTTCCGCTCCTCGGTCGACAGCACGGGTCGCCTCCGCGGTCGTTCCGCTCCTCGCTCGCTGGCGCTCGCTGCGATGCTCGCTCCCTGTCGGCTCCCGGCATCTCCCTGCGATGCTCGCTCGACCGTCGCCTTCGTGGCGCTCACTCCCCCGCCTCCTCGAAGCCCTCGTGGTATGCCACGAACTCGGCCCGCTGCCGGGCGAGCTCCGGGGTCTGCTCGGCGTAGACAGAGTCGAAGATCTCCGTGCCGGCCGGCGCGGGCATCTCCACCGTGCCCTTCCTGATCCGGGCGGCCAGCTCGTCCCCCTCGGCGTCCACGCCGTCGAAGAACGCCGCGTCGGCGATGCCGCTGCGGGACAGGTAGGCCTTGAGCCGGGCGATCGGGTCGCGCAGCTTCCACTGCTCCAGCTCGCCGCCCAGCCGGTAGCGGGTGGGGTCGTCGGAGGTGGTGTGCGCGCCCATCCGGTAGGTGAAGGCCTCGATGAAGGTCGGGCCCTGCCCCTCGCGGGCGGCCGCCAGCGCGGCCCGGGTGACGGCCAGGACGGCGAGCACGTCGTTGCCGTCGACCCGCACGCCCGGAAAGCCGAAGCCGGCCGCCCGCTGGTACAGCGGGACCCGGGACTGCCGCTCGATCGGCACGCTGATCGCGTACTGGTTGTTCTGGCAGAAGAAGACGACCGGGGCGCTGAAGGCCGCGGCCCAGATCATCGCCTCGTTCACCTCGCCCTGGCTGGTCGCGCCGTCGCCGAGGAAGGCCAGCGCGGCGTGCTCGGCGCCGTCGCGCTGGAGGGCCATGGCATAGCCGGTCGCGTGCAGGCACTGCGCGCCGATGACCACCGTGTAGAGGTTGAGTCCGGCCGCGATCGGGTCCCAGCCGCCCATGTCGACGCCCCGGAACAGGCTGATGACGTGCAGCGGGTCGACGCCGCGGGTCCAGGCGACGCCGTGCTCGCGGTAGGTGGGGAAGGCCATGTCGCCGGCCTCCATGGCCCGGCCGGCACCCACCTGGGCGGCCTCCTGACCGAGCAGGGAGGCCCAGATGCCCAGCTCGCCCTGCCGTTGCAGCGCGGTCGCCTCGACGTCCCAGCGGCGGACCAGGGCCAGGTCCCGGTACACGGCGCGCAGCTCGTCGTCGGAGACGTCGATCGAGTACTCGGGGTGCTCGACCCGCTCGCCCTCGGGCGTGAGCAACTGGACCAGATCCGGTTGGCCGGGCAGGTGGGGGGCCTGGGCCCCGGGTACCGGGTCGACCACCTCGGTGGCCTGCTGGAGCGCCGTCATGCCGATCTCCTCGCCGTCTCCCGGCCCGGGGTCACCGGGCACCGGTCATGGACGTCCTGGGCGCCGGGGTGTGGCACCGCTCACACCATGGTGACACGCACGAGCGCCCTGTGGAGAAGATCACTCCTCCCGCGAAGTGCACAACACCCCGTCCAGGAACTGAGCAGGATGCTCGGTCGGAGCCCCAGTCGACGTGGCAGACTGAGCGCCGTGCCCGCTGCCGGCGATCAACTGGATGCCACCGACGCACGCCTGCTGCTGGCCCTCTCCCGCGACCCGCGGACGACCGTGCTGGCGCTCTCGCAGCAACTCGGCCTGGCCCGCAACACCGTGCAGGGGCGGCTGGCCCGGCTGGAGGCCGGCGGGGCGCTGGCACCCTTCGAGCGCCGGGTGCGGCCCGAGGCGCTGGGATACCGGCTGGGCGCCTACGTCACCGTGCAGGTCGTGCAGCGCAGCCTCACCGACGTCAGCGCCGCGCTCGCCCAGATCCCGGAGGTCCTGGAGGTCACCGGGCTGTCCGGGGTGGCCGACCTGCTCGTCCAGGTCGTCGCGGTGGACGCCGACGACCTCTGGCGGATCTCCGAGCAGGTGCTGGCTCTCCCCGGCGTGCAGCGCACCGACACCAACCTGGCGCTGCGCCGCTTCGTCGACCACCGGATGACCCCGCTGCTGGAGCGCGCCGCCGGGTCGGCGCCCGCTGCCGGTGAGTGACCCGGCCGGCGTCGTCAACCTGCTCGGCGAGCAAGGGCCCGCTATCGGCCCCTTCCAGCCCAGGTGTGGCCGCTGAGCGGGCAACGCCCGGCCCACCGACGGACCGGCTCCGTTTGCCCGGCGACGAGGTGCGGGTAGACCCCGGCATGGCCAAGCGGACACCGGTGGGCACCTTCGGCAAGGGACGACGGGGGATCAGCACCCCCGGCTGGGCACTGCGCGGAGCGGCGGCCGGCGCGGCCGGCTCGACGGCGCTCAACGCGGTCACCTACCTGGACATGGCCGTCCGCGGCCGCGGCACCAGCTCCACGCCCGAGCAGACCGTCGAGGCGCTCGCCGCGAAGGCACACCTCCCGATCCCCGGCGAGGGCGATACCCGCGACAACCGGGTGCAGGGGCTCGGCCCGCTCACCGGGCTGGCGGCCGGGGTGGGAGTCGGCGTCCTGGTCGGGCTGGCGCGCGCCACGGGCTTCCGCTCCCAGCCGCTGGTCGGGACGCTGCTCACCACCGCCGGCGTGCTGGTCGCGGCCAACGGCCCGATGACCGTCCTGGGCATCACCGACCCGCGCACCTGGTCGGCGACCGCCTGGATCAGCGACCTGGTGCCGCACCTGGCCTACGGCGCGGTGGTGAAGACGACGATGGACGCGTTCGACCGGCTCTGAGCCCGTCCGGTCAGCGCCAGCCGGCCTCGTCCACGCCCCCGGGCACGGGAGCCGCAGGGTCGTAGGGCGTACGGGTGAAGACGAAGGTGGCCAGGTCCAGGTGGTCGGGCGCGATCTGCAGCGTCTCGCCCGCGTAGTAGCCGTCCAGCCCCACCCAGGTGCCGTCGGCCCGCGGCGAGAACCGGCTGGCCCGCCCGGTGCGCCCCGGCAGCGGGCCCAGGTGCAGCAGCCCACCGGCCGAGGCGCGCAGCACGTGCGGCGCCGGCCCCCAAAACCAGACGCCGAGCAGATCCAGCGCCACCGGCGCGGACGACGGCGTCCAGGCCTCGACCACCCGCGGCTCGGCGGCCCGCAGATCGGCCAACAGACCGGGGACGAGCGGCTCGACACCGCTGGTGGTGTTGGTCATCATCACGCCACCGGTCTGCTCGGCCCGGTCCACGAACACCCCGGCCAGGAAGCCCGGCATCGAGCCGCCGTGCCCGACCAGCGTCTGCCCGTCGACCCGCAGCACCTGCAATCCCAGCCCGTAGGCCGACCAGCCCGGCGCGGCGGAGTCGACGCCGGCCGGCACGGTCATCTCCTCCAGCGTCGCCGGCGAGAGCACGTCACCGGTGTCGCCGAGCAGGAAGGCGGCGAACCGGCCCAGGTCGGCCAGGGTCGCCCACAGCTGGCCGGCGGCGGCCATCGCGCCGGCGTCGTGCTCCGGTTCGGACAGGACGACGTCGGCCCACGGGTGGACGGCGGCGCCCGAGGCCGCGGCGCCGGCCGGGCGGGGCGTCGTCCGGGTCATCCCCAGCGGCGCGAGCACCTCCGCGCCGACCACCTCCGCCCACGGCCGGCCACGGTGCCGGGCGACGAGCTCGCCGAGCAGGCCGAATCCGAGGTTGGAGTAGTGGAACCGGCGGGCCGCCCCGAGCACCACGTCGGCGGCACCGAGGCGCAGCTCCTCGAGCGAGCCGCCGGGCACCCGCTCCCACCAGCCGCCGGGGCTCTCCGAGGTGGCACCGGCCAGGTGGGACAGCAGGTGGCCGACGGTCCGGTCGCCCAGCGGGGTGCCGGGCAGGTGCCGCTCCAGCGGGTCGTCGAGGTCGAGCCGGCCCTCGTCGCGCAGCCGGAGCACCGCCACCGCCGTCACGGTCTTGCTGATCGACCCGATGCGGTACTGCACGTCGGTGTGCGGGTCGGCGACCGCGCCACGGCCGGCGGACCAGGCCAGCCCGCCGTCCCGGACCACGCCGGCGACCAGGCTGGGCGCCCGGCCCTCCCGCTGCACGCGGGCGGTGCGGGCCAGCAGCGTGCGGGCGGTGGTGGGCAGCACCGGGTCGGCCATCCCGCGAGGCTATCCAGCCACCGGCGCGGCCCCCGCGGCCGGCAGCCGGCCGGTGCGCTGCGCCCAGCGCTCGAACCACACGGTGGTGAACGGCGGCACCGAGGCCGCCAGCGCGAGCAGCGCCGTCCCCGGCGACCAGCGCAGCACCCGCCAGGTCAGCAGGGTGACCGCGACGTAGGCGACGAACACCGCACCGTGGATCGGGCCGGCCACCTGCACGCCGACCTCCGAGGTGCCCAGCACCCACTTGACGAACATGCCGGCCAGCAGCAGGGCCCAGGAGACGGCCTCGGCCACGGCGACCACGCGGAAGGCACCGGCGACGGTGCGGGGCTCGGTCAGGGAGCTCATCGGTTCCTCAGGTGTCGGGGGCGACGGGGTGACTCCGACGATCCTGCCCGGTAGGGCTGTGTGACGTGGCTCGCGTCCGGTGCAGGTCGTCGCGGTCGGGACGCGGCCGTGCCCCGGCCGCCGAGAGGCGGTCGGGGCACGGCCATTCGTTGGAACGGCCCGGTTCAGCGGCTCGCCGCGAGCCTGCGAACGGGAGTGGTGCGGCCTCCCTGCAGGGTCCCGCCGCGAGCGTGCGAGCGGTGGGGGGCAGGAAGGTCCTTCCTCAGCCGGCGATCCGGCGCATGGCGGTGATGCTGCCCATGACGTCGATGCTGACCACCTTCACCACGGAACCCGACGTCGGGGCGTGCACCATCTGGCCGTTGCCGATGTAGATGCCGATGTGGCTCACCGGGCTGTAGAAGGCGATCAGGTCGCCCGGCTGCAGCTCGGCGCGGGACACGGCCCGGCCCATCGTGGCCTGGATCCGGCTGGAGTGCGGCACGGAGATCCCGGCGGCCTTGTAGGCGTACTGCACCAGGCCGGAGCAGTCGAACGAGCCTGGCCCGGCGGCGGCCCAGACGTAGGGCGCGCCGCGCTTGCCCATGGCGGCGTTCACCGCGGTACCGGCCGCCGAGCTGCTGGCCACCACCGGGGCGGACGGCGCCGGCACGGAGCCGCCGCGCGTGGACCGGCTGGCGGCGGGCGCCTCGCGGTCGGTGCGGTCGATGGCGGTCGAGCGGGCCGCGGCAGCGGCGTGCGCCTGCTCGGCGAGCTGCCGCGCCCGCTCCCGCTCCTGCGCGCTGAGCCGGTCGTACTGGGCCTGGTACTCGGCGATCTGCGACTGCAGGTCGGCCTGCTGGGCCGCCACCCGGTCGAGCTGGGCCGTGGCCTCGGCGGCGGCCCGGTCGGCGGCCGCCTTGCTCGTCGCGGCCGTCTCGGTGGCCTGCTGGGCCGCCCCGAGGATGCCGTTGTTGTGCTGGGCGATGGTGTCCAGCGTGCCGATCCGGTCGAGCAGCTCGTCGGTGGACTCGCTGGTCAGCATCGCCTGGAGGGTGCTCAGCTGGTCGCCGGTGTAGGCGCTGCGGGCCACCTCGCGGACCTTGTTCCGGGCCTCGGCGACGGCGGCGTCCGCGGCGGCGACGTCCTCGGCGGCCTTCGTGGCGGCGGCCTGCTGGGCCTCGAGCTGCACGCGGGCGTCGTTGAACTTCTCGGTGACGACCTCGAGGTCGTGCCCGCGGGCGGCGACGAGGGCCGCGGCCTCCTGGGAGGTGCCCGGCGTTTCGGGAACGGCGTGCGCGGTTAGGGGAGAGAGCGCGACACCGGTGGCGGCGACGAGGGTGACGAGCACCCGTCGGCCGGTGAAGACCCGGCGGCGGGCAGGCATGCGGGAACTCGCCATGTTCGGCGGGTGTTTCCTTTCTTCCACGTGCCGCCTACCGAGTTAGCTGACGGGTTCGGGCGGGAAGACGCCCGGCATCCCGGCTCGGTCGAGCCGGGGTGCTTCACCCCAGTACTGCGGTGGGTCCCCGGTCCATCTGGCCAGCAGGGAGCACTGGCACGGTGGTTCGGCGGCGCCCGGTCGGTTGTCACCCGGTAGGTGACGGAACGACCCGTCCGGACGGGCCGACGATAGGGCCGTGATGCGCTTGTGACAAACGGCGCGGGTCACTTTGTGCAGAAACTCCGGGGGTGCGCCGCGACACGCTCACCGTGAGTGACAGGCTCGCCGGGTACGGGGATGGCACGGCGCGAGTTCCCCCTCGGGCTGCTCCGTCGGATGGCCGACACGCGACCTGACCTGGCGCTCGAAGCCTGCCCCGACTGTCGGCCGGCGAGGCCGAGGCGCATGCCGTGCACCCCCGGTGCAGGCCCTCCGGCACTCCCCCCGCAGGCCCGGGGTGTGGCGATCTGCACAGCGGTGCCGGGGCGCAGCCCGGGTGGGGTCTGCTGCAGCGGGTCGGGCCGGGCACGGGACGATGACCCGCATGCCGAGCCCCTCGTCCTCCGCCGGAACCGCGGCCCGGTACGACGTCGTCGTCGTCGGCGGCGGGCACAACGGCCTGGTCGCGGCCGCCTACCTGGCCCGGGCCGGCCGGTCGGTGCTGGTGCTCGAGCGGCTGGACACCCTCGGCGGCGCCGCGGTGAGCAGCCGGGTGTTCCCGGGGGTCGACGTCCGGCTGTCGGCGTACTCCTACCTGGTCAGCCTGCTGCCCGACCGGATCGTCAGCGACCTGGCGCTGCCGCTGCGGCTGGTCGACCGGGCAGTGGCCTCGTACACGCCGGTGCGGCGCGGCGGGCGCGACACCGGGCTGCTCGTCGAGCGCGCGGAGGGCCCGGCGACGGCGGCCTCGTTCCGCGACCTCACCGGCTCCGATACCGAGTTCGCCGGCTGGCAACGGTTCTACGGCCGGCTGAGCACCCTCGCCGAGGACCTCGCCCCCACCCTCACCGAGCCACTGCCCACGCGGGCCGAGCTGGCCGGCCGGCTGCGCGACCCCCAGCTGTGGCACGACCTGCGCGAGCGCCCGCTGGCCGACGTGGTGGGTGAGCACCTGACCGACGACGTCGTCCGGGGCATGGCGCTGACCGACGGGCTGATCGGCACCGCCGCCGACCTGCACGCCGCCGACGGCCTGGCCGGGCGCTGCTTCCTCTACCACCTGGTCGGCAACGGCACCGGCCGCTGGCGGGTGCCGGTCGGCGGGATGGGCGCGGTCAGCGGGGCGCTGGCCACCGCGGCCCGCGCCGCCGGCGCCGAGCTGCGCACCGGGGCCACCGTGACCGCTCTCGAGACGCGCAGCGACGGCGTCACCGTGCACTGGACCGACGCCGGCGGAGGAGAGCACGCCGCCGACGCCGGGCACGTGGTTGCCGGCTGCGCACCCCCCGTGCTCGCCGCGCTGCTGGGCGACCCGCCGGGCACCCGTCCCTCCGGCTCGCAGCTGAAGATCAACATGGTTCTGCGCCGGTTGCCGGCGCTGCGCTCGGGCGCCGACCCGGCCACCGTCTTCGCCGGGACCGCCCACGTCGACGAGGCCGCCGGCCAGCTCGACGCCGCGTACGCCCGGTCGCGGGCCGGCTCGCTGCCCGACGTCATCCCGTTCGAGGTGTACTGCCACTCGCTCACCGACCCCTCGATCGTCGGCGACACCGGGCTGCACACGCTCACCCTGTTCGGCCTGCACACCCCGGCCGAGCTGTTCGCCGCCGACAACGCCGGCACCCGCGACGAGGCGGTGCGCCGCGTCCTCGCCCAGCTCGACGCGCACCTGGCCGAGCCGCTGACCGACTGCCTCGCGCTGGACGCCGACGGGCGGCCCTGCCTGCAGGCGTCCTCACCGCTGGACGTCGAAGCGGCGCTGGCGATGCCGGGCGGGCACATCTTCCACGGCGACCTGTCCTGGCCGGTGGCCGACGACCCCGCGCAGGCCGGCACCTGGGGCGTCGCGACGGCGTGGCCGCGGATCGTGGCCGCCTCCTCCGGCGGGACCGTGCGCGGCGGTGCGGTCAGCGGGCTGGGCGGGTTCGCCGCCGCGCAGCACCTGCTCGGCCGAGGTTGACCGCGGGCTCCCGACGGGCGGGACCGGTCCGCACCTGGTGGCATGGGCCGGTGCGCGGGGCGTGGGTGCGAGCCGAGGGACGCGGGCTGGTGCGCGCCATCCGCACCCAGCTGCGCGGCCGGGACACCGCGCTGATCGCCGCCGGCCTCACCTTCTACGCCGGGATCGCCGTCGTTCCACTGCTGGTCCTGGCCCTCGGCCTCACTGCCTGGCTGACCAGCGGCGAGGCCGTCCGCTCGCTCGCCGGCCGGCTGGCCGAGGTGCTGCCCGCCGACCTGGGCGCCCCCGATGCGCTGGCCCGGCTGGTGGACGCCGGCGTGGCGCTCGCCCCGCTCCAGGCGCTGCTCACCCTGCTGCCGATCTCGCTGTACGGCGAGGGGCTCCGGCGGGCGCTGCTGCGATTCAGCCCGGCGCCCGACCGGTTCACCGCCTGGCGCGGGCGGCTGCTGGCCCTGCCCCTGGTCGTGGTGACCCCGCTGCTGCTGTACCCGCTGCTGCTGGCCGGCCGGGAGCTCGCCGACCTGGCCGAGCGGTCCGGCGTGGGCCCCGCGATCGGCGGCTTCGCGGTGGGCTACTACTCGGTGCTCGCTGCGCTGACCGTGCCGCTGGCGTGGGGGTTCCGGATCGTCGCCGCCGGCCGGCTGCGCTGGTCGGCGGTCGCCGTCGGCGCGCTGTTCACCGCGGCCAGCCTGTCGGGGTTCCTGCAGGGATTCGTGCTGTTCCTGGCCCTGCCACTGGACCTCGGCGCCCCGTTCGGCGGGCTGGACGTCGTCGGCGGGGCGGTCGCCCTGGGCTTCTGGCTGTTCCTGCTGCACCTGGTGGTCATCGCCGGCTGGCTGTTCACCCTCGCCCTGGACGACCGGCTGCGGCGTGGCCGCCCAGCGTGAGGCCCCCTCCAGGGCACCGCCGCGAGCTTGCGAGGGGCGGGGAGGAGGGGGTCCTTCACCAGGCGGGCAGCGGCGCCTCGTCGATGAGCCGGTCGCGCTGTGCCTCGACGTCGTAGGCCGGTTCGGGCAGCCGCGGGGCGAGGTCGGTCAGCGTCTCCAGCAACAGCCGGCCCACGGCCCAGTTGCGATACCACTTGCGGTCGCTGGGGACGACGTACCAGGGGGCGCCGTCGGTGCTGGTCCGCTCCAGCACCGTCTCGTAAGCCCGCTGGTAGGCCGGCCACAGGGCGCGGTCGTCGAGGTCCCCGGGACTGAGCTTCCACCGTTTCGCGGAGTCGTCCAGGCGGGCGAGTAGCCGTTCCTTCTGCTCCCACGGCGAGATGTGCAGGAAGCACTTGACCAGCGTCACGTCGTCGGCGGCCAGCTGCTCCTCGAACCGGACGATCTCGCGGTATCGGCGTTCGATCACCGCCGGGGTGGCCAGCTCGCGTACCCGGCCGATGAGCACGTCCTCGTAGTGCGAACGGTCGAAGACGCCGATCCTCCCCGGCCGGGGAACGGCGCGGCGCACCCGCCAGAGGAAGGAGTGCCGCAGCTCCTCGGGGGTGGGGGCGGTGAAGCTGGTGATCGAGAGGCCCTGCGGGCTGACCGCGCCGACGACGTGCTCGATCACCCCACCCTTGCCGCTGGTGTCCATGCCCTGCAGCACCACCACGACCCGCCGCCGGCCACCGACGGCGGCCTCGGCGTAGAGGCGCTCCTGCAGGTCGGCGAGCCGGCGGCCGTCGACGGCCAGCTGCTCCCGCGTGCGCTCCTTGTCGCCGGGCGCCTGCGGCGTGGCGCGCGGGTCCCGGTCGGCCAACGCGACGGGCGGTGCGGGCGCCCGCAGCTCGGTGCGGAGCGAGGAGGCCATGCCCGCAGAGCCTAGGGACGAACGGCCCCGGTCGGCTGCCCGGGGCCGCCTCCACGGCCGCCACCCGCCCGCGAGGTGGGGACGGCGTGCTCGCTGCGCCGGCCCCCGTGGACGGCGACCTCGATCAGGCCTTCGTGGTCGAGGTCGTCGACCGGGTCCTCGACCACCACGTCAGACGGGACATCACCCTGTGTTCCGCTGGTCTGCGACGGAGAACGGGTGGAAGAGTGTCGGCGTGGCAGTCGAGGAAGGTACGATCGTCGCCGCGCTACGGGCGGCCGGCGCGCTCTTCGGCTACCTGCACGGCAGCCAGGTCGGGGGAACGCCCCGGCCGGACAGCGACCTCGACGTCGCGGCCCACTTCGGCGGTCGCACACCCGCTGCCTGGGAGGTCCCGGTCCCGCCTGATGTGGACCTCCTGGTACTCGACGACGCACCGCTGTACCTGGCGGGCAGGATCGCGGTCCGTGGTCGCCTGCTGTTCGACGATGATCCGTCGGCCCGCGTCGTCTGGGAGGCGAACACCCGCACCATGTACCTCGACGAGCTGCCCTACATCGAACACATGACGCGGGAGTACCTGCAAGCGGTGGCCCGTGGTCGACGCTGAACGTCTCGGACGCACGATTGCCCGTATCCGTCGCGACGTTGCTGACATCCGGAATACGGCCGAGCCGCCCGGCTGGGACAGCGACGCAGTGCGCCTGCGCGCCATCAAGTACGGGTTCGTGACGGCGATCGAGGGCTGCGTGCGAGCTGCGCAGCACGTCGTCGCGTCGGAGGGGCTCGGAATGCCCGAGAGCAACGCCGACGCCGTCCGCCTGCTGGGCAGGCACACCATCGTCGATGCAGCCACGGCCGAGTCGGTCGCCGTCGCGGTCGGGTTCCGCAACATCCTCGTCCACGAGTACGCCGAGGTCGACGATCGCCGAGTAGTCGCCAACGTGGAACTGGTCGGCGACCTCGACGCCTTCGCGGGCGCACTGGCTCGCTGGGCGTCGAACGCCGAGCTGTAGTCCATCAGCCCGCGAGCGGCTCCGGGAGGTCGCCGCGGTGCAGCACCACCAGGCTGCTCACCGCACGGGTCAGGACGACGTAGAGCCGGTGCAGGCCCCGCGGCTCGGCGGCCACGATCGCGGCCGGCTCGACCACCACGACGGAGTCGAACTCCAGCCCCTTGACCAGCCCGGCCGGGACGACGCAGACCCGTTCCGGCGCGGACCCGTCGTCGGCCAGCACGGCGACGTCCAGGCCGGCGGCCCGGAGCATCCCTGCGACGTCGGGCACGTCCGCGTCGGCGCAGACCACGCCGGTGGAGCCAGGTGCCGCGGCCAGCCGGCCCACCACCTCGGCCAGCGGGCCCGCCATCGCCGTCACCGGCCGCACGTCCAGCGAGCCGGCGTCCCGGCGGGTGGCCGTGGCCGAGGGCAGCCCGGGGGCGATCACCGGGAGCAGCCGGTTGGCGAAGTCGAGCACCTCCCCGGGCACCCGGTAGCCCTGGGTCAGCGGCCGCACCGGAGTGTCCGGCCGGCCGAGCCCGGCCAGCGTCGGCGCCCAGTCGGTGCTCGACCACGGGCTGGTCGCCTGGGCCAGGTCACCCAGCACGGTGAGCGATCCGGCGGCCAGCCTGCGGGCCACCGCCCGGCACTGCATCGGGGAGAGGTCCTGCGCCTCGTCGACGACGACGTGCCCGTAGCCGGGGGTGCGCGTCAGCAGCCCGGCCACCTCGTCGACCAGCACCGCATCGGCAGCGCTCCACCGCGCGGACCGCACCGAGCGCGGCGGCGCGGACCAGACCAGCAGCGCCTGCTCCGCCTCGGTCAGCACGCCCCGGGCGGCCCGGGCCAGCCGACCGGCATCCGAGAGCAGGCCGCAGACCAGGCCGGCGGCGTCCACGGCCGGCCACACCGCGTCGCAGCAGGCCCGCACCTCCCGGCTGCGCGCGGTCGTCCGCGTCTCGGCGTCGGTCGGGCTGCCCCCGCCTGCCTCCTGCTGCCGGCGGGCGTCCTCCGCCACCGCCATCGCCAGCCGCTCCCGGCCGGCGGCGTAGTGCACCACCTGCTGGTCGTCCAGCGATCCCGTCCCGGCCCGGCGCAGGTCGTCGACGCAGCGGCGCAGCCGCTGCTCCGACACCCGGTACTTCCGGCCGGCCAGCGTCACCTGCACCGAGTCCACCGGCTTGACCACCCCGGCCCACAGCGCGCGGCGCAGCACCTCGGCCATCCGCGCGTCCCCCTTGAGGACGGCGACCTCCGGCGGGTCCACCCCCCGCACCGGCACCCGCGCGGTGAGGTCGGCGACCGTGGCCTGGTCGACGTCGACCTCGCCCAGGGTGGGCAGCACCTGCTCGATGTAGCGCAGGAACGCCCGGTTGGGCCCGACCACCAGCACGCCGGTGCGGGCCAGCTGCCCACCGTGGGTGTAGAGGAGGTAGGCCGCCCGGTGCAGCCCCACCGCGGTCTTGCCGGTGCCCGGCGCGCCCTGCACGCAGATCGACTCGCCGAGCGGCGCGCGCACGATGTCGTCCTGGTCGGGCTGGATGGTGGCGACGATGTCGCGCATCGGCCCGCTCCGGGGCCGCTCGATCTCCTGCCGGAGCAGTGACAGGACCCCCTTGCCCCCCACCGCTCGCGAGCTCGCGGGACCCTGCAAGGGGGCCGGCTCCTGGTCGGCGGAGAGAATCTCGTCCTCGTAGCTGGTGAGCTCCCCACCGGCGAAGCCGAACCGGCGACGGCGCGCGACGCCCTGCGGATCGGCGGGGCCGGCCTGGTAGAACGACCGGCTCATCGGCGCCCGCCAGTCGATCACCACCGGGTCGCCGGCCGCGTCCCGGACGTGCCGGCGGCCGATGTGGAAGGTCTCCCCGGCCGCGGGGTTCCCGCCGACGGCCGCACCGCCGTCGATCCGGCCGAAGAACGCCGGCACGCCGGGGTCGGCGGCCAAGGCGAGCAGGCGCTCGGCGCGGGCGGCCCCGAGGCGTTCGGCGGCCCAGGCGTCGACCCCGGCGTCGGTGACCGCCGTGCTCGCGGTACGCATCCGGGTCAGGCAGTCGGCGGCGACCGCCAGGTGCACGCGCTCGGCGGCCAGGACGGGATCGTCGGCGGGATCGGGAGCGGCGGGACGAGCGGCGGGGTGGGCCCCGACGGGGTGCTGGGACACGGTCGGGAGACGCTACGCCGGGTCGCCGTCGTGCTCAACCGGCCGCGCCCGACGCGCTGCCGGATGTGTAGACCCGCTGGTTCCGGATCATCCACAGGCATGACCAGTGAGCCTGAACTGCCCCCGGTCATCGGGGCGATCGCCGATGACCGCGACGGAAAGCCCCTCGGCACCGTCACCGCCGTCTTCGTCGACGACGTCACCGGCCGGCCCACCTGGGTCGGGCTGACCGACGGCCTGCACGCCGCGCCGGATGCCACCGCCGTCGCCATCGTGGCTCCGATCACCGACGCCCGGCTCGGCGACGGCCGGCTCCGGCTGACCGTCGCGGCCGACGCCGTGCACAGCTCGCCCCGGCCCGGCGCGCCCGACCGGCTCAGCCCGGCCGAGGAGGTCAGGCTGCAGGAGCACTACGCCGGCCGCACCGGCATCGGCATTGGCACCGATCGGGCCGGGACCGTGGGCGACCGGGCGATGACCCGGTCGGAGGAGCGGTTCAGCGTCCAGTCGGTGACCGAGCCGTGGACCCGGGCGGTGCTGCGGATCGAGGAGGTCACCGAGGAGGTCATGGTGCCGGTGACGGTCACCCGACAGCAGGCCCGGATCGAGTATCTGCCGCTGCGTCCCACCGACGGCCGAGCCGACGCCGACACCGGCGACGCCGCCGACGACCGCCGCGAGCGGGCCACCGAGTGGGTCACCCTCTACGGCGACCAGCCGGTGGTGACCATGGAACGGGCCCCCCTCGAGCGGGTGCGGCTGGCCACCTCGTGGGTCACCGAGGAGCTGCCCGTCGGGGGCGAGCTCCGCCACGAAGAGGTCGAGCTGACGACGGACTCGCCGCTCACCTGAGTCGTCGTCGCTTGCTGTGATCAGCAGCACACGAGCCGTGGCGGCTCTCGCTGAGCCCGGGACGACGTCCCGGCGAGGGGGCGCCGCCGGCCGGCGCCGGATGATCAGCTCCGTCCAGCGCCGCGTGCCGGCGGCACTCCTTCGACGACGCAGGAGGTGGGCATGACCCAGACCCTCGACCCGACCGACACCGCGGCCACTCCCGGGCCGGCGGCCGCCGACACCCCGGAGGGCCGGGTGGCGGCCTGGCTCGGCTCCTTCCAGCAGGCCCTCACCGCGCGCGACGTGGACCGGGTGGTGGAGCTGTTCGCCCCCACCTGCTTCTGGCGGGACCTGGTGAGCTTCACCTGGAACATCACCACCGCCGAGGGACACGGCCAGGTGCGGGCACTGCTCGAGGAGACGCTCGACCGCACCGACCCGACCGGCTTGCGGATCGCCGAGCCACCCGCCGGCGCCGATGGCGTGGACGAGGCCTGGATCGAGTTCGAGACCGCCGTCGGCCGCGGCCGGGGCCACCTGCGGCTCAAGGACGGCACGGCCTGGACGCTGCTCACCACGCTGTACGAGCTGACCGGTCACGAGGAACCGACCCGCGACCGCCGCCCCAAGGGCGCCGAGCACGGCATCCACCGCGACCGGGAGAGCTGGCTGGACCGGCGGGAGCGGGAGGCCCGCGAGCTCGGCCACGAGACCCAGCCCTACGTCCTGGTCGTCGGCGGCGGGCAGGGCGGCATCGCGCTCGGCGCGCGGCTGCGGCAGCTCGACGTCCCGACCATCGTCATCGACAAGCACCCGCGGCCCGGCGACCAGTGGCGCAGCCGGTACAAGTCGCTGTGCCTGCACGACCCGGTCTGGTACGACCACCTGCCCTACGTGAAGTTCCCCGACAACTGGCCGGTGTTCGCCCCCAAGGACAAGATCGCCGACTGGCTGGAGTCCTACACCCGGGTGATGGAGCTGAACTACTGGTCCAACACCCGCGCCATCGACGCCTCCTACGACGAGGCCACCGGCGAGTGGACGGTCACCGTCGAGCGGGACGGCGTCCCGGTCGTGCTGCGCCCGAAGCAGCTGGTGCTGGCGACGGGGATGTCGGGCAAGCCGAACGTCCCCGAGCTGCCCGGCATGGACGTGTTCCGCGGCGACCAGCACCACTCCTCGGCCCACCCGGGACCGGACGCCTACCGCGGCAAGAAGTGCGTCGTCATCGGGTCGAACAACAGCGCCTTCGACATCTGCGGCGCGCTGTGGGAGCACGGCGCGGACGTGACGATGGTGCAGCGGTCGTCGACGCACATCGTCCGCTCGGACTCGCTGATGGAGATCGGCCTGGGGGCGCTGTACTCCGAGGAGGCCGTGGCGTCGGGAATGACGACGGAGAAGGCCGACCTGGTCTTCGCCTCGCTGCCCTACCGGATCATGCACGAGTTCCAGATCCCGCTGTACGACCAGATGCGCGAGCGCGACGCCGACTTCTACCAGCGGCTGGAGGCCGCCGGGTTCGACCACGACTGGGGCGAGGACGGCTCGGGGCTGTTCATGAAGTACCTGCGCCGCGGCTCGGGCTACTACATCGACGTGGGCGCCGCCGACCTGGTGGCCAACGGCGACGTCGCGCTGGCCAAGGGGCAGGTCGACCACCTGACCGAGCACTCGGTGGTGCTCACCGACGGCACCGAGCTGCCCGCAGACCTGGTCGTCTACGCCACCGGCTACGGCTCGATGAACGGCTGGGCGGCCGACCTCATCTCCCAGGAGGTGGCCGACAGGGTCGGCAAGGTGTGGGGGCTGGGCTCGGACACCACCAAGGACCCGGGCCCCTGGGAGGGCGAGCAGCGCAACATGTGGAAGCCCACCCGGCAGGAGGCGCTGTGGTTCCACGGCGGCAACCTGCACCAGTCGCGGCACTACTCGCTGTACCTGGCGCTGCAGCTCAAGGCCCGCCAGGTCGGCATCCCGACGCCGGTGCACCGGCTGCAGGAGGTCCACCACACCTGCTGAGGGCCGAAGTCGCGACTTTGGCCCTCGGGTCGTCAGGTGCGGTCGGCGGGTTCGACGATGTGCACGTCGACGGCGCGGAACAGCCCCGGCGTGGTGAGCAGCACCGCCTTGGTGGGCTCGCCGACCTCCATCGGGGTGGTCTGCGGCAGCGTGGCCAGCGCCCGCAGCCGCGGGTCGGCGAGCACCTCGGCGACCAGGCCGCGGTCACCGCCGGTCGCCAGCGCCGCGAGGGTGGTGGCGTGCGGCAGCAGCACCCGGACGGCGGTGTCGGCGGCATGCGTGACGACGGCGTCGGTCTGGTGCCCGCGCCGCCGGGCGAACCGCTGCTGCGACCAGCCCCCGGCCGCCGTCCGGCCCTGCACCTGGCGCGCGTCGACCTTGGAGACGACGAGGTCCGGCCCGTCGAACACTCCCACGGCCCACCGGCCGCGGCGGACCAGCAGCACGGCCACCCGGCGGGGCGCGCGGGCGGCCGCGCCGAAGCCGGTGAGCAGCGCCGGGCCCGGAGCCCAGTCGAAGGGTGCCCGCAGGGTCAGCGTCGTGCCGTCGGCACAGGTGACCCGGACCGTTCCGTCCAGCTCGCCGATCTCGGTGAATGCACCGTGCCGCTCGGCGACGCCATCCAGCCAGCGCCCCAGCCGCTCGGGGGCGACGCCGAGGCGGCGGCCACCGCCGGCAGCGGGGCGGGGACGGGTCACCGGGAGAGCATGGCAGCGCCGGACGGAGGGACGCCGTTCCGGCCGGTTGGTGTGAACATCAGACCTATGTCGCTAGGGTAAGCCGATCCCCCTCGCCCTGGAGGCGCCCATGCCTGCCCGCCGAGCCGCCCGGTGACCGCTCCGGGCCGTCGTCCGCACGCGACCGCCGTCCCGGGCCGGGACTGAGGGCGCCGTGGCACCGGACCGGGGCCGGCGCGGGCCCGCACGCGACCTGGCTGCGGTCGCGGCGGGCGCCGGGGTCTACTCGGTTTCGCTGGGCATCGCCAGCGTTGCGCTTCCCCTGCTCGCGCTGCGCGCGGGCTACTCCGCCGCCGAGATCGGCGTGCTGACCGCAGTGTCCGCCGTGTCCCAGCTGGCCATCCGGCTGGTGCTGGGCAGGCTGATGCGGATCTGGGCGGATTGGACGCTCATCGCCGGCGCCGGGGTGCTGCTGGCGGCCAGCAGCGCGATCGTCGTGCTGTCTGCCGGGCTCCTCCCGTTCGTGCTGGCCCAGCTGCTGCAGGGCGTCTCCCGGGCGTGCTTCTGGACCGGCAGTCAGACCCACGTCGTCCGGGGCCCGGGCAGTGCGGCCGGAGCGCTGGCCCGCGTGAACCTGATCGGCAGCGTGGGCCTGCTCGCCGGGCCGGTGCTCGCCGGTGTGCTGTCCGAGCGGTCACCGGCCCTGGCGCTCGCCGTGGCCGCCGTCGTCGCCGTCCTCGGGGTGGCGCCGACATTCTTCCTCGACCGGCTGCCGCCGTTCGTGCCACCGGAGGACCGGCCCCCGGGACGGCTGTGGCGCCGGCCCGGCGTGAACGCGGGCTGCTGGGCCGGGGTCACCGCCGGGGCCTGGCGGTCGCTGCTGACCTCCTACATCCCGGTGGCGCTGGACCAGGCCCGGCAGTCCTCCTCGACCATCGGCGCGCTGGTCGCCACGGCCAACGGCGCGGCGCTGGTCGGGACCGCGATCTCCGGCCGGCTCCCCCGCCCCTGGACGACCCGGGTGCTCGCCGGCGGCATGATTCTCACCGGGGTCGCCACCGCCGCCACCGGCGCCGTTGCCGGGAGCGTCGCGCTGTCCGCGCTGGTGCTGGTCGTCAGCGGCGTCGCGGCCAGCGTCGTGCAGGTGCTCGGGCCGGCGATCGCGGCCGAGGCGGTGCACCCCGAGGAGCGCGGGGAGGCCATCGCGGTCAGCGGGACGTTCCGGGCCGGCGCGCTGCTCGCCGCGCCGCTGACCGTCGCCGGGCTGGTCGTCGTCCTTCCGCTGGCGCCCGCGCTGGCACTGGTCGGAGCCGGGATCGCCGTGCCCGCCATCGCGCTGCGGCGGTTCTCGCCCGGCCCGGACCCGGCCGCCGGCTGATCGTCAGCCGCCGATCGCCCAGCACCCCGCGACGCTCACGGGACGCTCCTGGCAAAGCGAAGGATCCACGCAGCAGTGCTCATCACCGCGGACGACGAAACGGCCCCGCCGAGTCCCGGCGGGGCCGTTCGGTCTTCTCTGCAGCCATGCGCGTCGCCGACCTGACTGGGCACCGCGCTAGATGACGAAGGACTCCAGCGACTCGGGGGCGAACAGCTCCGATGGCTCGTACTGCCGCCGGGACAGCCCCTGCTCGTGGTGGTAGCGGAGGAACGTCCCCAGCGCCTTCTCGTTGCCCTGCAGCCCGTAGGACCAGTAGTCCTCGCCGAGCAGCGCACGCGCCTCCTCCAGGCCGGGGATGAGCCACGGCAGCATGAACCGCAGCGCGGAGGCGTCGTACAGCTCGGCCATGGCCTTCTGCTTGGCCAATCCCAACGCCTTGGTCAGCGTCTGGGCCACCCACGGGTGCCGCTCGTAGACGTCCCGGCGGACGACGACGACGTGCATGATCGGGAAGATCCCGGTCCGCGCGAAGTACTCCTGCTCCGCGGCGACCGGGTCGGGGAAGAGCCGCCGGACGTTCCCCCCGGGGACGAAGGACGATGGCACCCGCGGGCCCTGGAACACGTCGATCTCACCCGCGGCCAGCATCGCCGAGAGGGTCTTGTCACCCGGGATGGGCCGGATGCGGATGCGCTCGCCGAGGTCGACGGCGGCCTTCTCGATCCGGCCCGGCATCTCCTGCCCCCCGGTCCGGTACTCGACGGAGTCGACCGGCACCCCGTACTGGTCGGCGAGGAAGCCGCGGATCCAGACGTTGGCGGTGAGCTGCCACTCCGGGGTACCGACGATCTTGCCCCGCATGTCCGCGGGTTCGTCGATGCCCGAGTTCACGTTGACGAAGATGCCGGCGTGCCGGAACTGCCGCGAGGTGTAGACCGGCAGCGCCACGAACGGCGGCTCGTCGAGGTCGAGGGACTTCACGTACGACGACAGGGACATCTCGGCGACCTCGAACTCCCGGTGCCGGGACATCCGGAAAAAGGTCTCCTCGACCGGCAGTCGCAGGTAGGTCAGGTCGATGCCGTCGGGACGGACCGTGCCCTCCTCCAGCGCGCGGGTGCGGTCGTAGTCGCCACAGGCGAAGGTCAGCTGCAGTCGGGACATGTCTCTACCTCCCCGCAGCGGTGAGCTGCGCGTCCAGCCGCGGGTAGACCCGACGGGCGTTGGTCTCGAATACCTGGCGGCGCTGATCGTCGGTCAACGGGACCTGGTCGACGTAGTGCTTGGTGTGGTCCCAGTCGACGCCCGTCTCGGGGTCTCCACCCCGGACCGCGCCCAGCATCTCGGAGGCGAACAGGATGTTCTCCGTCGGGATCACCCGCGTCAGCAGGTCGATGCCGGGCTGGTGGTACACGCAGGTATCGAAGAAGACGTTGTCCAGCAGGGTCGACGGCTGCGGCCGACCCATCCGCTCGGCCAGCCCGCGGTAGCGGCCCCAGTGGTAGGGCACCGCGCCGCCGCCGTGCGGGATGACGAAGCGGAGCGACGGGAAGCGGGTGAACAGGTCGCCCTCGATGAACTGCATGAACGCCGCGGTGTCGGCGTTCAGGTAGTGCGCGCCGAGGGCGTGGAAGTTGGGGTTGCAGGAGCTGGAGACGTGCACCATGGCGGGGACGTCGAGGGAGACCATCGCCTCGTAGAGCGGGAACCAGTACTCGTCGGTGAGCGGCTTGGACGTCCAGAACCCCCCGGAGGGGTCCGGGTTGAGGTTGCACCCCACGAAGCCCAGGGTCTCCACGCACCGCCGCAGCTCGGCGACGGCGTCGTCCAGCGGGCCGCCGGGGGTCTGGGGCAGCTGGCAGACACCGGCGAAGTTGTCCGGGAATAGCCCGACGACGCGGGCCACCAGGTCGTTGCTCGTGGACGCCCAGGCCCGCGCGACGGCCGGGTCGGGTACGTGGTGGCCCATCCCCGATGCCCGCGGCGAGAAGATCATCAGGTCGCCGCCGCGCTCGCGCAGCACGCGCAGCTGGTTGCCCTCCACGCTCGCCCGGAGTTCGTCGTCGCTGATCGGCGCCAGCTCGGGCGCGGGCAGCGCCGGATCGTCGAGGGAGGCGAGCTGTGCCTGCCGGAAGTCCTTCAGGGCCGCCGGCTCGGTCGTGTAGTGCCCGTGACAGTCGATGATCACTGGTCGTCCTCCGCGTCCACGTAGGTCAGGCCCTTGCTCGTGAGCCGATCCCGCATCGCGTTGACGTCGAGGCCGAGCTCCCCGGCGGCGTAGCGCTCCCGCGCCGCCGCCTCTTTCGTCTCCCGGGCGCGGGCGGCCTCGAGCACCTGGGAGGCCGTGGCCCGCGGCACGACGACGACGCCGTCGTCATCGGCGACCACGGCGTCACCGGGCTGCACCAGCTGGCCGGCGCACACCAGCGGCACGTTGACGCTGCCCAGCGTCTCCTTCACGGTGCCGTACGCCGACACGTGGCGCGACCAGACCGGGAAGCCCATCCGGGTCAGGTCGGCGACATCCCGGCAGCCGGCGTCGATGACCAGCCCGCGGACCCCGCGGGCAGCGAGCGAGGTGGCCAGCAGGTCACCGAAGTAGCCGGCCTCGGACGGCGACGTGGGGGCGACGACCAGCACGTCACCCTCCTGGCACTGCTCGACGGCGACGTGGATCATCCAGTTGTCGCCGGGCGGCACGCTGACGGTGACCGCGGTGCCCGCGACCCGGGCGCCGGCGTAGATCGGCCGCAGCGCCGGGTCGAGCAGGTTGGTGCGCCCTTGGGCCTCGTGGACGGTGGAGACGCCGCACGCGGCGAGGCCGTCGACGACGGCCCGCTCGGTGCGGCGGGGATTCCGGACGACGACGCTCATGCGTTCTCCTCGCTCATGGTCGGCATTCTCTTCCCGGCGCTGCCGCTCTCACTTCCCCCACGGCAGCAAGGACACGTGCAGCGCGTCCTCGCCAGTCTCACCGGCCAGCGCCCGGATGGCGTGGTCGACGTCCTCCAGGCCGAAGGTGTGCGTGGCCAGCCGCTCCAGCGGGAAGCGCCCCGAGGCGAGCTGCTCCAGCGCGAGCTCGACGGCACGATAGCCGTGCCCGCGGGCGCTCCTGAGGGCGATGCACTTCTCGGTCATCTTCTTGAGCGGGAAGTTGGGGAAGGCGGCCAGCTCGCCCTGAGTCACCATGACGCCCTCGCGGCGCTTGAGCGCGTCGATGCCGAGCAGCACCGGGGCGGTGCCGGCACCGGACGTGCAGTCCAGGACGACGTCGACCCCCTTGCCGCCGGTGATCTCCAGGACCCGCGCGAGCGCGTCCTCCCGCAGCACGTCGATGACGTGGTCGGCGCCCAGGGCCGTGGCGAGCTCGAGCCGGGTGGCGTCCCGCGTGGTGCCGGTGACGATGATCAGCGACGCACCGGCCTGCTTGGCGGCGACGACCTGCGACAGGCCCTGCTGGCCCGGGCCCTGGATGAGCACCGTGGAGGCGTAGCCGACACCGCCGGCGTTCAGCGCCCACTCGATGCCGTTGGACAGCGGGGTGACCAGGCCGGCCAGCTCCGCGGAGACGCCATCGGGCACCTTGTGGGTCACCGCGTTCCACGGCAGGTACATGTACTGGGAGAACCCGCCCCACAGGTGGCCGGGGTTCTCCGCCGACGTGTACCCGTAGCGGCGCGCGTCGGGGTTGGTCCGCCAGTCGGTGAGCTCGCAGTGGCGGTACTCCCCTGCCCGGCACCACTCGCAGTGCATGCAGCCGACGTAGTGCTCGACGAACACCCGGTCGCCCTCGGCCAGGCCCTTGCTCTCGGTGAACTTCCGGCCCGCCTTGGCGATGATGCCGACGTTCTCGTGGCCCATGATCACCGGCGCGGCGAACGGCGGCTTCGCGTACATCTTGACGTCGGTGCCGCAGATCCCGGCGACCTCGACCTTCAGCAGCGCGGCGTCGTCGGGGACGTCGGGCATCGGGAACTCGCGCAGCTCGGTCACGCCCGGGCCGGTCCGCACGGCCGCCAGCACCTGCTCTGCCATGGTCTGTCCTTCGGTTCTGGGATGTCGTCGAGGCCACCGTAGCGTGAGGTCTATTGGTCTGACCATGCTACGTTCCGGCCGTCCACCAGCCGGTCGACGACGGCCCGCTGGACCGCGCGACGAGCGCCAGCGAGGAGTACCCGTGGCCGAGCACCTGCTGAAGACCGTCACCCGCACCCAGGGCAACAACGAGGCGCTGAAGAGCGGCGCGGTGACGCCCGAGGGCTTCCGCTTCGAGTTCGAAGAGGTGCCCGTCCTCGTCCAGGGCTTCCGGCGCATGGTGCGCACCCTCGAGTTCGACGTCTGCGAGATGGCGCTCACGACATACCTGGTCGCGAAGGCGCACGGTGTGGCGTTCACCGCCGTGCCCGCCTTCCTGGTCCGCGGCTTCCACCACGGTGCCATCCAGGTCGCGGCCGGCTCCGACGTCCGCGCGCCCCAGGACCTGGAGGGCCGCACGGTCGGGGTCAACCGCGGCTACACCGTCACCACCGGAGTGTGGGCCCGGGCGATCCTGCAGGACGAGTACGGCGTGGACCTCAGCCGGATCACCTGGGCGCCGTCCGGCGACGAGCACGTCGCGCAGTACCGGGCGCCGGCCAACGTGGTCCCGGTCGAGCCCGGCCGCGCGCTGGAGGAGCTGCTGCGCAGCGGTGAACTGGCGGCCGTCATCGGCGCCGACATCGATGCCCCGGACGTGGTCCCGCTGATCCCGGACCCGACGGAGGCCGCCGTCCGGGCGCTGCAGACCCGCGGCCGGTACCCGATCAACCACCTGGTCGTGGTTCGGGACGAGCTCCTCCGCGAGCGGCCCGAGGTCGGCCCGGCCGTCTTCGACGCCTTCGCCCGGGCCAAGCGGCAGTACGTCGATCGGCTGCGGTCGGGGGCGATCGACGCCCCGACGGCGACCGACCGGATGTACCAGCAGGTCCTGGAGGTGACCGGGGCCGACCCGCTGCCCTACGGGATCGAGCCGAACCGGGCGGTCCTGGAGCAGTTGCTGCGCTCTGCGGTGGACCAGCGGATCCTGGATCGCCCGGTTGCGTTGGAGGACGTCTTCGCGCCCGGCACCACTGACCTGACCGCCTGAGAACCCGAGGAGGCAGCGTGCGCATCGCGATCGCGGCCGACCACAACGGCGTGGCGCTCAAGACCCGGCTCGTCGAGTGGCTCGAGGCCCGCGGCCACGCGGTCGACGACCGCGGGGCGCACACCGCCGAGCAGGTGGCGGACTACCCGCCGCTGTGCGTCGACGTCTGCCGCCGCGTCGTCGACGGGTCGGTGGACCGCGGGATGGTCATCGGTGGGAGCGGTCAGGGCGAGTCCATCGCCTGCAACAAGATCCGCGGTATCCGGGCGGGCGTGTGCCCCGACCTCTTCCACGCCCGGATCTCGCGGGGGAACAACGACGCCAACGTGCTGATCCTGGGCACCAAGGTCGTCTCCCCGGCGCTGGCCGAGGAGATCCTCGCCACCTGGCTGGAGACGCCGTTCAAGGGTGGTGTGCACCAGCGACGGCTGGATCAGATTGCCGCCCTGGAGCGCGGCGAGACGCTGACCTGAGCCGCCCCCGGTCGGCCGCTACCGCCGACCGGGGGCGGCCGCTACCGGCCGGCGAGGAACTGCAGGATGCGCGCCGGGGCGGTCTCCGCCGTCTGCTCCGCCACCGGCACGTCCCAGTACTGCGCCGCGGGGAGGCACTCCTGGAGGTAGCGGGCAGCCGAGGGGGCGTGTGACTCGTCCTGCCCCGGGACGATCAGCGCCGGCACGTCGAGCCGCAGCAGGTCCTCCGGCTCGGCGCCGGGCACGGTGTCCCGGTCGAACATCACCCGCGCCATGCCGCTGACCAGGACGCCGTAGCGGCCGGCGTCCAGTTGCGCGTAGGCCTGCGCGAAGTCGGGGTCGGTGCGGATGACGCTGTTCCAGGGGCCGATCCGGGGATCGGCGGTGAAGCCCTTGTCCGTCCCCTGCACCAGGTCGACGACCGCCTGGAGCCCGTGGGCCTCGGCGAACGTCAGGTGCTGGACGAACCGGGAATGCTGTTTGAGCCGGTACTTCACCCCGCCCGCCGGGGAGAACAGCACCATGCTGAGCACCCGGTCCGGGTGGGCCACGCCGAACGCGGCGACCGTCGAGCAGCCGACGCAGCCGCCCATCAGGTGCGCCCGCTCGATGCCGAGGTGGTCGAGCAGTCCGCGCCCCTGGGCGACGTAGTCCGCCCAGGAGACGCGCTCGACCCGCCCGCCCGACCGGCCCGACTCCCGCCGGTCGAACGTGATGCAGGTGTAGCTCGCGCTCAGGTGCTCGAGCAGCCCGAGGCGGCGGTAGATCCCGACCGTCCGCCAGCTCTCCAGCGTCGAGTCGAACCCGCCGGGGGAGAACATCAGCAACGGCGGGCCGGCCCCGGTGACCTCGTAGCGCGTGGGAATCCCGTCGACGACGGCGGTGGGCACGGTGGGGGTCCTCTCGGCGTGCGGGTCGGGTCGGGCGGTCAGGTGGCGGGGGGTACCGGAATGCCGCCGGGGAGCTGCCGGGCCCCGCGGACGTCCTCGGCGTAGCGCGTCAGCACGTCGAGCGTGGTCTGCGCGACGTTGGCGTAGGTGTCCGGCGGGTCGTCGATCGCCGAGGCGGCGTAGCCGATCGCGGCGTGCGCCATCCGCATCCGGCCGTCGAGCCACGGGCCGCCGCCGAACCCGCCGACGACCGGGACGGAGACCGCCTGGGCCACGGCAGCGCCCACCACCGGGCCGGAGTTGGTGAAGTTCAGCAGGGCCGCCCCGGCCTCCTCCAGCCGGCGGGCCTCGGCGACGAGCTCGTCCTGGAGCTCCTCGGGCACCGCGTCGGCGGCCGAGGGGATCGATCTGTACTCCACGCCGTAGCGCAGCGCCGTCTGCGGCGTGATCCCGAACTGGGCGAAGACCGGGATGCCGGCCCGGGTGACGGCCTCGACCGCATCGAGGTAGTCGGCGGCGGCGTCGAGCTTCACCAGGTCGACGCCGGCCTCCTTCACGAACCGGATGGCCGCCCGGACGGCGCTGTCGGCGCCCTCCTGCAGGGGCCCGAACGGAAAGTCGGCACTGACCAGGGCGCGGGTCACGCCGCGCCGGACCGCCCGGGTGACGACCAGCATTTCCTCCATCGTGACCTCGAAGGGGTTGCTGTGGCCCCAGAGGTTCACCCCGACCGTGTCGCCGACGGAGACGATCTCCACGCCCACGCGGTCCACGATCCGCGCGATCTGGTAGTCCCAGGCGACGACGCCGACGATCTTGCGACCGTCGTCCTTCATCTGCTGGAGGCTGCGCAGGCTGACCTTGTCGTCCATGTCCCTCGTCTCTCGTCGTTCCCGGGTGGAAACCGCTCGGGCGCCGGCCGCGCCGCGACCGGGGCCGGTCGGTCAGGCCCGCAGTGCCGCCAGCAGCTCGGTCAGGTCGGTCTCATCCGCGGTGGGCAGCAGCACCCGGGCGTGCGGCCGGAGCGCGGCCACCGCTTGGTCGGCCCCGGACTCGTCGCTCAGCACCAGGCCGGCGGTCATGATGCCGCGCTCCCAGCACGCCTTGCCCAGCGCGTACGCACAGCCGGCGCCGCGGTCGTCGGTCGCGAGCATGACGACGACGTCGGCGCCCGCGAGGGTCTGCTCCAGCACCACCGGCTCCCCCTCGATGCCGCGCAGGAGGAAGTCGCCGATCGCCCCGCCGCCGGCGACGCCCTCGCACACCAGGAACTGGGCGCTCGCCCACTCGACCGCCGCCGCTCGGCGGGCGATCCCGGCGGCCCGCTCGTCCAGGGCGATGATCCGGGCGGCGCGCGCGGGCCGGATGGGCCGGTCGATCCGGAAGCGGGCCTCGGCCGCGGTGGCGGCCCGGGCGCAGCTGCTCAGCAGGCTCGTCTCGACGGCCATCAGACCGACGCGACCGGCATGCCGGGATGGACCCGCACGTCGTCACGGGCCGCGTCCAGGAAGGACTCCGCCTGCGGTAGCACGACCGCCGCGGAGCGCACCCGGTGGTGCGCCGGATCCACCCCGGGCGGCGTGACGCCCTGGTCGCGCAGCGCGAGCGCGGCCTTCCGGAGTTTCTGCCGGGCCTTGATGATGCCGCTGTCCGCAGGTACGAGCCGCTCCTTGGTGCGGTCGACGATCGGGCCCATGCTCTCCTGCAGGGAGGAGTCCTGGATCGCGATGCCCTTGACGCCGGAGTAGTACTCGCCGCGCTGCTGCGCCTCGCGGTCCATCAGGTAGTCGTTGTCCATGTTCGCCGTCGGCCGGTAGGTGCCCGGGATGTTCTCGCTGTGCACGCCGTGGCCGTCGATCATGGCCTGCCGCTCCTCGGGCGTCAGGGCCCGGACCGGGTGGTAGTCGAAGCTGTACGCCCAGCAGTTCTCGTCGTCGATCGGAATCCAGAAGTGGCCGTGGATCGGGTGGTCACCGCGCGGCGGGACCATCGTGAAGCAGGGCATGACCCACGGCGTGATCCGCCAGTAGTACTTGCCGTCCTCGGCGTTGCGTCGTGCGCCGACGAACAGGCCCCCCTCGCTGTCGGCGACCTCGAAGAACGGCTTGGTGTCGTTGAGGTTGTACTCGTTGCCCTTCGCACCCTTGAACAGCGGATCGGTCTTGAGACCGCCGGAGTGCAGGAACGTCACGTGACTGGAGTCGATGCCGCCCTCGAAGGCCTGCATCCAGTTGGACTGCTGCCAGCGCTTGGACGTGTAGGTCTGCTCGGGGGCCACCTGGGCGAACTCGAACTCCGGCAGCGGCGGCTGCGTGGCCGGGTCGCCCATGTACGTCCACAGGACGTCGCCGATCTTGACCAGCGGGTAGGAGGTGAGCTTCACGTTCTCGGCGAAGCTGCTGTTGTCGGCCTCGGACGGGACGTCGAGGCACTGGCCCGTCGTGTCGTACTTCCAGCCGTGGTAAGGGCAGCGCAGCCCGCCCTCCTCGTTCCGGCCGAACCAGAGCGAGACGCCGCGGTGTGCGCAAAATTCGTCGATCAGCCCGTACTGGCCCTTGCTGTCCCGGAAGGCCACCAGACGCTCGGACAGCAGCTTGAGCCGGATCGGCGGGCAGCCGTCCTCCGGGAGCTCCTCGGCCAGACAGGCGGGCATCCAGTACTGCCGGAACAGCTCGCCCATCGGCGTCCTCGGTCCGGTCTGGGTCAGCAGTTCGTTGATTTCCTGACGAAGCACGAGCGTCTCCTCTGTCCGGCCCCGCCGCCGGCACCGGCATCAGCGGGTAGGGCTAATGGTCATTCCTTAGCAGGTCTGGCGTCAACCGCGAGGGACGGTCAGGGCTGCTCCGGGGGGACGTCGACCGTCAGTCCGTCGAGTTCTGCGGCGACGCGGATCTGACAGGACAGTCGGCTCCCCTCACGCCGCTCGGAAACCGCCATGTCGAGGAGGTCCTCCTCCATGTCGTCAGGGTGTCCGACGAGGGGCAGGAACTCGTCCCGGACCCACACGTGGCAGGTCGCGCAGGACGCGTTTCCCCCGCACTCGCCGATGATTCCGGGAACACCGTTCTTCACCGCCGTCACCATGACCGACTCGCCCGGCACCGCGTCGACGGCGTGCTCCTGGCCGGCGTCGCCCACATAGATCACCTTTGGCACGGTTCTCGAGTCCTCTCCGGCGACGGACCCGCTGCGGCATCAGCGAGCGCTTTTGGTTAGTCCATTTGACCACATGCCCTTCCCGGCCGCTAGGGTCTGCGCGTGCCGACGCTGGTACTCCTCCGCCACGGTGAGAGCGAGTGGAATTCCCGCAACCTCTTCACCGGCTGGGTGGACGTCGAGCTCACGTCCCGAGGGGTCGAGCAGGCGCGGCGCAGCGGCGCACTCCTGCGCTCCGCCGGCGTCCTGCCCGCCGTGCTGCACACCTCGATGCTGACCCGCGCGGTGCGCACCGGCATGCTGGCACTGGCGGCAGCCGGCCGGGAGGACATCCCGGCACACCGCACCTGGCGGCTCAACGAGCGGCACTACGGCGCACTGCAGGGCATGGACCGGAGAACCGCCCGGAGGCGCTATGGCGACGAGTTGTTCCAGCAGTGGCGGCGGTCCTACGACCTGAAGCCGCCCCCGATCGAGCCCGGCAGCCAGTGGGACGTGACGACGGACCCCCGCTACGGGATCGTCGACCACGAACTCCGCCCGCGGACGGAGAGCCTCCGCGACGTCCAGAACCGGCTGCTGCCCTACTGGCTGGACGCCATCGCCCCGGATCTTCGGGCCGGGCGCACGGTGCTCGTCACAGCGCACTCCAACTCGCTGCGGGCCCTGGTGGCCCACGTGGACGAGTTGTCCGCCGACGAGGTCCTGGAGCTGAACATCCCCACCGGCATGCCCCTGCGCTACGAGCTGGGCCCCGGACTCGACCCGCGCAGACGCGGCGGCGAGTACCTGGAACCGGAGGCCGCGGCCACCGCGGCGGCCGAGGTCGCCGACCAGGGGCGCTAGATGATGCCCCACCGGGATCCGGCTCTGCCGATCGAGCTTCCGCCATGCGGGACATAGCGCCCGTACGCCGTGGTCTGACCTTAGGATGACCGGGTGACCATGCCAGGAACGCCTCCCGCTGCTGCACACGGAGTCGCAACTGCGGGCACCGGCGACCTGCTGAGCCGCGTCAGCATCGGGCGCATCTCCGAGGTGATCGTCGACCAGGTGCGGCTGCTGATCCGGCAGGGCCGGCTCGTCGCCGGGGACCGGCTGCCCTCCGAGCGGGAGCTGTGCGAGCGGTTCGGCGTGAGCCGGGTGACCGTCCGCGAGGCACTGCGCGTCCTCGAGGCCAACGGATTGGTCGAGATCCGCGTCGGTGCGCGGGGCGGGGCCTTCGTGACGGCACCGAGCAGCCGTCTCGTCGGCGAGGGCATCGTCGACCTGATCTCGCTGGCGTCGATCACCGCCGTGGAGGTCACCGAGGCGCGCATGGTGTTCGAACTCGGGGTCGTCCCGCTGGTGTGCGAGCGTGCGACCGAGGAGGATATCGCTGCGCTGTACGACATCTGCGACCGCAGCGATGCCGCACTGACGTCCGAGGCCTACCCGCTCGAACTGTCCGCCGAATGGCACACGCGGTTCGCGGGCTCGGCGCACAACCGTGCGGTCACCATGTTCGTCGAGTCGCTGCACGCCCCGTTGCTCCGATCGCTCGAGCGCGCACGCGAAGCAGCACCGGCGCATGGCCGGCACGGCGTGGAGGAACACCGCGCCCTGGTCGGTGCCATCACGCAGCGGGATGTCGAGGCAGCGACCGCGCTGATGAACACGCACCTCCGCCGGACCGCCGACCGCGTCGGGGCGACGGCCGTCGCGCACGACTGATCCGGGGGCGCCCTGCCCGGCTCGGGGAGTGGGCGACCGCCGCGCCGGGTCAGACTCCGGGGCTCTGGCTGAAGACGAGGGACTTGATCGTCACGGGCACGGTGTTCGACGGGTATCGCATCCGGCCGATGTCGATCCAGTCGAAGTCGCGCAGGGCGAGCCCGTCGACGACCAGCAGGCCGGTGAGCACGCCGAGCTCCTGTCGCAGGAGCCGGCCCAGGGTCATCGCGACGTCGCCGTCCAGCATCACGTAGACCGGCTTGCCCAGCGCGATCCGTTCGGCCAGACCGTCGCGGACCCCCTGGGCGAAGGCGAGCAGCCGGGCGTGACTGGGCAGCCCGGTCCACGACATCGCGAGCGCGATGTCGGCGTCGGCGTGGGCGGCGTCCAGGGCGACGAGGTGGCGCCGGATGGCCGTGGCCACCGTGACCGGGTCCACGGTGTCCCCGAGTTCGTAGCTGGGCCGGAGCACCTGCAGGTTGCGCCGCGGCAGCAGTGCGTCCGGGTCGGAGATGCAGCCGGTGTTGCCGCTCAGCTGGACGCTGTACTCGGACGCTCCCAGGGCGGTCGCGCGGATGCACTCGCCCGCCGGCAGTAGTGGGTATGGCAGCGCACCGGAGTCGACCCGGGCCCGGATCGCCCGGCCGAGCGGCCGGCCGAGGTCGCCGAACCGCTCGGTCTCGCGGTCGTAGACGTACTCGGCCACACCACCGGAGAACATGACACCGTCAATGGGGCCGACCTCGACGAGCGGATCGGTCAGGTACAGGGAGAGCACGTCCGCGGGCGGCGGGTCGCCGGTGACCGCGGCCACGAGCGCGTCGGCCATCGTCTCCGCGACCTGCGTCAACTCCTCCTCGGTGGCGGTGTCACCCAGCTCCCACGCGTAGCCGGCCCGGGCGGCGTGCCCACTGCCGGCCGGGTCGAGCCGGACGATCCTCCCGGCCTCGTCCACGACCTGGAGCCGGCCACCCACGTGCACCGCTGCGGTAGCCACGACCCGGCCCCGGTCCAGCACCCGTCGACGACATCCATCTGCGCGTCGCGGGCGAGCGCTGCGATGCCCGACACCTCGGCCGGGGTCACCGCGTTGAGGTCGACCAGGGTCGGGCGGACGCCGAGCCGTCGCGCCCGGGCCACCAGATCCTCGGCGACGGCGCGGGCGTGCTGAGGTGGGACCACCGACAGCAGCACCGACGATCGCCGGACGACCTCGTCGAGGTCGTCCACAAGGTCGAGCCCAGCCCGCCCGGTCAGTTCCACGGTGCCGTCCGCTGCGCCCGGTCGTGGTGGCGACCACCCGCGCGCCACCCCGACCCAGGGCTGCACCGAGCGCGCCGCCCATCTCCCCCGGGGACACGATCCCGACGACCGGGTCGCCCTCGCGCAGCGCCCTGGTCACGATCCCGTCCTGCCCTGCCCTGCCCGCCCGGTCACCGGCGGACGGCCGGGCCAGGCGCCGACGCCCGGGCGCCATCGGGGGCGCGGACGTCCGGTCACTCGCTCGCTCCAGGTCACTCCACTAGTCTTGGTCATACCATTAGCTGCCGCTACCCCCGCGGCCGTTTCGTCCGGTCGAGTTCACGAGGATGGTCATGACCCCACGGCACCAGGTCGTCATCGTCGGTGGAGGTCCGGTGGGCGTGGGGCTCGCCCTCGACCTGGGGCTCCGCGGGGTGTCGTGTGCGGTGATCGAGCGGCGGCCCCAGCTGTCGAGCATTCCGAAAGGCCAGGGCCTATCCCAGCGGACGGTCGAGCACTTCTGGTCCTGGGGCCTCGTGGACGAGCTGCGCGCGGCGCGGGCCATGCCGACCGGTCACCCCATCGGCCAGGTCACGATCTACGAGAACCTGCTGAGCGACTTCTGGCACGCGCCCCCGGCCCGCGAGCTCGTCGCCCCATTCTACTTCCAGGCGAACGAGCGGCTGCCGCAGTACCGCACCGAGGCGGTGCTGCGGCAGCGGCTGGCCGACCTCCCGAACGTGGACATGCACGTCGGCTGGAAGGCCATCAGCGTCGAGCAGGACCCGGACGGTGTCCGGGTGGTCATGGAGAAGGACGGCGTCCAGGAGGAGCTGGAGGGCGAATTCGTCGTCGGCTGCGACGGCGGCCACTCACTGGTCCGGGAGCAGGCCGACATCGCCCGCAGCGGCACCGACTTCGACGAGCTGGTCGCGCTGGTCGTGTTCCGGTCCCCCGAGCTGCACGAGGCGCTCAAGCGGTTCCCGGACCGGTCGACCTACCGCGTCATGCACCCGGACCTCAAGGGTTACTGGAAGTTCTTCGGCCGTGTCGACGTGGGTGAGGAGTTCTTCTTCCACGCACCGGTGCCCGCCGGGAGCACCGTGGAGAACTTCGACTTCGCCGGCCTGCTCCACCAGGCCGCCGGGTTCGCCTTCGACTGCGAGATCGACCACGTGGGCTTCTGGGACCTGCGCGTGCAGGTCGCCGACGTGTACCGCTCGGGCCGGGCGTTCATCGCCGGGGACGCCGCGCACACCCACCCGCCCTACGGGGGCTTCGGCCTCAACAACGGACTCGAGGACGCGGTCAACCTCAGCTGGAAGCTGGCCGCGGTGCTGGCGGGCTGGGGCGGGGACGCGCTGCTCGACTCCTACAGCGTCGAGCGGCAGGCGATCTTCCGCGACGTCGGCGAGGACATCATCGGCGGCTGGATCCGGGACGACCGGGCCTTCCTCGAGCAGTACAGCCCCTCGGTGGACCGGGCGGAGTTCGAGCGCCGGTTCGAGGAGGCCGCGAAGGGCTTCGGCAAGCGGCTGCGGAACTTCGAACCCCGGTACGAGGGGTCCCCGGTCGTGCTGGGCCCGCCAGGCGGTGTCATCAGCGCCCACGGTGAGCACACCTTCACGGCCCAGGCCGGGCACCATCTGCCGCCACAGCCGCTGTCCTGGGGCAGCAACGTCTTCGAGGAGCTCGGCACAGGGTTCACCCTGCTCGCTTTCGACGCGGAGAGCTCCGCCGTGGAGGCCTTCCGGGAGTCGGCCGAGGTGGCCGGTGTCCCGTTGACCGTCGTCCGGGACACCGCCGCCGGAGAGCGGGCGGCCTACGGGGCGCGCCTGGTCCTCGTGCGGCCCGACCAGTACGTGGTCTGGACCGGCGACGTGGCCCCGGCGGACCCGGGCCACGTGCTACGGACGGTCACCGGGCGCACCTGACCACCCGCCCGGCGAACGCGCCCGCCCTCCCGAGCACCGCGGCATCCGCATCGACGGCGCCGGGTCGCGCCATTCCCCTGCTCCCGGGCGCACCCTCTGGCAGGTAGCCGGGTGGCTGCGCGCGCCAACTGCCGGCGCACGAGAACCCGGTCCGGTACGGGCATCAGAATGGCCATCGGAATGGGTCGCGCCACGCGGCTGATGGTGGCGACGCCCACTCCTTCCCCGGCTCGGGACGCATCCACTTCCACGTTCGGATGGTCGATCCATTCCCACCGCGGCAATCTCCCGGACCATTCCAGGCTGACGGGTCGGGGGCCCGCCGCGCACGGGTGGGATCTGTCCGTGGAACGGCCGATCTCCGGCACTGTGCGTGGCGTGCCCCACACCACGCTCGCCTCCCCCGACCAGCACGGACTTCTCCTGCCGCTAACCCGGCCACCCTCCCGGGCGGACGATCGAAGTGAGGCAACCCGCTCCTGACGTCACCTCGCGTCGGGAATGTGAGCCAGGTAATGACAGGGTGACGATTCGTGGTCGTACTCACATCGCCGAATGGCGATACGCCGCTCCCGGCCCTTCTTGCCAACCTATAGTTGGAAAGGGAAAGCTTCACCGAGCAGGAAAGAGAACACCGTGACGAGCACCACCGGATTCCAGCCAGGCTCATCCATTCCGCTCATCACCATCTCGCTGAACTGGTCGCCGATGTCCCGGCTGCGGCGCACTGCGGCCGGCACAGCAACGATGGTCCGCCGCTCCCTGACGGCGGCCCGCGACTACGAGAGCGCCCAGGGCCCGTCGGCTCGCCATACCGTGCTGCAGCGCTTCGCCACCGAGATCCGCTGACCGTAAGTTCCTGGCTCCGCGGCCGGCACTCGCGTACAGCACCACGGCGAGGCCGAGCAGTCGGAGGACTCTCAGCTCAGGACGAGCCCGGCCACACCGGCGAGGATCAACAGCGCGCCGATCCCGGTGGACACACCGACGGCCTCGGTGCGGCGCAGGAACAGGACGCTCACCGGGAGCACGACGAGCGGGACCGCCGCGGAGATCACCACGGCGATGGCCACGGGGATGTAGAGGCTCGCGGCGATCAAGCAGGTCTGGGCACCGATGGTGAGCACACCCGCGAGCAGCCACATGCGCCGGCCCGTGGCGTCGGCGCCGCGCAGCGCACTACCCAACTTCCGCACGTCGGTGTTCACCAGCCCGTAGACCAGTAGACCCGCCGCCGCCCCCACGAGGCTGCCCACGACCGGCGCCTCCCAGTCGCGTACCCCCGCACCCCGCGCGACGTTCCCGAGCCCGTAGGCGGCTGCCCCCAGCAGGCTGAGCCCGATCTCGGCGACCGGGATCGACCGGTTTCCGGAATCCGACGGCGCCTGCCTGGTGGACCGGCCGGAACTCCGCGAGGTCAGGTACAGGCCGGCCAGCACGGCGAACCCGCACAGGACGGCGATCGGTGGCAAGGCCTCGCCGAGGAGCAGCCAGGCGGCCACCGCGGCGAAGACGGGGTTCGTGATCTGCAGGGCGCTGGCGCGGGTGGGACCGATCGTGGTCACCGCCCGTAGGAAGAACCAGCGGCCGAGGTAGGACGTGAGGAGACCGCCGGCCGCGAACAGCCCCAGGGCGTCCCACTCCAGCGACCCGTCCAGATTGCCGAGGAGGTACTGGCCCAGCACGACCACAGCGGCGAAGCCGACGTTGCTGGCGAGTACCAGCAAGAACCCGAGGTCCCGCGGCAGCCGCCGGGTCGCCGGGCCCACCAGCAGGACGTTGGCACTGAACAGCAGCAGGGACGCGACCGCCAGCAGCTCGCCGAGCAGGTTCACCGGGCCCCTCGCCGCGGAACTGCACCACGCACTGGCCGCGCCGGGGCTACAGCAACAGGTGATCGAGCTCCTCCGCGGCCTCCATCAGCCGCCCCAGCACCGCCTGCTCGATGTCCTCGCCCATCCGGTTCGCCGGCACCGACACGTTGACCGCCAGCCGTGGGGACCGCGTGGAGTGCAGCGCGACGGCCATCGACGAAACGCCTTCCTCGCTCTCCTCCCGGCTCCGGGCGAAACCGTGGGCCCGCACCTCGGCCAGCGCCCTGGCCAGTGCGGTCCGGGTGGTGATCGAGTTTCGCGTGAGCGGGGGCAGCTTCTCCTCGGGATAGAGCCGGTACAGCTCCTCCGTAGACAGCTCGGCCAGCAGCGCCTTGCCCGTCGACGTGCAGTGTGCGGGCATCGACAGGCCGAGTCGGCCGCCGACCCGCAGCGCTCGTGAGCTCTCCAGGGACTCGATGAAGTGGACGTCGTTGCCCTCGAGCCGGCCGAGGTGGACGGTTTCCTGCAGGTCGGCGTTCAGCCGCTCCAGCACAGGTCGGGCCCGGGTACGCACGTCCAGCCGGCGGAGCACACCGAACGCCAGGCCGTCGAGCGTCGGGCCCGGGACGTAGCTGCGGGTAGCGGCGTCCTGTCGGACGAAGCCGCGGTACTGCAGCATCGCCAGCAGCCGGTGCGCGGTCGAGGAAGCCACACCCAGGTACTGGCTGACGTCCGTGAGCCGCAGTTTCGGCCTTTCGCCGAGCAGGAGGAGCACTCGCAGGGCGTTGTCCACGGACTCGATCGGGTACTGGGGGACGTTGCCGTAGGCGGGCGCCGGCGGCATCGCTTCGGCCGAAGTCACGACGTGAGAATACAGAGCATCTGCTGTGCAGAGAACCGCGCCTGTGCGTCCTCTCTGTAGAGGCCGCGAGGCCCCGGTCACGGGAGTCGGGCGCGTTCATGCCGCCACGCGGTCGCGAGGTTGAACCCGCCACCCAGGTCGGGCAACTGGGCCATGTCCTCCGCCGGCAGGTCGCGCAGCGTCCCCCCTGCCGAGGCGATGGTCAGCGAGAGGCGGGCCAACTGGTCGACCGAGATCGCCCGCAGGACCGCCTCCGCGACGCTGGTGCCCGAACTGGTGAGCCCGTGCCCCCGCAGCAGGACGACGGGCCGCTCTCCCATGGCATCCACCATCTCGGCAGCCAACCCGCGGTCCCGCACCAGGACACCCCGTGGGTAGACCGGTATTCCACCGGCCGCGAGCTTCGTGCCCGGCATGTCGTAGGCACCCACGATCGGTCGGATCCCGAGGCCGGCCAGGTCGGCCGCCACGACGGCCGGCGGGTGTGCGTGGACGACGGCCGACACATCGGGACGGTGGCGCAGCACCTCGGTGTGCAGCGGCAGCTCGTTGGGCGCCATCCACCCTTCCAGCTCCCCGTCGGCACCGGGCTCCCCGTCCAGGGTGACCAGCCGGATGTCCTCCGCCGTCGTCCAGGCCAGACCGCGTTCCTGCGGCCCGCGGCAGCGCACCAGCAGGCGGTTCTCGTCGATCCGCAGGCTGATGTGCCCGAGATACCCCTCTGCCAGGCCGCGGGCCGCGAGAACCCGGCAGGCCACGGCCAGGTCCTCGCGCAGCTCCGCGAGGCCGGTGTCCACGGAGTTCATCAGCGACCACCGCCCGTGTCGGTCGAAGCGGCCCGGCGGGGCGGGGCGGCGGCGGCCAGCTCCTTCACCTTGCCCAGCGCCTCGTCGAACGAGGCCTGTTCGGTGACCATGCGTCGGCACTGCACCAGCGCCTTGGGCCAGTTGACCGTGACCACGCCGAGCAGGTGCCCGTCCTCGTCGGTGTACAGCACGGCGGCACGCGGCTTCACGCCGGTGAGCTCGCCGACGAGCTCGTGGCGGGTGCCCCGCGTGGGCCGGCCGACGATCTGGACCTTCCAGTCGTACTGGTCGCTCCAGACGTACTCCACGGGCCGGTAGGAGCGCAGGTCGTCGGGATGGGCGATGTTGTGCGCGGCACACACGCCCTGCTCCACGGCGTTGGTCCAGTGCTCGACCCGCAGGTACTCCCGGTGCCCGGGGTGGAACCACCGCGCGACGTCCCCGATCGCGTAGACGTCGGGGGCATCGAGCGCTCGGCTGTACTCGTCGCACATGACGCCGTTCTCGATGGGCAGGCCGGAGTCGGCCAGCCATCCGTCGTTGGGCACCGCCCCGATGCCGACGACGACGGTGGCGGCAGCCAGCTCGGTGCCGTCGGTCAGGCGGACGCGGAGGTCCCCGGCGGAGCCCTCGATCCCCTCGACCCCGACGCCGAACCGGGTCGCCACCCCGTGCCGGTGGTGCAGCTCGGTGAAGTACTGCCCGATCTCCGGGCCGACGACCCGGCCGATGGGCGTGGGCATCGGGTCGACGACGGTCACCTCACGACCCAGACCGCTGGCGGTGGCGGCGACCTCGGCGCCGATGAACCCGCCCCCGACCACGACAACCGGCCCCTCCCGGCGCAGGTCCTCGTGCAGGGCGCGGCTGTCGGCCATCGTGCGAACGACGTGCACGCCGGACTCCGGACGCCACGGGGACGGCCGGGCCGAGGCGCCGGTGGCGATCACCGCGCTGTCGTAGGCCAGGGAGGTGCCGTCGGCCAGGTGCACCTCCTTGGCCGCGACGTCCAGTCGGGTCGCCGGGACGCCGATCCGCAACTCGATGCCCTCACGCTCGGCCGCCTCCGGGGTCAGCAGCACCGTCCGGTCGGCGTCCCACTGCCCCGACAGGAACTGCTTGGACAGCGGCGGCTTGTCGTAGGGCAGCTCCGCCTCCTCCCCCACCAGGACGACGCGCCCGTCGAATCCCTCGCTGCGCAGCGCCTGGGCGGTGCGGACACCGCCGATCGAGGACCCGACGACGACGACGGTGCGGCCCCCGCTCACTCGTCCTCGATGGTGAGGGCGCTGACCGGGCAGCTGCGGGCGGCCTCCTCGATGTGCGGCCGCTCCTCCTCGGAGATGCGCTCCCGGAGCAGCACGACGACGCCGTCGTCGTCGATGTCGTACACGGTGGGCGCGGCGTCCACGCAGTTGGCGTAGCCTTGGCACGCGGCGAAGTCGGCCTTCAGGACGGGCATGGCGGCATTCCTCTCGCTCAGGATCGTTTCTTGGCGGCGGAGACCCCGGCTCCGCCGTCTGGGTGGACGGTGGTCCCGGTGATGCCGCGGGACCGCTCGGAGGCGAGGAACACGTAGCTCCAGGCCATGTCCTCCGCGGACAGCGCCACCCGCAGCGGCACCCGGGCGGCCATCTCCTCGGCCCGGTTGGGCGTGCTGCCCAGCCTGCGGTCGGCCAGACCCAGGCTGGGCAGCCCACGCAGATCGGTGTTGAGGGTGCCACCGGGCGCCACCCCGTTGACCCGCACCTCGGGGGCCAGGTCGTGGGCCAGCGCGGTGACCAGCCCCCGGACGGCGAATTTGGAAGCCAGGTAGAGGACGCCGCCCCGGCCCGGGTAGTACGCCGACGTCGACTCGGTCAGCAGGATCGACGCCCGGCCTGCCTCCTGCAGTGCGGGCAGCGCGGCCTTCACCGAGTGGAGCATCGACTTCACGTTCGGGTGGAAGATCTCGTCGAACGCGGTGTCGAGGACGTCGGCGTCGAGGTCGGTGATGCTGCGGTAGTAGTCGAAGATGCCGACGCAGCTCACCAGCACGTCCAGCCCGCCGAAGGTGGCGACGGCCGTCGCTACCGCCTCCTCGTTGGCTGCCCGGCTGGTTGCGTCCCCTACGGTCACCGGAACCTCGGGCAACGCATCGGCCAGCGCGGCGCACTTGTCCGGGTCCCGTTCCAGCACGGCGACCCGGGCACCCTCGGCGAGGAAGGCGTCGACGACGGCTCTGCCGATGCCGGATCCGGCGCCGACGACCAGCGCCCGCCGGCCCGCCAGCCAGCCGCTCGCCGGCTCACTCACTGGCTGCCGCCCTCCGGCAGCTGCCGCCCCGGCTCGTTCCCGCCCTCGGTGAGGTCACCGCCCTCGACGATGCCGCCGGTTGCCTCGGGGACGAGCGGACCGAACGGGTTGCCGATCATCGCCGAGAAGGTGGCCGTGTTCTGCCAGGTCAGCGACTCCAGCTCCAGCGGATCCAGCGAGACCCACTGCCCCGACTTCGGTGACTCGACGAGCAGCCGTGAGCCGTTGCGCGTGTCGACGCGGACCACCCGCACCTCGGCGAACTCGTTGGCGATGGTGATCGCGTCCCCGCGGGCGCCGGCGAGCAGTTCCTCGTGCTCGGCCGCCGCCCGGCGGGCGGCCTGCGCATCCTGCTCCTCGCCCTCCCAGTGCAAACTCACCGGTCCTCCTCGCTCCCGCTCGTCGGCCACGTTCGTCGGGCCGCTGTGCTCATGTGTGACCTCGCAAGCCTCGTCACAGGAAGATCGCCAGGTTCTGCATCCGCATGACCGAGTCGTCGACCATGATCGTCCGGCGGGCGAGCTTCCAGCCCTCCGGCGTGTGGCGCAGCAGGTCCTCCCGGCCGGCGGAGACCAGCGACCCCTCGTGCACGTCCCCGCGGTTGCGGAACAGCAGCGTGGCCGAGTCCACGATCAGGTGGTCGGCGTCCTCGGTGGCGAAGGTTCGCACGTTGGACAGGTGGTGGCGCAGCCGGGACGGCGGGTCCTCGGTCCAGGCGTGCTCGGTGAGGAAGCGGGCCACCCGGCGGGACAGCGAGTACCAGTCCTCGTCGAAGTGCGCCATCCCCGGTGAGGTGTCGAAGCCGGCGCCCAGCGCCGTGGTCACCCGCACCGGCATCACGTAGTGGATGTCCTCGGTGAGCAGCGCCAGCCAGTCGGAGTACGCCTGCGCGTCCAGCAGCCAGGCCTCGTCGACCAGCCACTGGTGCGCGGCCAGGTGCCGCTCGTCGCCGAAGGGCAGCGTCATGCCCACCCGCTGCAGCCGCGAGGCGTGGCCGCCCAGCACCGAGCGCGTCGAGGCGGTCTCCACCGGCGTCACCTCAGGCCCGGCCGGGGTGGTGCCGGGCGTCGTCCGGGCGGTCGTCGGCGTGCTCATGCCTGCGCCCCCACCTGGTCTGCGGCGGTCGACGTCGCGGTGCCGCCGGCCGTAGCAGCGCCGGCCGGTTCCTGGCCGACCGCCGGGCGGGCGCCCGGGCCGCCGACCTCGACGGTGGACACGGCCGTCACCGGCTCCTCGAGGTGGTCGGCCCACCGGTTGAGCAGCTCGCGCTGGTTGTACTCGCCGTAGCCGGTGTGCGCGACGCCTGGTCCGTGGAACTGCTCGTCGGTGAGCGCGGGGACGACCTCGGTGTCGTCCTCGAGGATGCCCATCCGGCTGTTGAGCAGGAGCCGGCGGGCCATCGACCCGGCCGCGGTGTTGGTCAGGGAGACCCAGTTCTCGACGTCGTCCTGCTCGAACATGCCGGTCGAGCCGAAGCACATCAGGTAGGCCTTGTAGGACAGCGCCTTGAACTCCTCCGGGGCCTCCGCGTCGACGGCGAACCAGGACAGGACCTCGGTCTCGTTCTCGCTGATCGGCTGCCACTGCCGGATGGAGATGAAGGGCAGCACGTCGTCGGACTCGGCCACCCTCGGCCAGTTGTGCACGAACGAGAGGTTCGGGAAAGCGGAGGCCGCGGAGATCATGAAGCCGTCCTCCCCGACGACCTTCAGCTGGTCCTCGGACAGCGACTGCTTCATCCGGTCGACCATCTCCTGCGGATACCCGACATAGCGCAGCCGCTCGTCCAGGTTTCCCTCGGGGAGCTTGTACGTCGTCCCGCCGCCGGCACCGGCCCAGTAGGTGCAGCCGTCCTTGCGCTTCTCCGCCTTCGGCTCGCGGAACAGCCCGATCTCGACGACGGACGTGTGGGTCTGCGGGGTGTGGTACATGTCGCCGGCGAAGTTCTCCGCGCCGATCTTCCAGTTCGCCTTGACACGCCAGCGCTGCGGGCCCATGAGCTGGATGCCGCTCTTGCTCTGCTTGGTGTAGTAGTCGAGGTAGAAGCGGAAGTCGCCCAGGAAGTCCTCCAGCGGCTCCGCGTCCGGGTCCATGGAGATGAAGATTAGTCCGTTATAGCTCGCCAGGTTCGGCGCCGGCAGCAGCCGCTGCCCCTTGCGCTTGAAGCCCGCCTCGCCCCCGTAGGCGTCCTGGTGGAACGGCAGACCGACGATGCGGCCGTCGTTGCGGTAGGACCAGCCGTGGTACGGGCAGCGGAAGTGCGACGCATTACCCATCTCGGCGCGGCAGATCTGCATGCCCCGGTGCAGGCACATGTTGAAGTGCGCCTTGATCTCACCCTTCTCGTCGCGGGCGACGATGAAGGAATCCTCCAGGACGCGGCGCACGACGTAGTCGCCGGGCTTGGCGATCTCCGACTCGTGCGCGACGAAGATCCACGCCCGGCCGAAGATCCGCTCCCGCTCCAGCTCGAAGAGCTCCCGGTCGTTGTAGATGTGCGCCGGGATCATGCCCCGCCGCACGTCCGTCAGGACTCCGGACTGATCGGTCATGGTGTTCGCCCCCTCCAGACGCCCGCGGCGGACGCCCATGGCTAGTTCTGTTATCCAGACTGCTTCTCTGCTCAGTAGAGCGGATGGTGAGGATCGCGTCAACCTCGGGCCACGGACCGGCCACCTCCCCGTCCGGAGCCCCGTCCGGCAGGTCAGGACGTCTGCCGGCGGGGCCGGCCACGGTGCAGCGCGTAGGCGAGGACGTCCCGTCCGTGGAACGTGTCCGTGCGCAGCACCGACATGCCGAGCCGGGCAGCCACGGAGCGAGACGCCGCGTTGTCCGGTGCGATGTAGGCGGTGAAGTAGGGCACGTCGAGGTTCGCGAAGCCCCACTCCAGCCATGCCCGGGCGGCCTCGGTGGCGAATCCGCGCCCCCAGGCGTCGGCGCGCAGCGCCCAGCCGACCTCCACTTCGTCGAACTGCGGCCAGTGGTGCAGGCCGCCGCGCCCGAGGAACCGCCCACTGCCGCGCTCGTGGATCGCGACCCGGCCCAGGCCTCGCGAGGCCCACATCTCCTCGGCCTCGATGAGCCGACGCAGGTGGCCGGCCTCGTCCAGTGCCACCAGGAACTCCGTCACCCGCGGGTCCTCGTACAGCGCGCGCATGTGCGGGAGGTACGCGGGGCTGAGCGGGCGCATCTCCAGCCGTGCCGTGCTGAGGACGACGCCGCCGTGCGCCTCTGGCACACCCGCCGGGCCGGCATCCGCGCCGTTCATCCCCGACCGGTCACTCGAAGATCCCCGGCGGGGTGGGGATTTCGAGGAACACGACGAAGGCGGCGTACAGCACGAGACCGACGACGACGGCGTAGACGGCGCTGAACAGCCAGGAGGCACGAGCGGAGAACCGGAGGTAGGCCACCGTGAACACCGGTGCGGCGATGAAGATGCCGCCGAGGTAGAGCAGCAGGAAGAACCCGGCCACCCATCCCAGGGTCCAGGCCCACTGCTTCGGCTCGGCGTGTTCGAAGGCGTACTCGACGTCCATCGCCTCGATGTCCCCGTCCTCGCCGTGCGGCTGGACGTCCGGGGCCGGCCGGCGCACCAGCAGGACGACGAGGTGCAGCACGGCGAGTGCAACCCCTAGCCCGGTGATCAGCCGCGGGAACACCCCGGTGTTGAACGACCAGCCCAGCGCCGTGACGAACGCAAGGACGAAGACGCCCAGCAGGCCGAGGGTGAGGGCCAGGTCGCCCCGCGACACCCGCCGCGCCGGAGGGCTGGTCGTGGGGGCGCTGTTCGACGTGCTCACGGCACGGTCACCTCATTCTCGGATCGGTCCCGGCTGCGCGTGCGCAAGTACCGGAACAGCGGCGCGAACAGGACGAGGGCCATCACGGCCAGCAGGCCGAGCACGACCGGCCGGGTGATCCACGACCAGCCGAAAAGGCCGTAGGAGACGAACAGGTAGCGCTCGGCCAGGCCCCCGAGGACGACGGCGAGCAGGAAGGGGACCCGCGGCCAGTTCCACCGGATGCAGGCCACCCCGATCGCGGCCGCCGCGACCATCACCATGACGTCGCCGTAGGAGTTGGTCGAGCTGTAGGCGCCCAGGACCATCAACAGGATCAGGAAGGGCACCAGCAGCGGACCGGAGATGAAGGTGAGCCGGGTCAGCGGCTTGAGCACCAGGAAGGCCGCGGCGACGGCGATCGCGTTGGCGATGACGGTGATCCAGACCATCGAGAAGGTGACGTCGACGTTGGTGGTCAGCATCTCCGGGCCCGGGTTGAGCCCGACGATGAGGAAGGCGCTCAGCAGGACGGCGGTGTTCGCCCCGCCGGGGATCCCGAAGGCGATGGTGGGGATCAGGCTCCCGCTGTCCCGGGCGTTGTTGTTCGCACCGCTGGCGATGACCCCGTCGATGGCACCCTTGCCGAACATCTCCGGGTTCTTCGACGACTGCTTGGCCGATCCGTAGGCGATGAACTGCGCCACCGAGCCGCCCAGCCCGGGGATCATGCCCACCGTCACGCCGATCGCACTGGACCGGATCACGACGGACCAGTGCATGAGGGTGTCGCGGATTCCCTGACCCACCCCGGTCACCTTCGCGGGGGCCTCCGCACCGCCGGCGATGCTCTGCCGGCTCAGCATCAGCTGGAGGACCTCCGCGCCGCCGAACAGGCCGATCACCAGCGGGACGAGCCCGATGCCCTCGAACAGGTAGAGCTGGTCGAACGTGTAGCGCGGCACGCCGTCCTGCGAGTCGACGCCGATCACCGCCACCAGCAGGCCGGCTGCGGCCATCAGGAAGCCCTTGAGGATCTGACTCCCCGACAGCGCCACGACGAAGGTCAGACCGAGCATGGTGAGGACGAAGAACTCCGGGGCCCCCAGCGCCAGGACCACCGGCCGGATCACCGGCACGGCGAGCGCCAGCACAGCGGCGCCGAACAAGGACCCGAGCAGCGAGGCGAAGAGGACCGCGCCCAGCGCGCGGCCGCCCTGACCGCGACGGGTCAGCGGATAGCCATCCAGCGCGGCGGCCGCCGACGTCGCCTCGCCGGGGATCCCGAAGAGCACCGACGTGATGTCGCCGGTCGTGGACGTCACGACCAGCATGCCCAGCAGGAAGGCGAAGGCCTGGATCGGCTCCATGCTGAAGGTGAAAGGCAGCATGAGTGCCAACGTGACCGGCCCGCCGAGGCCGGGCAGGATACCCACCACGAAGCCGACCACCACACCGGTGACCAGCAGCGCCATGGTCCCCGGCTGCAGGACCTCGACCAGACTGCCGAAGAATGCGTCGAACATTTCCACCTCTGAGGGGGTCGCACCGAAGGGCGACTGCGGGGGTGCGGCCACGGAGTGCGGCTACGCGGTACGACTGCGCCGGGCCGCCGGACGCCCCGAACTGCCGGCCTTGGCCCGGCCGGCAGTCCGGGGCGCGGAACTCAGAAGGAGTCCCTGACGACCTGCTGGAACTCCTCGGGCGAGTCGAGCACCTCCTGGACGAGGGCGGCGGTCTCCTCGCCGTCCAGGAAGTCCACCGGCCGCTCCTGCTCTGCGAGCTCGTCGAGCAGCGCCTGGTCCTCCATGGCGCAGCTGAAGCCCTCCCGCAGCGCGGTCAGCTCTGCCTCGGGGACGCCGGGAGGCGCCGCCACCGCGCGCCCCGCCGCCGAGAGGTTCTCCAGGCTCTCCATCAGCTCCTGGCCGTCACCGGGCGCCGGCGGGAGATCGCCGATCAGCGGCGCCTCCGGCATGTACTCCGGCAGCTCCTCGGCGAGGACCGCGACCGGGGTGGCCTGGTCGCTCTCGATCACCGGCAGCACGGTGTCGAAGGGCATCACGTGCACGTCGGCGTTGCCGGCGATCACGGCGGTGGTCGCCTCCTGCGAGCCGGCGAAGCCGGTGGTGATCTCGTACGGGATGCCGTAGGCCTGAGCCAGGACGGCCGCGTTGACGTAGTCGCTGGCCCCCGGCCCCGTGGCCACGAACTGGACCGTGTCGCTCGCTCCGGTCAGGTCCTCGAAGCTCTGGAGCTCGCCACCGGACTGGACGAGCACCACCTCCGGCGGGGCGGCGATCCGGCCGATCCAGGAGAACTCGCTCAGGTCGTAGCGGACGCCTTCGGCCCCGGCGATCTGCGAGCTGAGCACACCCGGCATGTTCATGATCTGGATCCGCAGGCCGTCCGGATCGGCCGCCGCAGTCCGGCCGGTCGCCAGCAGGCTGCCCGCCCCCGGCTCGTTCAGCACGACCACCTCGGCGCCCAGACACCCGGCCAGATACGGGGCGATCAGCCGCGCGTAGGTGTCGTACCCGCCGCCCGGGTCGAAGGGGACGACGAAGTCGATCGTCTCGCCCTCGAAGACGCTGCCCGCATCCGCCCCGGTCGCCTCTCCTCCACCACCATCGGAGCAACCCACGACCGAGACCAGCAGCGCGGCGGCCACTCCCGCCCGACTCGCCACCGTACGGATCTTCGTTCCGGACTTGACCACCACTAGCGCACTCCTCTGTACGGATGGGTCTGTGCCCCGACGACCGACGCGCGGTGGTGCCGTGACGGGGGACACACAGCCGCTAGACCGTAAGGGATGACATTTCCTGTGTCCAGTGCCGGGCTCTGCCTTGCAGAGTCCTCGACCACCGAGGCGGGGGAAAGCGAGGCCGGGGGACCTGGCCGGTGGCGTGGCCGTTCCGGCGTCGTCCACGCGAAGCCGGTCACACCAGGCAGCACGCCCACGCGGTGGCGGCGACGGGTGCGTGACGGGGCCACCCGGCCGGATGGCCCCGTCACGCTGTCGATCAGCGTGCTGCCGCGGCCTCCGCGGTGAAGGTGGTGGGGAGGCGGGAGATACCGCGGAGCACATTGTTGATCTTGCGGATGGGTTCGCCCACGGCGATGCCGCCGACCTGGGCCAGGAGTGCGTCCAGGACCGCGCGCAGCTCGATCCTGGCGAGCGCCTGGCCGGCACAGGCGTGCGGTCCCATCCCGAAGGTGAGATGACCGGCCGGGTTCCGGTGGACGTCGAACCGGTCCGGGTCCGGGTACTGCCGCTCGTCCCGGTTGGCACTGGCGTACAGAACGGCCACTCGCTGCCCCTCCTCGATCGGCACGCCGGCCAGCTCAACCCGCGCCGCGGCGACGCGGGAGAACAGCTGGGCCGGGGCCTCGATCCGGAACACCTCGTTGATGGCCGAGGGCGCGAGGGTCGGGTCGTCACGCAGTTCGCGGTACGCGTCCGGGTGGGTGCCCAGCAGCTGGATCATGGCGCCCAGGGCGTTGACGGTGGTGTCCATGCCCGCGGTCAGGTAGGCCGAGAGCAGGTGCAGGCAGTACTGCTCGGGGATGAGGCCGGCGTCCGCCGCCTCGTACACCGCGGCGCCCATGCTGCCGGGGGCCAGCTGCTCACGGGTGGCCACCGTCCGGATGTACTCGAATTGCTCGCCGATAGCCTCCAGGCCGGCCTCGGTGCGCTCGTTGGGCGGGCCGAAGGCGTTGAAGGCGCCGTTGGCCCACAACAGGAGCTGACTGCGCTTGTCCTCGGGCAACCCGATCAATTCGCCGACGACCTGGACGGGGAAGATCTCGGCGAAGTCCCTCACTGCGTCGAAGGAGTCGCGCCGCGCAACCTCGGCGACCAGTTCCGCGGCGCGGGCGCGGATGGTCTTCTCGACGTCCTTGAGCGCCCGCGGACCGAGCCGCGGCTCGAGGACCGAGCGGAGCATGCCGTGCCGCGGCTGGTCCGACGCGATGATGCTGCTGGACCGGACCTCGTTGAACCCGGCGTTGAAACCGACGCCACGACCGGAGACGAAGTGCTCGGCGTCCAGCAGCACGGCCCGCACCTCGGCGTACCGGGTCACCGCCAGGAAGTCGTACCTGGGCACCCGCACCACCGGACCCATCCGCCGCATCTCCGCATACGTCGGATAGGGGTCGTGGAGCACCTCCTCGTCGAAGAGATCGACGTCGCACTCCGGGATCACTACGGACACCACCGCGGCACCTCCATCGTCAGGACGTCGGAGACCAGGATCCGGAATCCGACATCTACCGCTCGCCGGCGCAGGTCCATGCCGGACACATGTCGCACATCAGGGCGGACTGCTGCTGTGCAGAGCACCGTACCTGTGTGCAGAGTCGCGGGACAGCGTCGAGCCCGAGCACGAGCCGCGCACCGACGCCACCAGGCGCCGTCGTCCCCGCCGGCGAGCGCGCCCTTGCGCCGTCCGGCCAGTCACCGGTATGAACATAGGACCAATGTTCGTCGGCAGCGTTGTTGCCGCGGGAAGCCAGCGGGAGCGCGAGCCAGGCGCAGCCGCACCGGCCATGCCGGTCGATGCCTGGAGGGGCCGTGAGCCAGCACGCCAGCGCGACGTCGACGCCCGAGTGGAGGCTCTCCGCATGACCCAGGACCGCCGCGAGATGTTCGTCGACGGCAGGTTCCAGCCGACGAGCACGTCGGACCACCTGCCGGTTGTCGACCCGGCCACCGAAATGGTGATCGGGAGCATCGCCGACAGCAACGACGCCGATGTCTCCCGGGCGGTGGCCGCGGCGCGCGCGGCGCTGCCCGGCTGGCGGGAGACGTCGCCGCAGGAGCGGGCGGACCACCTCCGCGCACTGGCGGACGTCTTCGAGGATCGCAGCGAGACGATGGCCGCCCTGGTGACACACCAGAACGGCTCGGTGATCAAGCGCTCTCGCCGGACCAACGGCACGCGTCCCGTGGCGGCCTACCGCTACAACGCCCGGCTGGCCGACGCGCTCGAGGTCGAGGCGGCGCTGGCCCCGGACGACCCCTCCCTGGTCCGCCGCGAGGCCCTCGGAGTCGTGGGTGCGATCGTTCCGTGGAACGCCCCGCAGGCCCTGTTGGCCGCCAAGCTGGGCCCTGCCCTGGCAGCGGGCTGCACCGTCGTGGTCAAGCCGTCACCGGAAACCTCGCTGGACAGCTTCATGCTGGTCGAGATGCTCGCCGAGGTCGGATTACCGCCGGGTGTGGTGAACGTGGTGACGGGGGGCCGGGAGACCGGTGCCGCCCTCGTCCGGCACCCCGGCGTCGACAAGATCTCCTTCACCGGCTCGACGGCGGCCGGCCGGGTGATCGCGGCGGCCTGTGGCGAGATGCTGAAGTCGGTGACCGCGGAACTCGGTGGCAAGTCGGCAGCCGTGGTTCTGGACGATGCCGACCTGGACGTGCTCGCCGCCAACCTGATCTCCACCTGCCTGCCGAACACCGGGCAGGTCTGCTATTCGTCCACCCGCATCCTCGCTCCCCGTTCGCGGTTCGCCGAGGTCACGGACCTCGTCGTCCAGACCCTCGGCACCGCCGTCCTCGGCGACCCCACGGACCCGGCGAGCGACTTCGGCCCCCTGGTATCCGAGGCCCAGCGCCAACGGGTCGAGGGCTACATCGAGTCGGCCATCGCCGAGGGTGCCCGGGTAGCCCTCGGGGGCGGGCGCCCGGCGGGCGCCTCCACCGGGTACTACGTGGAGCCGACGGTGCTCGTCGACGTACACCGGGGGATGCGCGTCTTCCGCGAGGAGATCTTCGGACCGGTCGTGGTCGTCGTCCCGTTCGACGACGACGCCGACGGGGTGCGGATTGCCAACGATTCCTCCTACGGCCTCGGCGGGAGCGTCTTCAGCCAGGACATCGAACGCGCCACCGCAGTGGCGCGCCGAATGGAGACCGGGAACGTCTCCGTCAATGGTCGGGATCGCAGTGACGCCACCCCTGCGTTCGGCTATAAGGACAGTGGAGTCGGCGGCGACCCGGGCCTCTCCGGATACCTGCAATTGAAGGGGATCAGTCGACCCCGCGGCTGAGAGCCATTCCCCGGAGGGGGTGGCGGACCTGCCCCGCGCCCTCTCTCGCAGCGCGTCTCCGCAGATCCAGACACAGTCAACGCCGGACGTAGAGCCACCTTCGGCCGCCGCGGCCGACTGCGCCGGCCCGGTCCGACCATTTCGTGGCACGCGCGTCCGTTGTCGTAGCGGCCTTTCCGGTAACCCTCTCCGTATCGATGTCCCACCATGTGAGAAGTGGCGATCCCGCCAGGTAGCGGCCCTTTCGAGAGAGGTGGTCTGCGGTACTCTCCCGACATGGAAGACATGGTCGGCAAGGTCGTCATCGTGACCGGCGCGGCGCGCGGCATCGGGGCCGAGTACGCCCTGGCCTTCGCTGCTCGCGGCTGCCGGGTGGTGATCGCGGACGTAGCCCCGATGGATGAGACCGCGGAGAGGATCCGCGTCGCCGGAGCGGAATGCGTGGCGGTGCACGCCGACCTGAGTTCCCGGGCCGACGCCGAAGCCATGGGAAACGCGGCAACCGACCAGTGGGGCCGCATCGACGTGCTGGTGAACAACGCAGCCCGGTACGCCGGGCTGTACCGCGGCGCCCTCGAGGACATCCCGCAGCAGGAGTGGGACGACGTGATGGCGGTCAACGTGCGAGGGGTGTGGAACGCGACGGCCGCGGTCCTGCCCGCGATGCGGGCCCAGGGATCCGGCTCGATCGTGAACATCTCGTCGGGAACGGTTCTCAAGGGCACGGCCGGCGCGCTGCACTACGTCGCGTCCAAGGGTGCGGTCCTCGCCATGACCCGGGCCGTGGCGCGCGAGGTCGGCGCCGCCGGGATCCGGGTCAACTGCATCACCCCGGGGCTCGTGAGCAACGAGGCGAGCCGGGAGGGCAGGGAAGCGGAATTCGCGGAGCGGGCCGCCCAGCGGACGCGGGAGCGCAGCCTTCCCCGGGAGATGCACGAGAAGGACCTCGTCGGGGCGGTGCTGTTCCTCTCCTCGGAGGCCAGTGGGTTCGTCACCGGGCAGAACCTCAACGTGGACGGCGGAACCATCTTCTACTGATGGAGACCGGGGTCGGGCGGCGCCGGTGCCGCCCGACCCCGGGTGAGGGGGTGGCAGCGGAACAGAGCCGACAGGTCCGCACCACGGAACCGTCCGGCTCAGCCCGCCAGCGCCGGGGTGGCCGCGCGCTCGGCCGGGACGTGCAGGTGCGCCTGCCCCAGGGCCACGACGACCGCGGCGAGCGCGGCCGCTCCGGTGGCCACCAGGAAGCTGGTGCTGGCCCCGGCGACGTCGACGATCTTCCCGGCCGCCGACGCGCCGACCGCCACGCCCAGGGCCAGGGCGGTGCCGATCCAGGTGAACGCCTCGGTGACCGCCGACCGCGGCACCAGCAGCTCGGCCAGGGTGAAGGCGCTGATCAGCGACGGCGAGACGGCGATGCCGGCCACCAGGACGAACGGCACCATCACCCAGACCTCGCCCACCAGCAGGAGCGGGACGGTGAGCACGGCGAGCACCGCCAGCGCCCCGGCCAGCCGGCGGCGCAGCGGCACCTGCCAGTGCACCGCGCCCCAGCCGATGCCCGAGACCATCGACCCGGCGGCCAGCGCCGCGATGAGCAGCCCGGACAGCGACCAGGCGTCCTGCTCGTCGGCGAAGGCCACCAGGGCGATCTCGAGGGTGCCCAGGACGGCGCCCACCGCCAGCCCGACGACGAAGAGCACCCGCAGCCCGCGGCTGCGCATGGCCGAGGGCCCGCGACGGTGCTCGTGCTCGGCCGGCGGCGGCTCGGTGCGGCGCTGGGCCGCGAACAGCAGGCTGCCGACGGCGGCCAGCGCGAAGGCGGTGACGACGCCGGAAGTGGTGTGCCCGGTGGTGGACAGGAAGGTCACCAGCACCGGCCCGACGATGAAGACGAACTCGTCGACCACCGACTCCATCGCCAGCGCGGTGGGCAGCGACGGGGTGCCGCGCAGCAGGTGGGTCCAGCGCACCCGGACCATCGAGGAGACCGGCGGGATGGTCGCCCCGGCCACCGCGGCGCTGAGGAACACCGTCCACAGCGGCCAGCCGCCGCGCACGGAGAACAGGAAGGCGACCCCCGACCCGACGAAGACCGCGAGCACCGCCAGCAGCACGCGCCGCTGGGCGTGGGTGTCGGCGAGCCGGCCGATGACCGGCCCCGCGACGGCGGTGGCGACCGCGCCGGCCGCGGCCACCGCACCGCCCAGTCCGTAGCTGCCGGTCTCGGACTGGACCAGCAGCACGCTGCCCAGGCCCACCATCGACAGCGGCAACCGGCCGATGAAGGCAGCCAGCACCATCGGCACCGCATGGGGGGTGCCGAGCACGTGGAGGTACGGGTTGGGCACGAGCGGACCGTCCTCCGTCCGGGGTGGGCGCCCCCGCCACGCTAACCGACGAGGTCCCGCAGCCCTCCTGCGGAAGAGGACTGCGGGACCCCGGTATCAGGACCCTCTCCCCGAGCCCTTCGCAGGCTCAGGCCACGTACGGAGAGGGCCGAGAACTGCTAGGCGAGACGGCTCTTGAGGGTCTCCAGCTCGTCCCACATGGTCGTGGGCAGCTTGTCGCCGAACTTCTCGAACCACTCGGTGATCTGCGGAACCTCCGCGCGCCACTCCTCGGGCCGGACGGCGAGGGCCTGCTCGACCTGCTCGCGGGTCAGGCCCAGACCGGAGACGTCGAGGGAGTCCGGCGTCGGCACGTGGCCCACGGGGGTCTCGACGGCGGCGGCGGTGCCCTCGAGGCGTTCGACGACCCACTTGAGCACGCGGGAGTTCTCCCCGAAGCCCGGCCACAGGAAGCCGCCGTCGGCGTCCCGGCGGAACCAGTTCACGTAGAAGATCCGGGGCAGCTTGGTGGCATCGTGCTGCTTGCCGGTCTGCACCCAGTGGTCGACGTAGTCACCCGCGTTGTAGCCGATGAACGGCAGCATCGCGAACGGGTCGCGGCGGACGACGCCCACCGCACCGGTGGCCGCGGCGGTGGTCTCCGAGGAGAGCGTCGCGCCCATGAACACGCCGTGGTTCCAGTCCCGGGCCTCGCTGATCAGCGGGATCGTGGTCTTGCGGCGGCCACCGAAGAGGATGGCCGAGATCGGCACGCCCTTCGGGTCGCCGTACTCCGGCGCCAGGATCGGGCACTGGGTGATCGGCGTGCAGAAGCGGCTGTTCGGGTGGCTGGAGGGCTCCGCGGAGTCCGGCGTCCAGTCCTCGCCCTTCCAGCTGGTCAGGTGGGCCGGCGGCTCGTCGGTCATGCCCTCCCACCAGATGTCCCCGTCGTCGGTCAGCGCGACGTTGGTGAACACCGAGTTGCCCGCCTCGATGGTGCGCATCGCGTTCGGGTTGGTGTCCCAGCCGGTGCCGGGCGCGACGCCGAACAGCCCGTACTCGGGGTTGAGCGCGTAGAGCCGGCCGTCCTCGCCGAAGCGCATCCAGGCGATGTCGTCGCCGAGGGTCTCGACCTTCCAGCCCGGGATGGTCGGCTCGAGCATGGCCAGGTTCGTCTTGCCGCAGGCGGAGGGGAAGGCCGCGGCGACGTAGTAGATCTTCTGCTGCGGGCTGGTCAGCTTGAGGATGAGCATGTGCTCGGCGAGCCAGCCCCCGTCCCGGGCCATCACCGAGGCGATCCGCAGCGAGTAGCACTTCTTGCCCAGCAGGGCGTTGCCGCCGTACCCGGAGCCGTAGGACCAGATGGTCCGCTCCTCGGGGAAGTGCACGATGTACTTGGTGTCGCTGCACGGCCACGGCACGTCGGCCTGGCCGTCGGCCAGCGGGGCGCCGAGGGAGTGCATGGCCGGCACGAAGGGCCGGTCGGTGCCCATCGCCTCGAGGATGTGGCTGCCGATGCGGGCCATCACGCGCATCGAGACGACGACGTACTCGGAGTCGGTGAGCTCGACGCCGAACATCGGGTTCTCGGCCTCGACCGGCCCCATGCAGAACGGGATGACGTACATCGTCCGGCCGCGCATGCACCCCCGGTACAGCTCGCTCATGACCGACTTCATCTCGGCCGGGTCCATCCAGTTGTTGGTCGGGCCGGCGTCGGCCTCGTCGACCGAGCAGATGTAGGTGCGGTCCTCCACCCGGGCGACGTCACGGGGGTCGGAGGCGCACCAGAAGGAGTTGGGCTTCTTGTCCAGCCGCCGGAACGTGCCGGCGTCGACGAGCTGCTCGGTGAGGCGTTCCCACTCCTCGTCGGTGCCGTCGACCCACACCACCCGGTCCGGCGTCGCCAGCTCGGCCATCTCCCGCACCCAGGCGAGCAGGGGGGCGTGCGTGGTCGGGGCGTTGTCGAGGCCTTGAATCGCCACGGTGGTCACGGCGTCTCCATCCTGTGGGTCAGCCGGGCTGCGGGATGTCACCGGCACTGGTGCTGGGGGCGGTCGATCCCCGGCCGCGGCGTCGGGACCAGGGAGATCGGGTCAGGCTACCGACGGGGCAGGCCCCCCGGTACACCCGAAAGTGTACGTATAGGACGTCTACCTCGAGCGTGAGCTACGTCGCTCCCGAGCGCCGCCGGACAGCCCGCCGCTCCTCCTCGCCGCTAGGCGAGGTTCAGCTGCCAGGAGACGCCGAAGCGGTCGTTCACCCAGCCGAAACGGCGGCTGAACCCGTAGCCGTCCAGCGGCATCAGGACGGCGCCGCCGTCGGAGAGGCCCGCGAACAGCCGGTCGAGCTCCTCGGCCGATGCGACGTCGACGAAGATCGAGAAGGACGGCGTGAAGGTGAAGGCGTGCACCGGAGGGCTGTCGAAGCAGCGGAACACCTGGTCGGCGATGGAGAAGGTGGCCTGCTCCACCGTCCCCTCCACGCCCGTCCCGTCCGCCCCGAACCGGGTGAGGGTCAGGAGGCGGGCGTCGTCGAACAGCGACGTGTAGAGCTCGATCGCGCGCTCCGCGTCGCCCGTGAACATCAGGAAGGGGGTCACCTGCTCCGGCATGGTGGCAGGCTAGAGCGTGCTGCCCGGTTCTGGACGGGTGTAGCCGGGGCCCACGTCGGCCAGGAAGGCGTCCCAGTCGGCCGGCTGCTGCCCGCCGGTCAGCTCCGCCTCGAACTTCTCGAGGTACCAGTGCCAGCCGGTGGCGACGTCCCCGACGGCGTCGGCGGTCGCGAACGCCTGGGTGAACACCAGCACCGTGCGGCCGTCCTCGACATCGAGGTCCAGCTCGACCCGCCAGTGCTCCTCGGCGGTCCACTCGACCACCAGCCGGCGCGGGGGCTCGCACTCGACGATCACCATCGCCTCACCGACCGGCTCGGCCTCCTGGGTCATGGTGAAGGTGCCCGCACCGCCGGCCCCGCGCTCGCCGTCGTAGGTGCCGATCCACCGGGCCAGCCGCTCGGGTTCGGTGAGCGCGGCCCAGACGTCCGCGATCGGGTCGGGCCAGGAGCGCCGGAACTGCAGCCGCCGGGCGCCCCCCGGCCCCTCGGTCACCACGCCGTACCGCTGGTCTCCGCTCATCGGTCCTCTCCCGTCGGTCGGGCCCGCCGTCCGCGGGCGATCTCGGTGTCCAGAGCGTCCAGCCGCTGGGCCCACAGCCACCGGTAGGGGGCCAGCCAGGCGTCCAGGTCCGACAGCGGCCGCGGGTCCAGCACGTAGAGCCGCCGCTGCCCCTCCGCCCGTACCCGGACCAGCCCCGCCTCCCGGAGCACCCGCAGGTGCCGGCTGACCGCCGGGCGGCTGACCGGGAAGTGCGCGGCGAGCTCCCCGGCGGCGACCTCGCCACCGGCGAGCAGCGCGACGATCTCCCGCCGCGTCGGGTCCGCCAGTGCGGCCAGTGCCTCCACGGAGGATGTGTAACAAAGAGCTTACGTAACTGTCCAGTTACGGTTGTGCGCGATTGGGCCGACCACCGGCCGGGCACCCCGGCCGCATGACCGTCACCGACCCCGACGTCCCGGACCCGCTGAACGACCCCCGCACCCTCCAGGCCGACCCCGGCGCCGTCGCCGAGGGCGAGGACCTCGCCTCCACCGAGGACGACGCGACGACGACCGGCGAGGAGGAGCTGGCCGCCCCGTCGGCCGGGGCCGGTGAACCCGCCGACGACAGAACCGACGGAAGCACCGGCGGAGCACTCCCGGGCGACCCGATGGCAGCCGCCGACGCCGCACCCGACGACCTCACCGGTGACGACGTCACCGGCGGCATCGCCGGCACGTAGCCGGAGGTTCGTGGAAGTCGGTGGCGGCCGGGGAGCAGGCGGCCGGCCTGCGGCAGCGCCTGCGGGCGTTTCCCGCCGACGTGCTGCGCCGCTGAGCCCGACGGCGCACGATGGCGTCATGATCAAGACGCCGCTCACCCGGTGGTTCGACCTGGACTCGCCCGTCTTCGGTGCGCCGATGGCCGGCGTCGCCGGTGGTGCGATGGCCCGCGCCGTCTCCCTCGGCGGCGGGCTCGGGATGATCGGGGTCGGCAACGCCACCGAGCCCGGCTGGATCGCCGAGCAGGCCCGGCTGCCCGCGGAGTCCGACGTCTCCTTCGGGATCGGGCTGATGGCCTGGGTGCTCGCCGACCACCCGGAGCTGCTGGCGGCCACGATCGCCGTCCAGCCGGCGCTGGTCTCGGTGTCCTTCGGCGACCCCGGCCCCTACGTGGGGCCGCTGCACGACGCGGGGATCGCCGTCGCCAGTGCCGTCAACAGCCACGCGGACGTCGACCGGGCGAACGACGCGGGCGTCGACGTGCTGGTCGCCCAGGGCACCGAGGCCGGCGGGCACACCGGGCACCGGGCCACCCTGCCGCTGCTGCAGGAGGTGCTGGCCGCCACCGACCGGCCGGTGCTGGCCGCCGGCGGCGTCGCCACCGGCGGCGGGCTGGCCGCCGTCCTGGTGGCCGGGGCGGCCGGCGCCTGGATCGGCACGCCACTGCTGTCCTGCCCCGAGGGCCTGAACACCCCGGCGGCCCGGGCGCGCGTCCGCGCCGCCGGGGGCGACCACACCGTGCTGACCCGGGCCTTCGACGTCGCCCAGGGGTTCGCCTGGCCCGAGCGCTGGCCGGGCCGCGCCCTGGTCAACGAGTTCACCGAGACCTGGCACGGCCGGGAGGACGAGCTACGCGGCGACGCAGCGGCGGCGGAGCGGGTGCGCGCCGCCCGGCGGGACGGCGACCTCGACCAGGCACCCGTCTACGCCGGGGAGTCGGTGGGGCTGGTCACCGGCGAGGCGTCGGCGACCGACGTCGTCCGCCGGCTGGCCGCGGACGCCGAGGCCGCCCTGCGGGCCGTGCCGAAGCTGCTCGGCTAGCTAGTCGGCGGCGGTTCCGGTGCGCAGCGGGTGGCTGTCCGCCCAGGCCCGCTCCAGCAGCTCCAGGAGCACCTCGACCGGCTGCGCCCCGGCGACGCCGTAGGTGCGGTCGACGACGAAGAACGGCACCCCGGTCGCCCCCAGGGTGCGGGCGGTGGCGACGTCCTCGGCGACGGCCGGGGCGTACCGGCGGTCGGTGAGCGCGGCGCGCGCCTCACCGGCGTCCAGCCCGGCCTCCGCGCCGAGCGCCACCAGCGCGTCGACGTCGAAGACCGACCGCTGCTCCTCGAAGTGGGCGTGCAGCAACCGCTCCTTGACCACCCCGGCCAGCCCACGCTCGGCGGCCAGGTGGATCAGCTGGTGGGCGAGCAGGGTGTTGCCGCTGACGCCAGTGGCGAGGTCGTAGCGCAGGCCCTCCTCGGCGGCGATGCCCTCGACGTGCGCGAGCTGGCTCCGCATCTCCTCGACGCTGCGGCCGTACTTGGCGGCGAGCCCGGGGAGCGTGGGGTGCGTCTGCCCCTCGGGGACGCCGGGGTCGAGCTGGAAGGACCGCCAGACCACCTCGACGCCGGCGGCGTGCGGGAACCGCGACAGGGCGGCCTCCAGCCGGCGCTTGCCGATGTAGCACCACGGGCACACGACGTCGGACCACACCTCGACCTGCATGACCGGCGGCAACGGAGGGTGACCGGCGGGCATTCCCCACCGGCCCCGCTCCGCTCGGCTCAGCGCACCCCGACCAGGTCGACGACGAAGACCAGCGTGGCGCCGGGCTTGATCACGCCGCCGGCGCCACGCTCGCCGTAGGCCTTGTGCGCGGGGATGGTGAGCCGGCGCCGGCCGCCGACCTTCATGCCCTCGATGCCCTCGTCCCAGCCCTGGATGACCATGCCCACGCCCAGCTGGAACTCCAGCGGCTCGCCGCGGTCCCAGGAGGCGTCGAACTGCTCGCCGCCGTCGTGGGTGACGCCGACGTAGTGGGCCTGCACCAGGCTGCCGCGGGTGGCCTCGGGGCCGTCGCCGACCACCAGCTCGTCGATGACGAGGTCGTCGGGCGCGGGGCCGGTGGGGGGTTCGACGTCGGGGCGGGTGAGGTCTGCCACGGGTGCGCTCCTCGGGCTCGGCGCCGGGGCTCTCCCGGCGGCACTGCCCCCATCCAAGCCGCCGCCGGCGGACGCGGCCAACGCGGCCTCGTGTGCGCCCCGGCCACGCCCGGCCGGTACCGTGCACGCAGGGGCGCGCCGATCACGGCGGGCCCGTGTCCTGCGCCTCACCGCCGAAGCCAGGGCGGTCCCCGTTCTCCCTGGTCCCGCGGCAGGAGGTGTGTGTGGCCCCCGAGCCCCCGGACCCGTCCCTGTTCGCCGACGGCGGGGAGTGCGGCCGGCTGATGGCCGAGCTGGACTGGGCCGCCACGCCCCTCGGGCCGGTCCCGACCTGGCCGATGGGCCTGCGCTTCGCCGTTCGCACGGTGCTCGCCTCGCGCTTCCCCATGGTGCTGACCTGGGGCCCGGAGTACCGGCAGTTCTACAACGACGCCTACGCCCCCTGCATCGGCGCGAAGCACCCGGCGATCGGCGAGGACATCCGGGTCACCCTGGCCGAGGGCTGGGCCGTCCTGGCCGGCCCGGTCGACGCCGCGATCCACGACCGGCAGACGTCCTGGCTGCCCCGCTTGCCGCTGCTGCTCGAGCGCGCCGGGTACCGCGAGGAAACCTACTTCACCGTCTCCCACGCCCCCGCCTACGGCGACGACGGGCAGGTCGCGGGCATGCACGCGGTGCTCACCGAATCCACCGGCGAGGTCCTCGGCGACCGCCGGCAGCAACTGCTGCACGACCTGTCGGTCGCCGGCGGCCGGCTGGGGAACGAGCGCGCGGTGGTGGCCGCCCTCGGCGCCGCGCTGGCCACCGACCCTCTCGACGTCCCCTTCGCCGCGGTGTACCTGCTCGACGGGGCGGACCGCCGGCTGCACCGGGTGCACACCGTCGGCTGTCCCGCCGACCTCCTCCCCGCCGCCTGCGCCACCGCCGACGAGCTGCCCCGCGACGTGACGTCGCTGCAGCTGCGCGGCGGGGTCTGGGACGACGTCGTCCGGGACGCCGTCGTGCTGCCGGTGACCGCCGGCGACGAGCCGATCGGCGTGCTGCTCGCCGCGGTCAGCCCCAACCGGGCGCTGGACGACGGGTACCGGACGTTCCACGAGCTGCTGGCCGCCCAGCTCGCCGGTGCGCTGGCCAACGCCCGGGCCTTCGAGGCCGAGCGGCGCCGGGCGGAGTCGCTGGCCGAGCTCGACCGGGCGAAGACGGCGTTCTTCTCCGACGTGAGCCACGAGCTGCGCACCCCGCTGACGCTGCTGCTGGGCCCGATCAGCGACGTGCTCGACGACCCGGCCGAGCCGCTGGCCCTCGCCGTCCGCGAGCAGCTGACCCTCGCCATGCGCAACGGCCAGCGCCTGCAGCGACTGGTCAACGACCTGATGGACTTCGCCGGCATCGAGGCCGGCCGGGCCAGCGCCGTCCGGGTGGAGACCGACGTCGCAGCGTTCACCGCCGACCTCGCCGGGGTGCTGCGGGCCGCGGCCGAACGCGCCGGGCTGCAGCTCACCGTCGACTGCCCGCCGCTGGGCCGGCCCGCGTACGTCGATCCGCGGCTGTGGGAGAAGATCGTCCTCAACCTGCTGTCCAACGCGGTGAAGTACACCTTCGTGGGCAGCATCGCGGTCAGCCTGCGGGCCGCCGGCGACGACATCGCCCTGACCGTCGCCGACACCGGCATCGGCATCCCCACCGACGAGCTGCCCCGGGTCTTCGAACGGTTCCACCGGGTCCCGGGTTCGGCGGCGCGCAACCGCGAGGGCACCGGTATCGGCCTGGCCCTGGTGCGCGAGCTCGTCGCCCTGCACGGCGGTGCGGTCTCGGTGACCAGCGTGGCCGGCCGGGGCAGCACGTTCACCGTCACCGTGCCGTTCGGCCGGCCCGACGCGCCGGCGGCCGAGCCGGTCACGCCGTCGGCAGCGGCGCTGGGCACCGCCGATGCCTGGGAGACCGACGTCGCGGTGCAGCAGGACCCCGTGGCCGTCCCGGGCGCACCGACGGTGCTCGTGGTCGACGACAACGCCGACATGCGCGGCTACGTCACCCGCCTGCTGGCCCTGACCTGCACCGTGCGCGCCGTGGCCAACGGCGCGGAGGCGCTCGAGGCCGTCGCCGTCGAGGTGCCCGACGTCGTGGTGACCGATGTGATGATGCCGCGGGTCGACGGGTTCGAACTGCTGCGGCGGCTCCGGGCCGACCCGGCCACCCGGGCCGTGCAGGTCATCATGCTCACCGCCCGGGCCGGTCAGGAGGCCGCCGTCGAGGGCTTCGACGCCGGCGTCGACGACTACCTGGCCAAGCCGTTCCGGGCCGCCGAACTGGTCGCCCGGGTGCGGGTCGCCGTCGAGCGCGCCGCGCGGAACCGGGCCACCGGAGGTGCGCCCGGCACCGCCCCCTCCGCCGGCCGGGCCGCGTCGGCGACCGTGCCGGTGGTGCCCTCGCCGGACGTGCGGTCGCTGGTGCCGACGAGCCGCCCGGCGGAGGCCGCCGGCCCCGTCGCGGTGCCGCCGCCCGCGGCGGCCGAGGAGACCGCGCTGCGCGAACGGTGGCGCTTCACCTCCGCGCCGCAGACCATCGCGGCGCTGCGCCGGGCGCTGCGCCGGCTGCTCGACTCCGCCGGTCTCGACGAGGACCAGGCCTACGACCTGCTGCTCGCGGCCTGCGAGGCGGCGACCAACGCCATCGAGCACGCGCAGGACCCGACCGAGCCGTTCTTCGACGTGAGCGCCGAGATCGATCCCGGCTCGGTCACCATCACCGTGCGCGACTACGGGCAGTGGCGCGAGCGGGTGCCCAGCATGGACCGCGGCCGCGGCTCGACGCTGATGAGCGCGTTCGCCGACATCACCGCCACACCCAGCCCCCAGGGCACCACCGTGGTCATCCGCGCTCCTCGCTCCGGGGGCGGATAGACCTCCCGGACACCGGCGCCCCACGCTAGGTTCGCGATCGTGCTGGATCACCTGGGCCTGCAGGCCGCCGATGTCGGGGCCGCCACCACCTTCTACTGCCAGGTCTTCGCCGCGGTCGGCCTGCGCGAGGCCGTGCGCCACGAGACCCCGGCCGGCGACGTCGTCGGCCTCTGCGGGCCCGAGGGCTTCCCCGACCTGTGGCTGGCGCCGCGGGAGGCGCCCGGGTCCCGGCCCGTCCACCTGGCCCTCACCGCGCCGTCCCGGGAGGCGGTCGACGCCGTCCACACCGCTGCCCTCGCCGCCGGCGCCGAGGTGCTGCACGCCCCCCGCGTCTGGCCGGAGTACCACCCCGGCTACTACGCCGTCTTCCTCCGCGACCCGGACGGGAACAACGTCGAGGCCGTGCACCACACGTTCTGAGCACCGCGGGGAATGTCGGCTGCGCCGGCGCGGTCGGCGGACTACCGTCCCGGCATGCCTCCTGATTGATGCACCCACCGGACCCACGCACTGCCGCCCGCCGCCCGGACGCTGGCCCGCCGCACGGTGGTGTGGACGCTGGTCGCCGACGTCGTGCCGCTCTACCCGCTGTACGCCCTGCTGTTCGCCGGCACCGGGCTGAGCGACGCCGACGTCTCCGCGCTGCTCGCGCTCTGGTCGGTCACCGCGGTGCTGGCCGAGGTGCCCTCGGGCGCGCTGGCCGACCGCTTCTCCCGGCGCGCCGCCCTGGTCGCCGCCGGAGTGCTGCAGGCGCTGGCCTACGTGCTGTGGACGGCGTGGCCCGGGACGCCCGGCTTCGCGGCCGGCTTCGTCGTCTGGGCGCTGGGTGCCGCGCTGGTGTCCGGCGCGCTGGAGGCCCTGCTGCACGACGGCCTGGCCGCCGCGGGGGCCGCCGACCAGTTCGGCCGGGTCTACGGCTGGGTCAGCGCCATGGAGCTGCTGTCCCAGCTGCCCACCGCGCTGCTGGCCGCGGGCCTGTACGCCCTGGGCGGCTTCCCCCTGGTGGGCTGGGCGAGCGTGGCCGGCTGCCTGGTCGCCGCCGGCCTGGCCGCCCGGCTGCCCGAGGCGCCCCGCCCACCGGCGACCGGCCCGGACGACGAGCCGGGCTGGTGGGCGGTGCTGCGCAGCGGGGTCACCGAGGCGGTGCACCGCCCGGCAGTGCGGGCGGCGGTGCTGCTGGTCGTGCTGCTCGGCGGGCTGGACGCGGTGGAGGAGTACTTCCCGCTGCTGGCCCGCGACTGGGGCGTCCCCGTGGCGGTCACCCCGCTGGCCGTGCTCGGGATCCCGCTCGCCGGCGCCGCCGGGGCGGCCCTCGGTGGCCGGGCGACGGCGTGGCGGCCACGCACGCTGACCGTCGCGCTGGGCTGCTCGGGGGCCGCGCTCGTCGTCGCCGCAGCGCTGGCCGCGGCGGCCGGGCTGGTCGCCGTCGCCGTCGGGTACGCGCTCTACCGGCTGGTGCTGGTGGTCGCCGAGAGCCGGTTGCAGGCGGCGATCGAGGGGCCGGCCCGGGCGACGGTGACCTCGGTGTCCGGGGTCGGCGTCGAGCTGGCCGCGCTGGCGGTGTTCGCCGGCTACGCGCTCGGCGGGCTGGCGGCGGTCGCCGTCCTGTCGCTGCTGCTGGCCGCTGCCCTCCCCCGCCTGCTCCCCCGCTGAGGCCCCGCCTCTCGACGATCATGGCGCCTCGGGAGCGACACGCCGACGCGGGACGGCGCGTCCACCCCCCAGCTCCATGATCGTCGGGGAGGGCGGGGGCTCAGTCCACCGAGCAGGGCGGCCGGGCCTGGTGCCAGCAGGTGCGGGCCTGGAAGAAGGCGCCGGCGTCCAGCAGCAGGTTCTCCCCGCCGACCGCCGCGGTGAGCTGCGCGCCCACCGGCATGCCCGAGACGGGATGCCGGCCGACGGGCAGGGCCAGGGTCGGGCCGGCGTGCAGCGACCAGGGGGCGGTGGACGAAGCGAGCCGCCGGGTGAGGGCCAGCACGTCCCCGTCGGCGTCGATCCGGGGGACGTCGACCGGCAGGGTGGGGGTCAGCAGCACGTCGACGGAGTCGAAGACCTCCTCCATGGCCTGCTGGTACTCGGCCCGCGCGGCCATCGCCTCGTCGCGGTGGCCGTCGGTCAGCCCGCTGCCCAGCAGCACCCGGGTGAGCGTGTCGGGGTGGAAGAGCTCCGGGTGCTGCAGCCGCTCCCGGTGCACGTCGGGCAGCCCCGCGTAGATGATCGTGTAGAGCACGCTCTGCGCCGCACCGAGCCCCGGAACCTCCACCGGCACCAGCTCCGACCCGGCGTCGGCGAACACCCGGGCGGCCCGCTCGACCACCGCCGCGACGCCGTCGTCCACCTCGTCGGCCGCGGGCAGGGGCAGCCCGATCCGGCGGGGCGGAGCCGGCGAGGGCTCGCGCACCGCCCGGCCGGCCAGGACGGCGAACGCCCGGGCGACCAGCTCCACCGTGCGGGCCAGCGGCCCCACCGTGTCGACCAGCTCGCACATCGGGAAGGTGCCCGCGTCGGGCACGGTGCCCAGCCCCGGCCGCAGCCCGGTGACCCCGCAGGCGGCCGCCGGCAGCCGCACCGACCCGCCGGTGTCGGTGCCCAGCGCCAGGTCGACCAGCCCGGCGGCGACCGCCGCCCCCGCACCACCGCTGGACCCGCCGGGGATGCGGCCGAGGTCCCAGGGGTTCCGGCAGGGCCCGGACGCCGAGTTCTGCGAGGTCATGCCCACCCCGAACTCGGAAAGGTTCAGCTTGGCCACCACCTGGGCGCCGGCCTCGACCAGCCGGGTGACCACCACCGCATCGGCATCGGGCACCCGCTGGGAGAAGAACGCCGACCCGCAGGTGGTGCGCACCCCGGCGGTGTCGATGTTGTCCTTGACGCCCACCCGCACGCCGGCCAGCGGCCCGTCCGCGGCGTGCGGCAGCGGCGGCTCGATCGGGGTCACGACGGCGTTGATCGCGGCGGCCACCTGGCGGCGGCGAACGGCGACGTCGGCGTCGCCGTCCGCGCCGGACCGGCCCTTCACGGGCCCGGCGTCCGTTCCCGGGCCAGCCGGACGTAGTGGGCGACCACCGCGGCGTCGTCCACCGCACCGGGGTTCAGCGCCTTCTCCGCCGGCACGCCCTGGAACAGCCGCTTGAGCGGCACCTCCAGCCGCTTGCCGGTGCGGGTGTGCGGCACGCCGGGTACGGCGACGACCTCGTCGGGAACGTGCCGCGGGCTGGCGTTCGCCCGGATCGCCGCACGGATCTCGGCGACCAGCGCGTCGGTGAGCTCGTACCCCGGCGCCAGCTGCACGAACAACGGCATCCAGTAGCCGCCCTCGGGCTGCTCGACACCGAGCACCACGCAGTCGACGACGGCCGGGATCGCCTCGACCGCGGCGTAGATGTCCGCCGTGCCCAGCCGGACGCCGCCGCGGTTGAGCGTGGCGTCCGACCGGCCGGTGATCAGGCAGGTGCCGCGCCCGGTGACCTCCAGCCAGTCGCCGTGCCGCCACACCCCGGGCCAGGTCTCGAAGTAGGCCTCGCGGTACCGGGCGCCGTCGGGGTCGTTCCAGAAGTGCAGCGGCATCGACGGCATCGGCTCGGTGACCACCAGCTCGCCGAGCTCACCGACCACCGGCCGGCCGTGGGTGTCCCAGGCGGCGGCGGCCACGCCGAGCATCGGCCGCTGCAGCTCGCCGGCGGTGACCGGCAGCAGCGGCGAGCTGCCGATGAACCCGGTGGCGACGTCGGTCCCCCCGGACAGCGAGCCGAGCAGGACGTCCGGGGCGACCGCGTCGTACACCCAGCGGTAGGTCGAGGCCGGCAGCGGCGACCCGGTGGAGCCGATGCCCCGCAGCACCGACAGGTCGTGGGTGTCGCCGGGCCGGACCCCGGCCTTCTCGCAGGCGGACAGGTAGCCGGCGCTGGTGCCCAGGTAGGTGACGCCGACACGGGCGGCGAGGGCGAACTGCGCGTCCACGGCCGGGTACGCCGGGGCGCCGTCGTACACGACCACGGTGGCGCCGGTCAGCAGCGCCGAGGTGGCGATGTTCCACATGATCCAGGCGGTGGAGGCGTACCAGTAGAAGCGGTCGCCGGGCCCGACGTCGAGATGCAGGTCGGCCTGCTTGCGCTGCTCGAGCACGATCCCGCCGTGCCCGTGCACGATGCCCTTGGGCAGCCCGGTGGTGCCCGAGGAGTAGACGATCCACAGCGGATGGTCGAAGGGCAGCGGCTCGAACTCCGGGTCGCAGCTGTCGGCGACCGCCTGGGCCCACGGCAGCGCGCCGTCGGGGATCTCCTCCGGGAACAGCCTCGGGACGGCGATCGTCGTCCGCACGCTGGGCAGCGCGGCCCGCAGCTCCGCGACGACGTCCCGCCGGTCGTGCGGCCTGCCGCCCCACCGGTAGCCGTCGACGGCGACCAGCACCACCGGCTCGATCTGGGCGAAGCGGTCCAGCACGCTGCGGGTGCCGAAATCGGGCGCGACCGACGACCAGACGGCGCCGATCGAGGCGGCGCCGAGGAAGGCGACCACCGCCTCGGGCACGTTGGGCAGGTAGCCGGCCACCCGGTCGCCGCGCTGCACGCCCAGCCGGCGCAGCGTGCCGGCGAAGGCGCCGACCTGCCCGCGCAGCGTGGCCCAGCCGATCTCCACCGGCTCGCCGCTGTTCGATGCGCAACGCTCGGCCACCGCGATCAGCGCGGGACGGGCGTCGGTCGCGTGCCGCAGCGCCTGCTCGGCGTAGTTCAGCGTGCTGCCGGGGAACCATGCGGCGCCGGGCATCCCGCGGCGGGTCAGCACCCGGTCGTCGGGGACGTCGGGGAGCACGTCGGTCCAGGTCGCGAGGTCGGCCCAGAACTGGTCCAGGTGCTCGACCGACCAGCGCCAGACCGCGTTGTAGTCGGGCGGGCTGCCGAGGTCCAGGCCCCGGCGCCCGCCGACCCAGGCGGCGAACCGGCCGAGCCGGCTGGCGGTGATCGACTCCGGCGTCGGCCGCCACAGCACCTCGGGCCCGGAAGAGGTGTCGGGGGTCACGGGGGCACCCTGCCACGGCCGGCGCGCGGGCGGGAGCGTCGGCGGCGGGCCGCCGTGCACGGTCGACCGGCCAGGACCTAGAGTCGGCGACGCACGTGTGCGGGAGCTCGGGTCACCGGGCTGAGAGGGCGGCTGACAGCGCCGCCGACCGCTGGAACCTGTCCGGGTAATGCCGGCGTAGGGAGCGATCATGAGCAGCAGCACAGCCGCACCCACCGGCGCCGACGCGCCGATCACCCTGGACCAGGCGCCGGCGCGCACCCTGGGCCTGCGCGATTCCCTGGGCCTGTGGGGCAACCTCGGGATCAGCCTGCTGCTCCCGGTCGCGGCGACCTTCGTCGTCCTGCCCGACCGGTCGCTGGGCGTCACGGTCGCGGCGATCACCGTCGGCGCGGTGATCGGCTCGCTGCTGCTGGGCCTGGGCGCGGCCGCCGGCGCCCGGGAGGGGGTTCCGGGGATGGTGCTGCTGCGCGGGCTGCTCGGCCGGCACGGCTCGGCGCTGCCCACCGTGTTGAACCTGGTGCAGTGCACCGGCTGGGCGACGTTCGAGATCGTGATCATCGCCGAGGCGGCCTCCCGGGCGCTGGACGCGCCGCGCTGGCCGTTCGTTCTCGGCGCCGGCGTGCTGGCCACGCTGATGGCGCTGCGGCCGCTGGGCGTCGTCCGGCTGCTGGCCCGCTACGCCGTGTGGCTGGCGCTCGCCGCGGTCGCCTACCTCTTCGTCCAGGTGCTCGCCGAGCCGCTGCCGCCGGTCACCGACGGGGTCGCGACGTCGTTCTGGACGGCGGCCGACGTCGTCATCGCCCTGCCGGTCTCCTGGTTCCCGCTGGTGGCCGACTACACCCGGCACGTGCGCAGCGGCCGGGTCGCCTTCGCCGGGGCCACGGTCGGGTACGGCCTGGCCACCGTCGCGATGTTCACCCTCGGCGCGGTTGCGCTGGTCGCCTACGGCCGCGCGGGGCTGGACGTCATCGACGCCCTGCTGGCCGTGCCGCTGGGGCTGCTCGCCGTCCTGGTGCTGCTGGTGGTGGAGGTGGACGAGGCCTTCGCCAACGTCTACTCCACGGCGGTGTCGGCGCAGAACCTCGTCGCCCGGCTGGACCGCCGGGTGCTCGCGCTGGGGGTCGGCACGGTCGCCACCGGAGTGGCCCTGGTGCTGGACGTCGCGGCCTACGAGCCGTTCCTCTTCCTCATCGGCGCGGTGTTCGTGCCGCTGGTCGCGGTGTTCGTGCTGGTCTACTTCGTGCTGCCGAGGGGCGCGTGGAACGTCTCGGACACCGCGCCGGCCCGGCCGCTGCTGCTGCTGCCGTGGGCAGCCGGCTTCGTGGCCTACCAGCTCACGCTGCCCACCTCCTTCGCCGGGCCGGGCGCCGGCTGGACCGCGTGGTGGGCCGCGCGCCAGGCCGACCTGGGCATCGACCCGGCCAACGGGTGGTCGGCGTCGCTGGTCAGCCTCGCCGTCGCCGGCCTGCTCACCCTCGTCGTGACCCTGCCCGGCACGCTCCGTTCCCGGGCCGCCCGGTGAGCGCCCGGGCGCTGGGCCCGCTGCACGTGCTGACCGACGCCCGCGGCGGCCGGGCGGCGCTGGACGCCGTCGCCGCGGCGGTGTCCGCGGGCGCGCCGGTGGTGCAGGTCCGGGCCAAGGACTGCACCGACCGGGTGCTGCACGACTTCGCCCGCCGGGTGGTGGAGATCTGCGCGCCGGCCGGCGCCACCTGCCTGGTCAACGACCGCGTCGACGTGGCGCTCGCGGTGGGCGCCGACGGCACCCACCTGGGCGCCGAGGACCTGCCGCTGGACGCCGCCCGCCGGGTCGCCGGCCCCGGCCACCTGCTGGGCGGCACCGCCCGTGACCCGGAGCGCGCCGCGGCGCTGGTCGCCCAGGGCGCGGACTACCTGGGGGTCGGCCCGGCCTGGCCGACCACGACGAAGACCGGCCTGCCCGACGCGCTGGGCGCGGCCCGGATCGGCGCGGTGGCCGCCGCCGTCGCGGTGCCGGTCATCGCCATCGGCGGGGTGACCGCCGACCGGGTCGCCGAGCTCGTCGCCGTCGGCGCCGCCGGGGTGGCGGTGGTCTCGGCGGTCAGCGCCGCACCCGACCCGGCGGCCGCCACCCGGGAGCTGCTCGACGCCCTGGCCCGCGCCCTGGCCGGCTCCCGATGACCGCCCCCAGCGCGCATTTTCGGGATGAAGCGCGCGTGCTTCATCCCGAAAAAGCGCGCGAGGTCGTCGTCGCGGGGGGTGGGCTGATCGGGCTGTCGATCGCCTGGCGGGCGGCGCAGCGCGGGCTGTCGGTGACCGTGGTGGACGACGCCCCCGGCGCCGGGGCGTCCCGGGCCGCCGCCGGGATGCTCGCGCCGGTCACCGAGGCCTCCTACGGCGAGGAGGCGCTGCTACGGCTGTGCCTGGCCTCGCTGCAGCGCTGGCCGGCGTTCGCCGCCGAGCTGGAGGAGGCCGGCGGCGTGCCGGTCGGGCTGCGCACGGCCGGCACCCTGGTGGTCGGCTTCGACGCCGACGACCAGCGGGCCCTGGATGCGCTGCTGGCCTACCAGCGGGAGCTCGGCCTGGCCGTCGAACGGCTGACCCCGCGGGAGGCGCGGCGCCGGGAGCCCTCGCTCACCCCCCGGCTGCGCGGCGCGCTGCAGGTGGCCGGCGACCACTCGGTGGACCCCCGGGCGGTGCACGCCGGCCTGCTGGCCGCCGCGGCGGCCGCCGGGGTGGTGCTGGTCCGGGGGCGCGTCGCCGGGGTGCGGGTCGAGGGCGGCCGGGCCACCGGCGTGCAGCTGGACGATGGGTCGGCGCTGGCCGCGGGCACCGTCGTCCTGGCCCTGGGCGCGCACGGCGGGCGGCTGCCCGGCGCCCCCGACGTACCGGTGCGGCCGGTGAAGGGGCAGATCCTGCGGCTGGCCGGCGCCGCGGGGCTGCTCGAGGGCACGGTGCGGGCGCTGGTCCGCGGCCGGCACGTCTACCTGGTGCCCTACGCCGGCGACCGGCTGGTCGTCGGCGCCACCGTGGAGGACCGCGGCTTCGACGCCCGGGTGACCGCCGGCGGGGTGCACGACCTGCTGCGCGACGCGATCGAGGTCGTCCCCGGCGTGACCGAGCTGGAACTGGTCGAGACCCTCGCCCGGTGGCGCCCAGGCACCCCGGACAACGCGCCGGTGCTCGGCCCTGCCGGCGTTCCGGGGCTGGTGCTGGCCACCGGGCACCACCGCAACGGCGCGCTGCTCACCCCGGTCACCGCCGACCTGGTCACCGAGCTGCTGGTGACCGGCGCGCTGCCCGAGCTCGCCGCCCCGTTCACCCTCGACCGGTTCCCCCACCAGGAGGCGCAGTGCAGCTGACCGTCAACGGCGTCCCGACCGACGTCCCCGACCCGACGACCGTGGCCGCCCTGGTCGCCGAACGCACCGAGGGGCACCGCCGGGTGGCGGTTGCCGTCAACGGCGGCGTCGTGCCCCGCAGCTCCTGGGAGGCCACCGCCCTGGCCGCCGGGGACGCCGTCGAGGTGCTCGCCCCCACCGCAGGAGGTTGATGAGATGACCACCACCGACCCGCTGACCCCCACCCTCGCTCCGGCGCTCGCCCGCGAGGAGGCCGCGGACCCCTTCTCCCTCGGTGGGGAGACGTTCACCTCCCGGCTGCTGCTGGGCACCGGCGGTGCGCCCAGCCTGGAGGTGCTGGAACGGGCGGTGCGCGCCTCGGGCACCCAGCTGGTCACCGTGGCGCTGCGCCGGGTGGAGGCCTCCAGCAGCGGCGCGATGATGGAGGTGCTCGACCGCTGCGGGGTGCGGCTGCTGCCCAACACCGCCGGCTGCTCCACCGCGCGGGAGGCCGTGCGCACCGCCCAGCTCGCCCGCGAGGCGTTCGACACCTCCTGGGTCAAGCTCGAGGTGATCGGCGACGAGCACACCCTGCTGCCCGATCCGATCGAGCTGCTGGACGCCGCCGAGCAGCTGGTCGCCGACGGGTTCACCGTGCTGCCCTACACCGGCGACGACCCGGTGGTCGGCCGCCGGCTGACCGACGTCGGGTGTGCCGCGGTCATGCCGCTGGGCGCGCCGATCGGCAGCGGGCTGGGCATCCGCAACCCGCACGCCATCGCGTTGCTGCGGGAGATGGTCGACGTCCCGGTGATCCTGGACGCCGGCATCGGGACGGCGTCCGACGCCGCGCTGGCGATGGAGCTGGGCTGCGACGGGGTGCTGCTGGCCTCCGCCGTCACCCTGGCCCGCGAGCCCGAGCGGATGGCGCTGGCCATGCGGCAGGCCGTGGAGGCCGGCCGGCTGGCCCGCGGCGCCGGGCGGATCCCCCGCCGGTTCTCCGCGGCCGCCTCCACCCCGATGCAGGGGCTGCCCGAGCTGTGAGGCTGCCCCGGCTGCTGGTGCTCACCGACCGGACCCAGTGCGCGGGGCCGCTGGTCGGCACGGTGGCGGCAGCCGTGGACGCCGGGGCGCGCGCCGTCGTGCTGCGGGAGAAGGACCTGCCCGCCGGCGAGCGCGCCGCGCTGGCCGCGCAGCTGCGGGCGCTGCTCGCGCCGGTCGGCGGGCTGCTCGTCGTCGCCGGTCCCGCCCCCGACGGGGCCGAAATCGCGATAATGGCCCTCCGGGGCGCCGTGCACCTGGCGGCCGCCGACCCGTTCCCCGCCCCCCGGCCGGCGCTGGTCGGCCGCTCCTGCCACGACGCCGCCGAGGTGGCCCGGGCCCGGGAGGAGGGCTGCAACTGGGTGCTGGTCTCCCCGTTCGACGAAACCGCCTCCAAGCCCGGGTACGGACCCGCCCTCGGTCCGGGCGGGCTGGCCGCGCTGCTGGCCGGCGGCCCGCCGGCCTACGCGCTGGGCGGCGTCCTGCCGGACGACGTCCCGGCCTGCCTCGCTGCCGGCGCGCACGGCGTCGCGGTGATGGGGCCCGTCATGCGTGATCCCACCCTGGCCGCCGCGTACCTGGCCGCCCTGCCCGACGATCCCGAGGAGCCCGCCCCGTGCCGGTGACCGACCTGCTGCACTCCCATGCCGGCGAGTGGGTGCGCGCCACCCGGCACCCGTTCCTGGCCGCCGTCCGCGACGGCGCGCTGCCCGACGGCGCCTTCGACACCTGGCTGGTGCAGGACTCGCTGTTCGTCACCGAGCTGCTCGCCTGCCAGGCCCGGCTGCTGGCCCGGACCCCGCGGCCGGCGCAGGCGGTGCTGGCCGCCGGTGCGGTCTCGCTGGTGGCCGAGCTGGACTGGTTCGCCGACCAGGCCGCCGCGCGCGGGCTGGACCTGGCCGCTGCGCCGCGGCCGGCCACCGCGGCGTACGCGGCGCTGCTGCGGCGGCTCGACACCGCCGGCGTCGGCAGCGCGCTGACCGCGCTGTGGACCGTCGAGCGCAGCTACCTCGACGCCTGGTCGTACGCCGCGCCGGGCGCCCCGGCCCTCCGGGAGTTCGTCGAGCACTGGACGGTGCCCGGCTTCGCCGGCTACGTGGCCGACCTGGCGGCCGCCGCCGACGGGGTCGGCCCGCCCGACGAGGCGGTGTTCGCCGAGGTGGTCGCGGCCGAGATCGCGTTCTGGGACATGGCGGTGGCACCGTGAGCCTGTCCGCGTCGCTGTGGGCGGCCAGCGCCGACCTCGCCGCCGAGGCGCTGGCCCATCCGTTCGTCACCGGCATCGCCGACGGCACGCTGCCGCGCGAGCGGTTCGCCGGGTACGTCGCCCAGGACGCCTTCTTCCTGGAGGCCTTCGCCCGCGGCTACGCCCTGGGCGTGGCGCACAGCCCCGACCGGGCGACCCTCGACGTGTTCGCCGATCTGCTGGCCGGGGTGCGGGCGGAGCTGCGCCTGCACGCCGGCTACGCGGAGCGCTGGGGCATCGACCTGGCGGCGGTGACCCCGGCCCCGGCGACGCTGGCCTACACCGACTTCCTGCTGGCCACGGCCTCGCTGGGCGGGGTCGCGGTGACCTGTGCGGCCATGGTCCCGTGCATGCGGCTGTACGCCCACCTCGGCCGATCGCTCGCCGGCCGGGCCACCGGCGACTACACCGAGTGGGTGGACACGTACGCCGACGGCGCCTTCGAGGAGCTGGCCGGCACGCTGGAACGCCTGCTGGACGCAACCGGCGCCGACGCCCCCAGAGCCGACACCGCTGCCGTCCGGGGTGCCTACCGGCGGGCCATGCAGCTGGAGGTCGGCTTCTTCACCGCCGCCTGGGCCGGCTGAGCCCGCAGCACGACGATCCGATGACGGTGGTTGCCGCCGCCGGGATCCGGGCACGCCGGAGGGGGTACCGAGAGCGCGATCGAGAACTGGACGACGCTCGACCACGGCATCTGGGAGATCGGAGGCGGTCGTGACGACGTTCGTGGTGCTCGGCGGTTCCGGCGACCTGACCGGCCGGCTGCTGCTGCCGTCGCTGGCCCAGCTGTACGGCACCGGGGCGCTCGACGAGGACGTGCAGGTGCTCGCCGTGAGCCGCGAGGAGTGGGACGACGCGGCGTACCGGGACTGGGCCCGCCGGCGGCTGACCGCGCACGCCCCGGACCTCGACGAGCAGGTGCGGGAGCAGCTCGTCGGCCGGCTCGGGCACGCCCGCGGCGACGTCACCTCGGCCGGTGACCTGCGCGTGGCGCTGGACCGGGTGGTGGGCCCGCCCGTGGTCTACCTGGCGCTGCCCAACACGATCTTCCTGCCGACGCTGCGGGCGCTGGCGGAGGTGGGCCTGCCGGACGGGGCCCGCGTCGTGGTGGAGAAGCCGTTCGGCCGGGACGAGGCCGACGCCCGCGAGCTCAACGCGGTGCTCCGCGAGCTGGTGCCGGAGGACGCGGTCTTCCGGATCGACCACTTCCTGGCCAAGCAGACTGTGCTGAACGTGCTCGGCCTGCGGTTCGCCAATCGGCTGTTCGAGCCGGTGTGGAACGCCGCGCACGTGGAGAGCGTGGAGATCGTCTTCGACGAGACCCTCGGCCTGGAGGGCCGGGCCGGCTACTACGACCGGGCCGGCGCGCTCCGGGACATGCTGCAGAACCACCTGCTGCAGATCCTGGCGCTGGTGGCGATGGAGCCGCCGCGGACGATCGACCACGAGGTGCTGCCGGCCCGCAAGGCCGACGTGCTGCGTGCCGTCCAGCCACCGGCGGACGTGCGCGCCGGCAGCGTCCGCGGCCGGTACACCGCCGGCACGGTCGAGGGCCGGCACCTGCCCGACTACGTCTCCGAGGACGGCGTCGACCCCGCCCGGGGCACCGAGACCTACGCCGAGTTCACCGTCACCATCGAGAACTGGCGGTGGGCGGGGGTGCCGTTCCGGCTGCGCACCGGCAAGGCGCTGGGCTCGGGGCGCCGGGAGGTGGTCATCCGGTTCCGGCCGGTGCCGCACCTGGCGTTCGTCGACGAGCAGCCCGAGCCCGATGTCCTGCGGTTCCGGCTGTCGCCGGACTCGATCGCCCTGGAGCTCAACCTCAACGGCGCCGGCGACCCGTTCGACCTCGAGCGGGACGTGCTGGAGGTGACGTCGCCGGCGCAGGTGCTGCCCGCCTACGGGCTGCTGCTCAAGGAGATCCTGACCGGCGACCCGACGCTGTCGATCAGCGGCGCCGAGGCCGAGGAGGGCTGGCGGATCGTCGCGCCGGTGCTCGCCGCGTGGGCCGCGGACGAGGTCCCGCTGCAGGACTACCCCGCGGGCTCCGCCGGGCCGGCCTGAGCACGGTGCCGGCGCGCGGGAGCCGCGCCGCCGGCCCCTTCAGCCCTGCTCCTGCGGCCTCGGGTCGTCGATGGAGGGCTGCTCGGCGAACAGCGGGGGCAGGAACCGCAGCATCAGCACCGACCAGGTCAGGTGGGTGAGCACCGGGGCCTGGATGCCGCCGGTGGCCCGCCGCTGCAGCCCGAACAGCAGCCCCATCGCGATCGAGGCCAGCACCAGCGCGGGGTTGCGGGTCGAGGTGGTGGCCAGCGCGTAGACCGCCGTCGACTTCAGCACAGGGTGCTGCGCGCCCACCGCGGCGTACAGCGCCCCGCGGAAGAAGACCTCCTCCGCGACGCCGTTGGCCAGCGTCGTGGTGAGGACGAGGCTCGGCGAGCCCTGGTGCGCGTAGCGCAGCACCCGGGTGATGGCCGGGCCGATGACCGGCAGCCGCCGGGCCACCAGCGCGATGGCGTAGAAGGCGCCGAACGCCCCGACGCCGGTGGCCACCGGGGTCACCACCGGGCGCCGCAGGGTGTCGGCCGGTGACCGCATCCAGCCCAGGTGCAGCGGCCCCGAGGCGACGCCGCCGGCCAGCCAGGTGCCGGCCACGGCGAGGGTGAGACCGTAGAACCGCGGGGACGCCGGCTTCTGCGACAGCGACACCCCCAGCAGCCCGGCCCCGGCCACCGACACCCCCGCGGTGACCCGCCGGCGGCGGCGGAACGCCGCGTCGGTCTCCCGGTGGTCGCGCGGCACCTTGTCGACCAGCCAGGCGGGCAGGCGGGCGGCGAGCGCGGTGCGCAGCGCGTCGGGCAGCCGGGTCATCCGACGTACCGGCCGATCCGGCGCGGGGTGCGCTTCTTCCGGGCCTCCCGCCGCTCTCGCGCGCGCTCGCCGAGGGCGGTGAGCACCGCCTCGTCGTAGCTCATCGGCTCGAACGGGACGACGCGGCGGATCGCGTCGTCCCGGACCACCACCTCGTTGGCCATCGAGTCGATCAGCGACCGGCCGGTCTGCAGGTCCACGTCGGTGACCAGCGTCAACCAGCGCGAGGACAGCTGGGGGGTGAGCAGCGGAACCGGGATGATGAGCAGCCGCCGGCCCTGCAGCTCCGCGACCCGGGTGAGCATCTTCAGGTACTCGAGCACCTCGGGGCCGCCGACCTCGAACACCCGGCCCTCGGCCGCCGGGGCCTCCAGCACCCCGACCAGGTAGCGGACGACGTCGGCGACGGCGATCGGCTGGGTGCGGGTGTGCACCCAGCGCGGGGTGACCATGGCCGGCAGGTGCGCGACCAGCTGGCGGGTCATCTCCCAGGAGACGCCGCCGTGGCCGACCACGATGCCGGCCCGCAGCACGGTCACCGGCACGCCGGCACCGCCCAGCAGCCGCTCGACCTGGCGGCGGCTGCGCAGGTGTGCGGACAGGTCGTCGGAGTCGTCCCCGAGCCCGCCGAGGTAGACGATCCGGCGCAGCCCGGCGCCGGCCGCGGCCCGGGCGAAGGCCCGGGCCGCGGCGGCGTCGCGCTCCTGGAAGTCGGCGGCGTCGAGGGAGTGCACGAGGTAGTAGGCCGCCGTGCAGCCCTCGAGCGCCGAGCGCAGCGAGGCCTCGTCGGCGACGTCCCCGGCGACCGGCGTACCGGCCCCGGAGTACCGCTCGGGGTGCCGGGTCATCGCCCGCACCTCGTGGCCGGCCGCCTCCAGGGCCACCCCCAGTCGGCTGCCGACGAAACCCGACGCTCCGGTCACGAGTACCCGCACCGCGTCAGCTTGGTGGCTCGGCGGAGGGAGCGCGACCGGATGACCGGACCGTCGATGCGCGACGCGCCGCGGTGAGCGGCATGATCGACACGTTCCCGGCGTCGGGGACGGAGGAGGGAGCAGCGACCGTGACGGACCAGTCCGCGACCGAACGCAACGTGCTGGGCGGCCCGCTGGAACCGTGCGGCACCGAGCCGCTCACCGGCTTCTACCGCGACGGGTGCTGCAGCACCGGCCCGTCCGACCTGGGCAGCCACACCGTCTGCACGGTGGTGTCGGCGGAGTTCCTGGCGATGCAGCAGGAACTGGGCAACGACCTGGTCACCCCGCGGCCGGCGTACGGCTTCCCGGGGCTGCGGCCCGGCGACCGCTGGTGCGTGGTCGCCGTCCGCTGGCTGGAGGCGTTCCGGGCGGGCGTGCCGGCCGGGGTGGTGCTGGCCGCGACCAACGTCCGCGCCCTGGACGTGGTGCCGTTGGAGGCGCTGCGGTCGCAGGCGGTCGACGTCCCCGACGACCTGTCCGGGCTCGGGGAACAGCCCCCCGGCCAGAGCGGTTGAGGCTCCCGACCGTCGTCCCCGTCGAAGGAGCTGCCGTGAGCGACCTGCTGGATCTGCCCGTCACCACCCTGCAGGGTGAGGCGACCACGCTGGGCGAGCTGACCGGCGGCCGGGTGGCCCTGGTCGTCAACGTGGCCAGCCGGTGCGGACTGACCCCGCAGTACACCCAGCTGGAGGCGCTGCAGCGCGAGTACGCCGACCGCGGCTTCACCGTGCTCGGCGTGCCGTGCAACCAGTTCGCCGGGCAGGAGCCGGGCACCGCGGCGGAGATCGAGGGGTTCTGCTCCGCGACCTACGGCATCACCTTCCCGATGACGGCGAAGGTCGAGGTCAACGGCGAGGACGCCGACCCGCTCTACCAGCAGCTCACCCAGGTTCCCGACCTGGCCGGGGAGGCCGGCCCGGTGGCCTGGAACTTCGAGAAGTTCCTGGTCGCGGCCGACGGCGCCGTCCTGGCCCGGTTCCGGCCGCGGACCCAGCCCGACTCCCCCGAGGTCCGCACCGCCATCGAGGCGGCCCTCCCCGCCTGAGCCGTCGGCCCGGCCGGTGCCGGGCCCCGCTCAGGTGGGGCCCGTCTCCGGCAGCGCCGGTTCCTGGGTGCGGGCGGTCTGGGCCAGCACGATCCCGGCCAGCACGACGACGCCTCCGGTGATCTGCCAGGGCGTGAGCACCTGCTCCAGCCAGAGCCAGGCGACGACCGAGGCGAACACCGGCTCGATCGTGGCCACGATGCCGGCCGTCGTCGGGGGAACGTGCCGGAGGGCGGCGAGCGACACCCAGAACGGGACGACGGCGCCCAGCACGACGACCCACCCGATCAGCAGGCCCACCGGCACCTGCACCGAGCCCAGCGAGATCGGCACCCGCTCCCCGAACACGCCGATGTCGAACTCCCACCAGGGCGCGACCACCGACCAGAACACCGCGGCTGCGACGAAGGCCCACGCGGTGAGGGCCACCGGATGGCGGTCGACGGTCCCGCGCTCACCCATCAGGTAGTAGGTGGCCAGCGACAGCGCCGCCGCCAGCCCGGCGGCCACCCCGAGCAGGTCCAGTGACCCGCCGCCCTGCCACACCTGGGCGACCAGCACCAGGCCGGACAGGGAGAGCACCAGCGCCAGCCACAGCCGGCTGCGCACCCGCTCGTGCCGGACCAGCCACACGTAGAGCGCGATGAACACCGGCGCGGTCATCTCGAACACCAGCGCGATGCCGATCGGCAGCCGGCCGATGGCGACGTAGTAGAGGAACTGGGTCAGCGCGATGCCGGCGATGCCGAACACCGCGATGAACGGCACCTCCCGCCAGCGGATCCGCAGGTGTCCAGGCGCCGCGAGGGCCAGCACCACGACGAGCACGACCGCCGCCCCCGTGCAGCGCAGCGCCGTCAGCCGGGTCGCCGAGATCCCGGCCTGCAGCGCCAGCGCGGACACCGCGCCGTTGACGGCGAGCAGGCCGGCGGCCGCGATGGTGAACGCGTAGCCGAGGGCGGGACGGGCGACGACGGGCACGGCTCGCACGGTAGCGGGTCAAAGCGGCCATGCCGCCTACCGAGTCCCGGGAGGGCCCGCTGCGGGACGGCGGGGTGGATCCACTCAGCCGGCGGAGCTCTCCTGCTCCTCCTGCGCGATCCGGTCGGCGACCTGGGCGGGCATGGTCGAGCAGGAGTCGCCGTCGCCGTCCCCCGGCTCGGCGTAGCCCTCGATGCCCAGCTCCCAGACCGGGTCCAGGCCGTGCGCGGCGAACCACCGCGGCAGCTTGGCCTCGGCGTTCGCGATCGTGTACGAGCTGGTCGGGTTGCCGTCCGCGATGCGTTCGATGCCGCCGCCGGCGGCCCGGGCGACGTGGCCCGGGGAGGGCAGCAGCCCGGCGAGCTGGATGGCCTGCCCCTGCTCGACGTCGTGCGGCGGCCGGTCGAAGTAGTACCAGCTCGCGGCGCAGACGCCGTACAGGTCGGGGCCGAACTGGGCGACGTTGAGGTAGATCTCCAGCAGCTGGACGTCGTCGACCAGTGCCGCGAGCTCGATCGCCAGCAGCGCCTCCACGCCCTTCCTGGTGCCGCTCATCTCCCCGGTGAGGAACAGGTTCTTGGCGACCTGCTGGTGGATGGTCGACCCGCTCTCGTCGGGGAGACCGCGGAGGTGGCGGTCCACCCGGTCGGCGAACTCGCCCCAGTTGAAGGCCTGCACCCGGGTCGGGAAGTGCTGGTCCTCGTGGTAGATCACCGCGGCGATGACGTTGCGCGACACGTTGTCGATCGACACGTGCTCCTGGACGACGCCCGGCTGGCTGGCGGCCATGAACCGGCTGGTGCCCGGCGTCCAGAGGTTCAGCGACGCGATGGCCAGGCCCTGGACGACGACGAGGACGGCGACCAGCTTCGCGATCCGGCGCAGCCCCCGCCGCACCAAGCGCCGCGGCCGCCGTCCGCCGGGCCGCTCCCCCGCACCGCCGCGACCCGGCGGCGTGGGCGGTGGGCCGGCGGGCGGCGGCCAGGTGGTCGGCGGGTCCGCGAGCGGCGGGGCGGCCGTCGGCGCGCCCGGCGGGCCCCACGGGGCCGCATCCGGCTGCGGTCCGTTCGCGGCCATCCGGCCCTCCCCACCTCGAGCGGAGGGCCATCATCGCCCTCGCAGCTGTGAACCCCCACCCCCACCCGGCGCCCGGAGCCGGGTCACCGCCGGCCCCCGGTCACCGGCATGGACGACACTGGAGGGAGCCCGGGCCGCCGGCCGGGTGGAGCCGACGCATCCGGTCCGACAGCATGTGCCCGTCGGACGGCTGACCACAGGGAGACCAGACATGTCCACGTCGCGGGGCAACCGGGTACGTGCCGCGGTCGGCACGGTCACCCTGACCGGCGCGGCGATGGGCTTCCTCGCCGCTTGCGGCGCCGGCGGGGCGAACGAGGACGTGGACGCCGAGCGCGTCTACTGCGTCGACGAGCAGGACCAGGTGGTCGACGACGCGCAGTGCGAGGAGGCCGAGCGCAACGGCGGCTTCATCGGTGGCGTGCCGTTCTTCTTCCTGGTGGGGGGCTTCGGCGGGAACCGCTACTCCGTCGGTCAGCAGATCCCGTCCCAGTACTCCGGCGCGGCGACCCGGGTGAACCCCGCCGACGGCGCGGCCCGGGCCCGCACCGGCCTGCCGCGCAGCGGCACGGTCTCCTCCGGTACCCGGATCTCCGGTGGCCTGGGCACCGGTGGCAGCGGGCGCGTCGGGACGGGCGGTTCGTGAGGCGGCTGTACGGCAAGGCCCGGCTCGGCTGGGAGGCCGAGATCGAGAGCCAGGGGCTGGTCTACAACAAGACGACCGTGCCGGGTGGGGAGGTTCGCTCCTACTGGCGCGAGGACGTCTTCTACGACTTTCCCGGCACCGAGATCGACCAGCTGGCCGACGCCACCGATCAGCTGTTCGCCGCCTGCGTGGAGGCCGGGGACGTCGCGCTCGCCGACGACCGGCTGCTGGACCGCATGCACGTGCCGCGGGACGCCCGCGACGTCATCCGGGCCACCTGGGAGGCCGAGCCGCCCAGCGTGTACGGGCGCTTCGACCTGCGCTGGGACGGCACCGGCTGGCCGAAATTGCTGGAGTTCAACGCCGACACCCCGACCTCGCTGGTCGAGGCCGCGGTGGTGCAGTGGGCCTGGCACCTGGAGACCGGCCAGGGCACCGACCAGTGGAACCAGCTCGACGACCGGCTGGTCGCGGCCTGGCAGCGGGTGCTCAGCCGCTGGGAGTCCGAGCACGGGCACCGGCCTCTGGTGCATCTGGCCTGGACCTCGGGCGACGCCTCCGGTGAGGACTGGATGACCGTCGCCTACCTCGCCGAGACGGTGACCCGGGCCGGCTACGAGGCCAGCATCATCACCACCGAGCAGATCGGGCTGGACACCGGCGACGCCCGGTTCTACGACCCGGACGGCCGGCGGATCGACGTCGTCTTCAAGCTGTACCCCTGGGAGTGGCTGCTCGACGACCCGTACGGCCCGTCGGTGCTGGCCGACCTGCGCCGGCCGGACGGCGGCACGACCTGGGTCGAGCCGATCTGGAAGATGCTTTGGTCGAACAAGGGCCTGCTGCCGGTGCTGTGGCAGCGCTACGAGCACGACCCGGTGATCTCCCGGCTGCTGCTGCCCGCCTACTTCGCCGACGACCGCCGCGCGCCCGAGCTGAACGAGGCCGGCTACGCCCGCAAGCCCCTGCTGGGTCGGGAGGGGAACAACGTCGAGCTGATCGCCCCGGGCGGGCAGGAGCTGCTCACTGCCCGCGGCGGCCGGTACGGCGCCGAGGGGTGGGTGGTGCAGCAGCTCGCCGAGCTGCCCGACTTCGCCGGCCCCGACGGGCCGCACCACCCGGTGCTGGGCACCTGGGTCGTCGACGGTGAGGCGGCCGGGCTGGGCATCCGCGAGTCCGACGGGCTGATCACCGACGACCTGTCCTTCTTCGTGCCGCACACCATCGACTTCCAGCGCTGAGCCGGGCCATCCTCGCCCGCATGGGCGGACGGGCGCTGGGAGCCGGGCTGGTGGCGCTGCTGCTGGCCGGCTGCGGCGCGGGCGGCGGCGCCGTCGCCGCCTGCGTGGGTCCCCAGGTCACGCTGAGCCCAACTGAGGGCCCGCCCGGGACGCCGGTCACCGCAGAGTTCGAATGGCTGCGCGAAGGCTGCAACGACTATCCCGGCGCCGACGAGGAGACCGCGATGGTCGATGTCCCGGTGTCCTTCGTGCAGGGCGGCGTCGAGGTGCCGCTGGGGACGGTCACCGGTCGCGGCGAACGGTGGTCGGCGACATTGCAGTTCACGGTTCCGGATGAGAGCCGGCCCGGCGGCGCCGGGATCCGGCTGCACCACGCGGACGGCGCCGTCCCCACCGGGTTCACCGTCCTGCCGCCGGGCTAGGCACGTGACTCCCCTGGAAGCACGCCTAGAGAACTGACAGCGATCGGCAAATCACATGCAGTAGGTTCAGGTGGTGCTCAATCAGTTCTGGTCGATGCCCTCCTGGCCGTACTGCGACGACAAAGCCGCTGGATGTCCAGATTTCGTCACCGTCGTCGGTGCTCAGGAGCGACTGCCGAACCACGGGGTCCCGAGCCAACTGTTCGGCGCGATGATCGTCACCTACAAGTACGCGCCAACGCGCGTCGAAGGACTCATCTCCGCTCTCCACCCGCCCCCACCGCAAGGGGTTATGCAGCCAAACTCGAGCTGGAGCAAGCCGAAACGGGGGGGAATTGGGCGGGGTGGCGGTGATCGTACACGCCCACTCCGAGATCGGGCCCTTAGAAGTAGTAAGCGCTACATCGAATAACCCCGCGTCTGCGCCCTTGAATGAGCCGATCATCGGGCGGTGGACATGATGGTCATCACTGACTCGAACCGGAGCGCCTTTCACTAACCGCTCCAGGCGATCCGCTTCGCGGCTTGTGGGGTTTGGACGTACCCACCCGTGCCGCTTCCCCCAGTCGGCGGCCCCGGACTGGTCGGTCCGGCTGGCAAAGACTTCATCAGCCAATCCGCGGCTATGGCCTCTACCCATGCCGAGCCCGTTCGCACCAGGTCCACCACTATCTCGCTGTGCTTGACCGTAGAATGAATGGTCCCGATCGAATCCTTCATGCATCATGCACCACCGTGCCGGTGTCGCAATCTCAACGCATACACGCGAAGAACTACCGCACATCCGACCCACACGAAGAAGAAGATGCCAGCTGTCGACCATTTCCCGATAAGGTAACCAATCACACCGGCGAACAGCGCAACGCCCAGAGTTCGAGCGACCCACAAGGCTGTCGAACCACTCCCATGACGTTGGACCATCTGATCTTCGCCAGGCCTCCGCGCCTTTCCGTCTGACGCTGGGGTCGAGTCAGGGTTCCTGTCTCCCACGGTCTCTCCTCCGAGTCGGGCATCCATGGCCACTGCCGCGGCGGGCCATGGGCAGCATTTAGGGTACTAGCCATCCATCTACACAGGTATCGTATGCCAGCTTCGAGTAGTCAGCGGCAACGCCTATTCTGACTGTCGCCACGGCTCCAACTCGACGAGGACCCCAGATCGGCCGACGCCAAGCGAATCCTCAGCACGAGGAATAGGATGTCGAACCGAGGACCGGATGTCGACCAGAAGTAGGCGGTCGCTGCTGGCCAACCAGGGCGCCAGTAAGGCGCAAGAACAGATCTAATCGGGGAGTCATTTTTCTCCTCTCTCTCTCTTAAGGGCATGTAGCGCTTGGTCACGGTTCATCGACGTTCAAATAGGCCTTGACTCCGTCTAGAACTCGTCCACCTGCCGATTCATCCGAGTTGCACACAGCAGAAGTCGCTTCATACCCACTAACCGCTCCTTTCACCGCGCCGACGGCAGCGCCCACTGGATTTCCCCCGGACGCAAACCCTCCAAGCCCAGCCCCGACGAGTCCTCCCAGGATTCCGCCCGCCGCTGCAGCAAGACCGCAGTTGGGCGCGAGGCCCGTTGGGTCACTGGAGTTAACAGAGTTACACGCCGCGTAGGCATACACATTGGCTTCTTGGCCGCTGGGGTCGGGTTGGGTGAAACGGCCGAGGGTGGGGTCGTAGTAGCGGGCTTGTAGGTGGTAGAGGCCGGTGGTGGTGTCGTATTGGCCGCCGATGTACTGCCAGGGGTTGGGAACGGTTTCGGTTGTGGCGCGGGCGTTGCCGTAGGGGTCGTAGGAGTAGTGGTTGACCTCGGCGCCGGTGGCGTCGACGAGGCTGATGGTGCTGCCCTGCCGGTCGGCGATGTAGTAGTAGCTGGCGCCGCCGATGCGCAGGGCGACGGGGGTTCCGCCTGGTTCGCGGATCACCGTGCTCGCCCCCGTGCCGGTCTGGGTGGTGACCCCCAGTGGGGTGTTCTGGTAGCCGCTGCCACCGGCGGTGAGTCGTTCCTTGTTGCCTTCGCCGGCGTAGCTGAACGGCGTCGTGGTCCCGTTGGAGGTCAGCGAGGTGAGCTGCCCGCGGGGATTCCAGGACGCGCCGGTGCGAGTGGTCGCCCCGGCTCCGGTGAGCTCGGCGCCGTTCCCGTCGTAGCTGAACGCCCCGGCCGGCGTGCCGGCGCGGGCGATCAGGGCGTCGGCGGGGTCGTAGGTGTAGGTCGCGGCGGGTCCGCCGGGCTGCCCGGGGCAGGCCACGGTGGGAGCGGTGGAGGTGGAGTCGTAGGTGCGGTTGCCGTTGGCGTCGTAGCAGTAGGACCACGACGCGGTGATCGGCGACGTCGGGGTGCCGCCGACGGTCTCCAGGGCGCGGGTGAGCCGGTTGAGCCCGTCGTAGCTGTAGGTCTGCACGGCGCCGCCGGGAACGAGGCGGTCGGTGCGGGTCTGCACCAGCGACTGGTCGGTGCCGCCCTGGGCGTAGGTGTAGTTGAAGTCCATCACCACGGCGCCGTTGCCGGCCTGGGCCCAGTAGTCGGCGGGGCGGCCGGAGCCGTCGATGTGGAGAGAGTGACGCCCGCCTAGATCGATTACTCACAGTCTCGAATCGACAGCATTAAGCGCTAGATCGCCGCAGGCTGCTCGCTGCGAAAAGTATGGCTACGCCATAACAAACGCGAACCAAGCGGAACACCTTTTGGATCGCCGACTGCGGACGATCCAGAAGTCCCTCGATCTTACGACTAACATGATAAGCCAGCGCAAAGTGTCCAGCAAGAACGACAGTTCCTAGAGTCGCGAGGGTCGGATTGGTGGACCGCAGTTCCACCGCCGAAACAATCTGGACGACAGCCGAAGCCCCAATGATCACCCAAAGGACCAAGGACGATGCCATGTATGCCGACGCTATCCAGGGCATGAGCAGTAGGCGCTCTCCGGAAACGGCTCGAGCGTCCGTTAGCCAGTGCGCCAGCGACAGTAGGACGAGAACCGCAACGTGCACGGTCAGATACGTCACAATGCCTCGCCCTCCCCGAGTCGACGACTCTGACTACTTCTTTTTGATCTTGTCGATGTAAAACTTGTACGCTACACCTACTATTCCGGCGATCACGATCAACCAGACCCACCAGTAGCTGCCGTCGTTGGCCGTGGTGTTGGCCGCTGCGAGAAAGCTAGACATTGTATGCTCCTCAGCTCCGCACGATTCTTAGTAGACCCAGGTATGGTTGCCCTCAAACGAGCATTTTCCGCCAGCAGTGAAGGTGCCATCGGTCTGTGCGTAGGCACCGCCAGTGCTGACTCCGACGTCTACCGGGCCGACATTGAGGTTTTCTCACCTGGTTCCGCGGTCGAGTGAAGTCAGGACAAGGGCGGCGGCGGCAATAGCGGTGATCCGTTGTGGGCAGACGGTCACGCGATC